>JBHENG010000075.1:0-9803 GCA_046262195.1 Pyrinomonadaceae bacterium | reverse complement strand
CCCTCTCCTGCACTATGCTCATGCCGACACCACGCCCGGCATTTAGGTCGACTTTTTCCGCGGTGGTCAGGCCCGGCTCAAAGATCAATTGGAGCACACTGTCGTCGGTGATGGAATCAAGCTCCTCGTGCTTGATCAGCCCTTTCAGGACCGCCTTTTCCTTTAGCGTTTGGACGGGAATGCCGCTGCCATCGTCAGTTACGGACAGCCGCAGAACTCGCGGCTCAGTTTCAAGCCGGACGCGAATAAGTCCCGATTCGTCTTTGCCGAGCAGCCGTCGCGTATCGGGCGCTTCAAGGCCGTGCACAACCGCATTTTTCAGCAGGTGCAGCAGCGGCTCGATCAATGTGTCTATCAACTGAGTATCGACCTCGATATCGCCATTTTCGACACGGAGTGATGCGTTTTTCCCCTCGTCGTCACAGGTCGACTGAACGGCCCTGGTCAGGCGCGTCTGCAACGTCCCGAACCTGACCATCCGAAGGCCGATGAGTTTTGCGTGCAGCTCATCGATCAAACTCTTTTGCGACTCGATGAGGTCTGTGACGCCGTTATTTGCAGGAAAATTTACGGCCAGCTCCGCACGGTTCGTCAGCAGCTCGCGCGTGACCGCGACGATCGCGTCAAGTCGTGCCAGAGACACGCGGACGACGGCCGTAGCAGCCCGTTTCACGCTCTCTTCCGTTTGAACGTCGGGCACGCTGGCGTCAGGCCTGGGCGTACCGGGTCTGGGTCTAGCGTTATTTATTTCGGCGCCTTGGGATGGGAATACGGTCGATTCCAGATATTTAAACGGAATGGTCAATGAATCAACTGCCGCTGAGCTGGCTCCACCGCCGCCATCGGCCATCTGAATAACGACGTCTTCCATCCGGTGCGCCGCTTCCGATGCATTCTGTAATCCGATGATGCCCGCGGAGCCCTTGAAAGTATGGAGGTTTCGTCGAATCGACCAGAGACGATCGAGATCGCGTGGGGCCTGACTCAATGCGGCGAGATCATCGCGAATGCCGCGCAGCAGCTCATCTGCTTCACCGCGGAATATCTCGAGCGTCTCCTCATCCGCAAAAAAGCCGTCGGGAACGGCGGCCGGGGGCGCATTGTCGGCGGTCGGGAACAACGCGTCAAATGAACTGTCGACAAATTGCTCGATGTCGAAACCGAGTTCATCGGACCAAAACAGGTCAGACCATAATGCTGCCTCTATCCGCGCAAGATCATCGAGTATTTCGTAGGCGTGCGAAGGCCCCGCATCTGAGGCGGACACAAGAGCAATGGAGGTTTCGCACTTTTGGGCGAGGCCGGCGATCGCGGCCATTCCATTCGCCGACGCGTCCTCTCTTATTCGAGCGAGGCTGCGGGACGCCCACGCAAGATCAGAACCGCCGGCCTGAGCGCTGACCAAAAGGCTGCGGCGCACCATGGCCAGGTCCTTCTCGGCCGATGTGATGAAAGATTGTAATTCGTCGCGGTCCATTTTACCCGCCGGTCTCGATGTGAGATCTATGAACCGATAGCGTCGGGATGTCCCTCGGGGAGGAGATAGGTTTCGAGGGCTTTCATCAGTGTTTCAGGACCGAAGGGTTTTGTGATGTACGCCGTCGTTCCCGCCATTTTGCCCCGGACCTTATCAAAGAATCCGTCGCGGCCGGAGATCATCACGACAGGTGTGTCCTTTGCGGCGGGATTTGCGCGGATCTGCTTACATACTTCGTAACCGTCCATTCGCGGCATGGTGATGTCCAGCAGCACCAGGTCGGGCGAGGTCTCGGCGAGCTTCTCTAAGGCGTCGACGCCGTCAACGGCACAAACCACGTTGTGACCCGATTTTTCAAGCTTTCCTGAGATGAGCTTGCGCACGGTCGCACTGTCATCGACCACTAGAATGGTCTTGGATCGTGGCATCGACTCATGCATTTCCGCCTGCCGGCGGATTTCATCGAGACGAATTGCGATGGTGTTTACCTGTCCCGACAAGATGACGTTGTTCGGATTAAGTCTTGAGGCCTCCTGCAGGTACTTTAACCCGGGGCCGGGGTTATTCAGATTGAAATGCGCGATGGCAAGGGCGGTAAGTTCCTGCTCGTCAAATTCTCTGAGATTCCATTCGGCTTCCATCCGGGTCACAGCCTGCTGGACAGTCTCTCTGTCCGCGGACGTCGGCGAAAGTAGCAGCTCAATGTCCGACAGGCTCAGCGTCGCTCCACAGGCCGCACACCGGAACGCCAGTGGCTCGTTACTGGCTCGGCAAATTGGACAGACGGCATTCTTTGCCGGTTCCGAGGCAATGCTGTCGTGGTTGTCGCAGCCGGCGTAAGCCGTTTCAGTCTGGTGTTCGAAAAATACATCGGAATTTGACACGGGCTCTTCGTTGTCAAAAAGCTCATCTACAGACAACAGATCCAGATCAGGGGCGGCCCCGTGCTTGACCACACCAACTACGTTTCCAGAAACAACGGCCGGTGAGGGCGGTGCTGCTTCGGCGCTCGCGTCGCTCGCCGTTGCATCTGTCTCAACGGGCTCCCAACCCATGGACGAAGTCAGGAAATCATATGCCGACCGGGCCGTGGTATTGTCTGGTTCTAACTCCAGCGCCTTTTGGAGACATTTGATCTTCTCGTCCATCGAAAGGGAAAGATGTGATTTGAGGATCCATGTGTCGACATCGCCGGGAGCTTCTTCTAAGAACGCATCAAGCATTTCGACCGCCTTTTTGCGTTTGCCGGCGGCTGCGGCGGACTTCGCCTCATCCAGAACAGCACGGGGATCCTTTTTCGGCTGCAGCATTGCCAAAGCATCGGCCGCGTCTTTGTTGTCGGGATTGATCGCTAAGACCCGTTCAAGACAGCTGAGTTTTTGCTCGAGACTTTCTGTAAGCGAAGCCTTCCAGAACCATGCCATTTCACAAGATTCGTCATAGGCGATCGCCTGGTCGAGACATTGCATGGCAAGGTCGACGGAGCCCTGCTTGTTGGCCGCCACGGCCCGCTGAACGAGCGTCCTGGCAAGAAGCGAGACGGTCGCGGAACGCCATTCCTGCGCCTGCTTATTCGACGGATTGATCCTGAGCACGTGGTTGAGTGACGCAAGCAGCTCTTCGGGATAATCACTGATCGAGGCTAACCACATCCACGCATCTTCGCTTATCGGGTTCATCTCAGCTGCTTTAACAAGCAGGGTCCTTGCCGCATCGCGTTCACCGCTTTGTGCGGCGGCGATGCCCTTTTTCAGCAGTGTTCCAAAATCCGTTGGCTCACCTGGGGCGTCAGCAGCTAGTTTTTGGACGATTGCAGCGGTGGAGCTGTGGGATTCGAATTCTAATCGCATAATCTTATAAAGCTAATTAATGAGGTGCAGTATGACGGCGTCCAGAGGGGCCAGCGCCGACCTTCAACTTAGATTTATAAGCAATAAAAGTGCCAACACTGGGGCGCGGCGAATGCGTGCCCGGTGGTCGCCAAACATAATAAAATAAAGGGCAAACCGGAATTGTGAAGTGAGATATAGTTGGCGGCGACGCTCCGCTCTTGCGTGACGGTGACAAAAAGTGGCAAACTCCGTTGACAAAAAGTTGTAACCGGGAGCGGCTGACGCCTGTTTATGGGAGCAAAAGGAGGCCATTTTGACGTAATGATTGTTGGTGGTGGGCCGGGGGGCCTATCAGCTCTCCTCTGGTGCGCCGAGCTCGGACTGAACGCCATTCTATTGGAAAAAGAAAGGGAACTCGGCGGTCAACTAAAATATACTTTCAATCCCATTCGCAATCACCTCGGCATCGTTGCAGGCGACGGGCAGGAGATGTGCGATCGATTTTTGTCGCAGCTCGAAGGGAGTATTGATGCCGCCCACGCCGGTGCTGCGATCGTCGAGGTTAACTTAGCTGAAAAATGGGCGCTTCTCAACGATGGCGAACGAGTCGAAGCTAAGGCCATCATCATTGCAACCGGCGTACGTCGACGAAAACTTGGCATTCCGGGTGAAACTGAATTTTCGGGCCGCGGTATTTTGGAAAGCGGCGCGAAGGCAAAGCACCTGGTGTCTGGAAAACGCGTTCTCATCGTTGGCGGCGGCGATGCGGCCATCGAGAACGCGTTGATCCTGAGCGAAACGGCGGAGAGAGTGTTTGTGGTGCACCGCCGCAATGTGTTCACCGCGAGAGATGAGTTTTACTCGCGGGCCGTTGAGCGGAATAATATCCATTTTATGACCGACAGTCGAGTTTCTGCCATCACGGGCAGGGAAGCAGTCGAACGGGCGTTAATAGAAGACATAGGGTCTGGGTCCAAGTCAGAACTCGAGGTCCATCAGGTGCTTATCAGGATCGGCGTTGTGCCGAACACGGAGCTGTTTAGCGGCCAGTTAGACCTGGATGCAAGCGGTTACATCCGTGTAAGCAGCGACTGTTCCACCGGTAAAGCCGACATTTTTGCGATCGGTGATGTCGCTAACCCACAGGCTCCAACGATAAGCGGAGCGGTTGGACAGGCCGCAACGGCCGTGAAGGCGATCGCGGCAAAAATTAGAATTTGACGCCTGGCAGTAAATCGGCGAGTTCATTTGCGAGAAATGGGACATCCGTCGCCGTCCAGATCCGGGCCGACATCTGTTGTCGGCGTCTGCTTGTCCGTGTTTATCTGTGGCTGAAGCGCAATTTATTACAAAATTTTGAATATTATCCAATAAACTGCGGTCGCGTGGTGCTTTGCTGGCCGTGAAACGGCTGTAAATGTTAGTAATACGTGGCTCTCTGAC
Organism: Pyrinomonadaceae bacterium; assembly: GCA_046262195.1. GTDB lineage: Bacteria > Acidobacteriota > Blastocatellia > Pyrinomonadales > Pyrinomonadaceae > OLB17. The sequence goes on along the minus strand of JBHENG010000075.1, from coordinate 5,051 downwards.
TATGGAACGAAAAATGCCTGATTTATACTTCAGTTACACACCAATCTCAGTTTCGTCACAATTGGTTTATTTTCAGAGGAGGAAATATGCTACTTAGTCTCTCCAGAATGCTGAAAGCCGTAGGCTTTCTGACATTGCTGATTTCCGTAGCCTTTGTTGGTACGGCGGTTTCTCAGATCGGTACCTCACGCATAACAGGTACCATTTCGGATGCGCAAGGAAAGGTCATAGCCGGTGCAACCGTAACACTGAAAAATGAAGGAAAGAATTTTAGTCGCACCACAACAACCGACGATAATGGCTCTTACACTTTTACGAGCGTACCGCCGGATGTCTATGTAGCCCAGGTCGAGGCCCCCGGATTCAAAAGATCCGTTTCGACAAATGTAAAGGCATTGGTCGATACATCTTCAACATTTGATTTTTCCCTTGAAGTCGGTGCGGTCACAGAGACGGTCACGGTGACCAGCGGCGAGGTATTGACTGTGAATACTGAAGATGCATCGCTTGGTACGGTTCTTACAAACCAACAGATCACAGCACTTCCGCTCGCCGACCGCAACCCCGCCACGTTGTTGACATTGCAGGCGGGCGTTACCAAGGAGGGATATGTGGCGGGCGCTCGCAGCGACCAGTCCAACATCACCCTCGACGGTGTCGACATCAACGAAGCTCAGACAAATTCGTTGTCCGCACCGGTGCTACGTTTGAATGCTGAGGCGATCGAGGAGTTTCGCGTTACCACATCTAATGCAAATGCAAACCAGGGACGTTCCTCCGGTGCGCAGATCTCGCTGGTAACCAAATCGGGATCAAACGACTTCGATGGCGCACTGTTCTATGGAGGTCGAAACGACTTCTTTGACGCCAACGATTTCTTCAATAATCGGGCGGGAGTTGCACGGCCGGCAAGAAGACGACACTTCTATGGTGGAGCGTTGGGAGGTCCCGTTATTAAGGACCGCGTGTTCTTCTTCTACAGCTATGAAGGACGGAGAGAGAGGCGCGGCGTTCCCGTCACCCGCACGGTGCCGCTGCCGACATTGGGGCAGGGAATCGTGCGATATCGCGATGCAGCGACGGGCGCTATTTCGCAGATCACCGCGGCTCAAATTGCGACTATTTTCCCAAACGCGGGAACGAACCCTGCCGCGATAGCGGCCCTGGCGGCCGCAGCCGCAAAGTACCCGGCCAACGATTTCAATGCGGGCGACAGCGCACCCGGCAGATTATTGAATACCGCCGGGTTTAGATTCAATGCTCCAATCACTGAGGTAAGAAACTCGCATGTTGCGCGTTTTGATTTCAACATAAACGAAAAGCATCAGGTGTTTGCCAGAGGGAACTACATACAGGACGAACTTGGCAACGCGCCGAATTTCCCTGATACGCCTGCCCCCACGACATGGAACCATCCGACAGGAATCGCTGCCGGGCATGCATGGACCATTTCAAATAATCTGGTGAACAACTTTCGGTACGGGCGAACCCGAGATGCTTTTAGTACGCAAGGTGATTCTGGTGAAAATTCGACGTCATTCCGATTCATTTACAGCCCATTCCTATATTCGCGGACATTGAGTCGCGTGACGCCGGTACAGAACTTTACGAACGATCTATCATGGAACAAAGGCAGCCACTCTCTACAATTTGGAACTAATATCCGGATCATTCGTAACCAGCGTACATCTTTTGCCAGGTCATTCGACGACGCGATCACCAATCCGTCGTTCTATCCCGGCGGTGGGACGTCCATAACTTCGCCGATCATCGCAGCCGGCTTCAATATCTCGGGCGGCGATATCACACCGGTTCAAAATGCGGTAACGGCCCTGATCGGTCGTTTCAGCCAGTTCACGGCCAACTTTATCTTCGATAAAGACGGGACGCTGCTTCCCGCTGGTTCGCCCAGTAAGAGGACATTTGCCACGGAAGAGTATGACGTGTATGCGCAGGATTCCTGGAAAATCCGGTCGAATCTGACGGTCACTTTTGGACTGCGTTACGGCATCAGCAAACCCGTTTACGAAATGTTCGGATTTGAAGTAAAGCCGAACATCAGCCTCGGGGAATTCTTCGAGCGAAGGATCGAGGGGATGAATGCCGGGAAACCGTACAACGACTTGATCTCGTTGGATCTCTCGGGACCCGCCAACGGGCGAAGCGGCGCATATCAATATGACAAGAACAATTTTCAACCGCGGATCGCTGCTTCGTGGTCACCTGAATTTAAGTCAGGCTTCCTGCACACATTGTTCGGTGATAGCGGCAAGTCAGTTTTTCGTGGCGGATTTGCCATGTTCAATGACTATTATGGCCAGCAGTTAGCGGTGAACTTTGATCTAAATAATACGGTGGGCTTCTCCTCCGGCACCGTGACATCCGCCAACACATATAATCTGACGACAAATCCGGGGCCTCGTTTTACTGGCTTTGGACAAACCGTCCGAGGCTTACCCGGCGTGGTTGTTCCCGGTAATATCACGTTCCCGCGCACACCTCGCACCCGTGCGTTCCCGGGGAATATCGAGACGAGCCTTGACGACACGATCATCGCTCCGACTCATTACAATTACAGCGCCACATATGAGCGTGAACTTCCGTTTGGAACCATTATTCAGCTGTCCTTTATCGGGCGCAATGCGCGAAATCTACTGGCTACGCGGGACGTAATGTCGATCAACAATTTGCGCGATCCGGCATCCGGCGTAGACTGGTACACGGCAGGTGGCCGGCTTGAAACACTCAGATCCGCAGGCACCCCAGTGTCGGCGGTCACCCAAATCCCGTATTTCGCGAACCTTTTCCCGTCAAACCTTGCGAGCCTGCTTGGATTGAATTCCGCATATAATCAAACCCAGGCTGTATACGCTCTTACGGTTCCAACGGCCCTGGGGGGGAATTCAAGTTTCTATAACTATGGAAACGATTGGACAAGCGTCCTGTTTGAGATCTCCACGCTGGGAAATTCTGTCTGCAATCCTCCCCGGCCATTCGACCCTGCTTGCCATGTCTTCTACCAGCCGCAATATGGAACCCTTGGGACATGGAGTTCGGTTGGAAATTCGGACTACCGGGCGTTTACGCTCTCCCTTCGTCAGCGGTTCAGAAAGGCGTTGACGGTGGATTTCAACTACACGCTTTCAAACTCAAAGGATGACGCCTCCGGGCTGCAGACCGCGAGCACCACGGGCGTCAATATTTTGAATCCATTCCGCCAGCGAGATAATTATGCGTTCTCGGATTTTGATGTCCGACACATAATCAACACTAACTTTGTGTGGCAGCTCCCGGTCGGAAAGGGACGGTGGCTGCTCGGCGGCACAAACAGCTTCGTAGATTCAGTTGTGGGCGGCTGGCAGCTGGCGGGCATTGTCCGCTATAACTCGGGACTACCGATCTCAACTCCTTACGATGACGCACGCTGGGCAACCAACTGGAATGTGCAGAGCAACTCGACCAGAATCAGAAACGTCGACACCTGTCCGATACGAGGCGGAGCGTTATTCGGCTGCAATACGGTCGAGGCATTCCAAAGCTTCCGCAATGCCCGCCCGGGCGAAACAGGTGAGCGAAACGTCTTTAGAAATGTCGGGACCTGGACCACCGATATTTCCATGGCCAAGACATTCAAGATGCCGTGGAGCGAGGATCATGGGATGCAAATCCGTTTTGACATCTTCAATCTCTTTAACTATCAGGCGATTGGGTCTATTGACGGAAGCAGAAGCGGTTTTGGAATCCCCCTCGACCCAGCGACAAAACAGCCGACGGTTAACTTTAGTCGGTATACCGCTATCCAGGGAACTCCGCGATTTATGCAGTTCTTCCTGAGGTATAACTTTTAGTTTTTGAGCTGAATACTTTCAGTGTTAGAGGCCGTCTAAAAAGGCGGCCTCTTTTTTATTTAAGATTTTCTTTGATATATTTTTCTAATTTTGCCCTTTCGGCATAATCAGGTTTTTTTGCAATAAAGAGCTTGTATTCTGCAGCGGCACGATCCTTCAATCCGGCCGCATTATAGAGGGCTGCCAGCCTCAAGTGTATGTCGGCCTTCCCGACAGGATCCAGACGAATCGCCTCGTTGAGGACCGGAACAGCCTTAGACCCCTGTTTTAGCTGGAGGTGAGCCTCGCCCAGGTAGTGGTAGGCATCGGGCGATCGTGGGTCAGCCGTAATGGCTTTATTAAATGCTATGACGGCGTCTTCATAAGACTTTGTTGTCATATGCAGCTTGCCGAGGTTCATTAATGCCAGTGAATAATCCGGCTTTATCTTGATCGCACTTTCATACGCGCGGGCCGCGTCCGTATGCCTGGACTGCGCAAAATATAGAGATCCGAGTTCCGCCCAGGCGACAAAATCCTGTGTGTCACGGGTCAGCAGCTCGGTAAAGATCTTGACCGCCTCATTTTTATCCTTCAACTTAGTAGCCACAGCCTGATCAAACAATCGTCCATTAGTTTCGCTGCGTGGATACGCGCTCCTGATAGATTTATTTTGGGGAGCCGGTCGCGCGCCCTCAGCCCAGTTGACCGTGAAATCGTTGCGTTCAGCACCGCCCAAAAAAAGAGCTTGTTGTCCTACGTCCTCGCCGCCCACCGTGACGAAGAGAACCGCTCCCTCACGTATCTTCTCGAGCATAAAATAATAACCGCGGTCATCTGCCTGAGCGCGAGCCACCTGGGCTCCATGTACCAAAAGTGTGACGAAAACTGCGGGCTTGGTCTCATATGATTTTAGTCCCCGAAGTTCGATCCGCCCCCAAATTACGGGTGCACCTATCGGGATAGGCATACCTGTGGCTGACCGAACATCACCCTGCGAAAAAACTTCCCCGGAATAGATAAAAAGCAAAGAAGACGTGATAAATGCTACAAGAAATGTTTTCATTTTGATTCCGCGTAGTCAACCTTATTCCGACTGGACCGCAAACGCATCATTCCCCGTCACTTTTACCAGATGGCGGGTATCGTTGAGTGCCAGGACACGAACATTGCGGGGGCCGCGAAATTCGAAACGATTTATCCCGCAGTTAGAGGTGATTATCC
>JBHENG010000074.1:6168-9988 GCA_046262195.1 Pyrinomonadaceae bacterium | reverse complement strand
CGTCCGGAGTCAATATGATGGTCTAATTACACCGTCGTATATGAAACACTTGACCACGCACGCAACAAATGATACAGTGGTGCCGGCACTGGGAACTAACGGGACGATCTTTGAAAAACGGAGACATAAGCACAAAAGGAGACGTACTGTAAACCTTGCTCAGGACTAAGACACAACTGACAACTTCCACCAGGAATGAGCACGCGAGGGTGTCAACTTTTTTTCAGGACGACACAATCCTTTCAGCCATGCTTGCGCGCGCTGGGTCGCTGGGACATGGGACAAAATAACCCCGGCTAATAAGGGCATTTGACAAGTATAAGTTCCTTGACAATTACTGTAGACGCGCGGCCGCCGACGCGGTTAGAACACCTTGCGTCTGCGTTGCCTTGGACGATATTTGAAAAAACAAAGGTGAGACGTTATGGCATGGCTTGCGCCAGCTGGGTCGCCGGGACATGCGACAAGCATCTGACAAACGGGGCCCGCATTCGTCGTGACTTTGCCATGCTATGTAAATCTTATGGTATTCTGAGGCGACAACACCGGAGGCCGACGGGATCATGTGGTTCTGCAAATTGCTATTTGCAATGGGTTTGCTGCTCAATGCTGCTGCATTAGCACAGGCTCAAGCGGTGCCCACACCCACGCCTAGCCCAAGCACAACCCGTGGCCATCCCATCAGTGCCGACAACCCGCGCTACGACCGGCTGCGATCCATAGAAATGATGATCCCGGAGGATCGGGCGGAGAGTCATCCGCTGCTCGACACGGAGAAGGGCATTTACCGCAGGCCGGGCAAGCAAGAGATCAGGGTCCTCGCCGTAGCCAAATCAGTGCTGGCCAGGCACGCGGAGTTTCTAAAAGGGCAGAATACGGGGATCGTGAAGCTGAACGCCGAATCCTCATGCATTTCAGACGCCGACGAAGTCATGGCAAGCGAGAAATGCCTGCCGTACAGGATGCCGGGAGCCGGAACCGCATATTCATTTCGGACCGGGAGCTATCGCATTCCGCGGCTTGCGGACGTCATCTTGTTCGATGGAGTGTTCAGGACTGGCGGCGTGTTTCAGCACGTGATCATGGCCGATATCGGCGATGTCGCGGTCGAAGATGTCACCCTGGACACCAAAGGCATGAAATATCTGGTGAGCCTTGAACCGGTCAGTGATAGCGAAGAGTTTATACGATTCGATGCCCGGCTCGCAAAAGGCATCGATTCGGACGGCTTATTGTTCGGCAAAGGACATCCAGTCAAGGAAAATTCCACTTTCGCGCTCAGGTCGATCGCCTACCGGGGCCAATTCATGCGATCGGTCGACGGCATCACATACAACGAGCTGGACTTCGATAAACGGCGTGATGTTATCGCCGCCTTTCGGGTTGTCGACAAGGACTCGAGCGGAAACCTCACCATAGTTTGGAAACTCCTCAAGAATGCAGACTCGCCGAAACTGAAGGTCAAGAAATAGGCTATTGTTTCACCGTTGCTGAGGGCCTCGTGTACCGTAACGCAACCTGAACACGAACTCCGAGCTTGGAACTTTTGGTGCCGAAACGCTATAATCTCCGTTCGGCAGCTCGCGGCGCGTTCGTCTATCGGTTAGGACGCGAGGTTCTCAACCTCGAAAGAGGGGTTCAACTCCCCTACGCGCTACCATCCTTACATCAAGAGGCCAATATGATCGTCACCACGGGTTTTAATGTCGAGGGAAAGCAGGTCTTCGAATATCTCGGCGTGGTTCGAGGTATCGTGGTGCGGGCGACGGGCATCGGCCGCGGTATCGTGGGCGGGTTGAAATCGATCGCCGGCGGCAACATCGAGGAATTTACGGTTGTTTGTGAAGAAGCGCGGATGGAAGCTTTCAACCGCATGGTACAGCATGCTCACGAGATCGGCGCGGATGCGATCATCGGAATGCGCTACGACGCTACTGAATTCTCCCAGGGAGCGACAGAGGTCCTCGCATACGGGACGGCGGTGAGGTTAGGTTAAATGGACGAAAAGACACGTTGTCAGAGTTGCGGCATGCCCATCGAGGGGCCCGCTGAAAACCGCGGCACCGAGGCGGATGGCTCTGCATCCTCAGAGTATTGCAAGTTCTGCTATCAAAATGGAGCGTTCACTGCTCCGGACCAGACTGTCGACGGAATGGTTCAAACTTCCATCGATTTTATGACCTCGAGCCTGGGATTTACGCACGACGAGGCGTCACAGATGTCTAATGACGTGATCCGGCGACTGAAACGCTGGTCCTGACCACATTTCAAAACAAGGGCGGCTTGCCGTTTTTTGCTATCCCCAGATCTGAGAACCATCGAGCCGCAGGGTTTCGCAGGCGGCCGGGGGCTATAAGCTCCAAAATTCCCGTTGTTTTCTTTGCCGGGCCGTCTCCGAATTTCAGCGTCATTTCACCGAGCATTTTCACCTGAAAAAACCCGGATCTGACCGTTTCCAGCGTCTCGATACGAAGCTCTGCTCCGGCGGGACACGTGATCGACATTCGGCGCGGCACCAGCAGGCCAAATCGGTCACGGAATGTTTTCCCGATGATGCACTTTGCCTCGTGCTCATCGATAGATCCGTCGCGGATCACGATCAGTGACGCATACGAGTCCGTGGACGAGGATGAGGTGAGGTGTTGAAACAGTACCGTCGAATCGACATAATGGGCCCGTCCCCAGCATCGCTGCCACATTGTCCTGGTTAAAGAGCATTCGCTGCGGAACTGGTCATGATAACCTGTCCCGCGAAAGTGCACGGTCTTTTCCACACCTCCACTATGCCGGATCAGTTCCATTCGCCCGCTTACATCCGATCGGGGCGCGGCGATGTTCCAGGAGTGTGCAGTGGTCGGCCCTTCGGGAGGCGACGCCTGGGCAAGATCTTTCTCTATCGTTACCCATTCAAGCTCTGCTTTTATGCGTCGCTGTTTTGAGGTAACGAGGTCGAGTTTGACGACAAAGCCTGATCCGTAGTCAGCCGCCTCAGCATGAAAGGACGAGCCGGCGATACGGCAAATCGGTTCTGTTTTGCTGGCCGAGAAGTTGTCCTGGCTAAACTCGTTTACCGCGCACATCCGTACTTTGCCCTCGCATGAGTACGTGAACGAGACTGCGGGGAAGCGCTTTGGCACCTCCGATCGAACGCGTTTTTCCCGAGCGGCGTGAGTGACATAGCGGGGCGAGAACGGGTAGTTGTCGTAAAAGGTGACAGTAACGGCCTCTTGGCCGTCATCAGAGAGAGCGTCGAAGTGCCAGGACTCGAAAGCATCATGGGCCGCCTGGTCGTGCCAGACGTCGTCCTGCAGGCTTGAGAGGAGTGCGATTTTATTCATTGACTTACCTCGCCAAACCACCGGGTCCATCGCGGCAAAAAGCGGGATTAGCATCGCAGAAATACAAATGTATGGCAAACTATACGCCGCAAACCGAATCTTTATCGTTGATCCTCTCTCCCGAAATATTCTTTTGTGAGGAGAAGCTAATGAAAAACTATACGTCGACCGCACTGTTCGTCATTTTGGCCGCAGCGGCTCTGTTTGCAACCGGTTGTCCCGAGCGTCGCAGCATAGGTGACATCGAGGCAAATCCCGGCAAGTATCAGAATAAAGAGGTTGCCATCGCCGGAGTTGTGAAAGACAGCTATGGCCTATCCATTCCCGGCACCGGAATAGGCGGCGGCGCTTACAAAATAGACGACGGCACCGGATCGATCTGGGTGGTGGTTACGGAGGGCGGTGTTCCGTCAAAGGGCGCGGAGATCGGCATCAAAGGCGTAGTCGGCAGCGGAGTTAACTGGAAAGGGCGGAACTACGGT
>JBHENG010000074.1:5753-6093 GCA_046262195.1 Pyrinomonadaceae bacterium | reverse complement strand
CGCCTGCTCGATTCACGCTCAAGACAGCTCGTGGCCGAGATTGCGGAGGCGGATCTTTTTCGGAAGCCACGCATTGTTCCAAACTCAATGGCGATGTTCTCGTGCGGCGAGTATATTGTTCGAAGTGCGGCCGTCGTGGAAAAGACGTTTGGCGGCATTACCACTCGCTTGTGGGACGACCCGTTCGAGTGGACCCTGCCGGAGAAACTGGAGAATAAAGACGGTGTTCTTCGATACTTTGACGATGTCGAGTCAACGCGGCAGACGGGTTTTTCGTTCCTGGCCTCTGACGGTGACCTCGACCGCCAGATCCCGGCTCCTGAGAGACTCAGACGGCTCA
>JBHENG010000074.1:0-5743 GCA_046262195.1 Pyrinomonadaceae bacterium | reverse complement strand
CCTGTCGACAGCGTCGCATTTTCAGGGTCGCGCATATGCCTTGTTCCAAATGATCTCCGATAAAAAGCTCCCTCGGCTGTGAGGTTTCCGCAGCCGGGACCTGATTGCATACTGAACTTTTTCGTGCAAGAATTCGTTAAGATTCGGGTCTAGAGGGACGGGAGCTAACAGATGCATTGCCCCAGCTGCGGACAGCAACAGGTGTCCACCCAAACAAAATTTTGTTCCCGCTGCGGCATGCCCTTAAGCATCGTTGCCGAGGTACTCGTCCACGGCGGATATCTGCCTCAGCTCGCGGCGATCAACCAAAAAACTACGTTACTCAATCGCCGCAACGGTGTCGCTTTTAGCCTGCTCTGGTGCCTGTTCTTTCTACTGATAATGGCGCCCCTGTGGGGGATCATGGATGTAGAGGAGCTGGTAGCCGCGTCGGCCGTGATCGGCATATTTGGCGGGCTGATGTTCCTGGTCTCATCGCTCATTTTTCTGCCGAAACGACCGATGATTCCCCCAATTCCGGAAGCTTTTACGCATAACCCTCAGGCAGCAGTTCCGGCCCAGTCGGGGTACCCGGCATTACCCCCGCAGCAATCGGTACCCGCGAGCTTTTACGGGCAGCCTCAGTCCGGCAACTGGCGGGACACGAACGATCTGCAGCCGAACAGCGTTACTGAAGGTACAACAAAGCTGCTGGAGAAAGACGAGAGTCCTTAATACCCGATCGCCGCGCCGTCGCTTCTCGAGTCGATCGCACCCAGGCGGACTCCCTTTGAATCGATCATGATGCCGGTCGCTGACGCGATGTTACCAGGTCTACCGACAAAGTTGTGACCGAATCGGGTAAGCACCGACAGCGTGTCAGGCGACATGCCAAACGGCTCGTACATTATCTCGTCAGGAAACCACTGGTGGTGTATCCGCGGAGCGTCTATTGCCTGCTGAATATCCATGCCGTGATCTATAACATTCATCACCGACTGAGTGACCGCGGATATGATACGCGGCCCTCCGCGTGCCCCCAGGGCGAACCACAATGTACCGTCCTTTTTTAGAACGATCGTCGGCGTCATTGATGACAGAGGCCGCTTGGCCGGCTGCACGGAATTACGCTCACCCTGAATCAGGCCGAACATATTGGGCTTGCCCGGCCGGGCGGCAAAGTCGTCCATTTCATCGTTCAGCAGGACGCCAGTCCCTTTTGCGGTGACGCGCGAACCATAGAGATCGTTGATCGTGTAGGTGTTCGAGACCACGGTGCCCGCAGTGTCCACAACTGTGAAATGTGTCGTATCCATTCCCTCACGGCCCGCGACGGTGCCGTGTCCAATGTCCTTGCTCGTCGACGCCTGGGTCATGTTTATCGACGAGCGGCGGCGTTCGGCATATTTTTTATCGATCAAACTTCTCACCGGTACGTCCATAAAGTCCGGGTCGCCCATATACTCGGCACGGTCCGCGAACGCTCGCCGCATCGACTCGGCCAGCACGTGATATTTGGCAGACGAATTATGCTGCATGGCTGCAATGTCATAGCCCTCCAGCATGTTGAGGACCTCTAACATCACCGCGCCGCCCGAGCTCGGCGGCGGCATGGATATAATCTCGTAACCTCGATAGGTGCCTTTAAGCGGTGTGCGTTCTTTTGCCTGATAGTTTTTCAGGTCCTCGAGAGTTATGAGGCCGTTGTTGGCCTTCATATCGTCCGCGATCATTCGGGCGGTCTGCCCTGAATAGAACTCGCGTGCGCCCGAACGCTCGATACGAACCAGCGTCGCCGCCAGATCGGGCTGCCTGAACAGATCGCCCTCTTTGTAGTAATTTCCGTTGTTAAGAAATATCCTTTTGCTCTCAGGAAACTGCGATAACGTACTTTGATACGACTTGAAAAGCTCCGCCAGACGGTGGGTGAGTGTGTAGCCGTTCTGAGCGAGCAGACGCGCGGGGCGAACAACGTCGGTCCAGGTAACGCGGCCCGATCCGTATTTTTTGAACGCAAGCTCAAACCCCGCGAGCGTTCCGGGAACACCCGAGGCACGATATCCGACGGTGGATGAACCCGCTCCTTTGATGGGATTGCCGGCTGCGTCGACAAATACGTCTCGATGGGCCGCCTTGGGAGCCATCTCGCGATAATCGATCGCCCGAATCTCGCCATTGGCTTTGCGGATGAGCATAAATCCACCGCCGCCAATGTTGCCCGCCTCAGGATAAACAACCGCCAGGGCGATCCCGACCGCTACTGCGGCATCCACCGCATTCCCGCCGCGTTTGAGGATATCGACCCCGATCTTTGATGCGAGCTCATGCTGCGACGCCACCATTGCATGTTTGCCCCGTACAGGCTCGGGCCATGAGGCGAGAATGGGGCTTGCCAGCGGCAGCAGAAATAACGTCAATGTCACGGCCGCGGCGGCACGGTACGCGGAATTTACTGTTTTGGATCGCATAACCGCACTCTAGCAAAAGTCGACATTTACGACAAACAGCAGGGTCGCCAAACCGGCGTTTTCATTTATCCCAAAAAGAGTTATATTCGATTTTGCTTCAAAAACCCCATTAGTTTTTAGCTGGATGACAGGAATGAAGGACGGCGGTAGTAGTAGTACGAATGGATCTGACACGGTTATCACCGAAACAGTTGGTTCACCGAGCGCGCCGCGTGCCCGCGTCCTTTCGTCGTCGTCTATCTGACCGCCGCCTTTTTACTTATCTCGCCATACTCGGACCCGGAATAATAGCCGCAAACGCGGGCAATGATGCCAGCGGCATCGCTACTTATTCGAGCGTCGGCGCGGCCTATGGCTATTCTCTGTTATGGATCTTTGTCCCGATGATCGTTGGCCTGATCGTGGTCCAGGAAATGTGCGTGCGAATGGGTGTGGTCACGGGCCAGGGTCTTGCCGACTTGATCCGGGAACAGTTCGGCGTGCGCTGGACCGCGTTTGTCATGCTGGCGCTTTTGATCGCAAATACGGGTGTGATCATCTCGGAGTTTGTGGGTATCGCCCAGGCGTCTGAGCTTTTTGGCATTCCTCGTTTTGCGACCATACCTGTGAGCGCTGCCCTGATCTGGTGGCTGGTCGTTAAGGGCTCGCAGAAGCGCGTTGAACGCGTCTTCCTTGCGATGTCGCTTGTTTTCCTATGCTACGTGGCCTCGGCGTATCTGGCACAGCCCGCCTGGAACGAAGTGGGCGAGGCCATCGTCCACCCAACACTGAGTTCCGATGCAGGTTATCTTTTTATGATCATGGCGCTCATCGGGACAACGATAACGCCGTTCATGCAGGTGTATGTGCAATCGTCGGTCGTTGAAAAGCAGATGGATGAAGAGGACCTGAGCATCGTTCGCGCCGATGTTGTAGCCGGTACGATCTTCGCATGCCTGATCGCGGGATTCATCGTCATCTGCTCGGCTGCAACCCTGCACGCGCGTGGAATAACCGATATCGATTCGGCGGCAACAGCGGCCGAGGGTCTCGTGCCCGTAGCGGGAGTGTATGCCAAATATCTATTCGGAATAGGGTTGTTCGGGGCGGCGATGCTCGCGATGGGGGTGCTGCCGCTCGCGACCGCCTACAGCGTCAGCGAAGCGCTGGGCTTTGAAAAAGGCTTGTCGAGAACTATCCGCGAGGCCCCGATATTTATCGGTATTTTTACGGGTCTCATTTTGATCGGCGCGGGCGTGGCATTGTCCCCCGGTATTCCTCAGATAAAACTGCTGCTTGTGACTCAATGTGTAAACGGGCTTTTGCTGCCGATCATCCTCTTTGCGATCGTTTCGCTCGCCAGCAACGAAGAGATAATGGGTGAGCGCAGGAATAGCCGTATTTTTAACGTTGTTGCATGGCTGATCACGCTCACGGTCTCGCTTTTGTCGTTGGCGTTGATTGGCAAAACGATTGCTGATATGTTCTAGCTCTCATCTATGGCCGCATACGAACTTCGAAAAAAAGCGGGATATTTTCTGGCTTTTGCGATCTTGATCGGAGGAGCGCTTGTTCTATTTCCGACGCTCTCGGAATGGGTACGAGCTTCCCTTAGCTCCAAATATAACGTGATCGTCGCCGCTGATGGCTTAGTTACACTGCCGAACGGCGAGCCCGCTCCCAGCTCGATGACGACCACAGCTCTCCGTCTGACCGTCACGCTGTTGAGGTTGTTCCTGGTGGTCCTTTGGATGGCCCTGGTCGTCGCTTTTGTCCGATTTCTCGGTGTTCTTGTGACCAGGACGGTTTATCGGAACACATCGGAAAGAGAAATATCTTCCCTCCTGAAAACGGTGCTTTCGATCATCGTTTATATCGTCGCATTCTTCATAATTTTTCAGTCGATATTTGAGAATGTGCAGCTCGCCCCGCTGTTTACGGGTTCGACGATTCTGGGTATCGTCGTCGGTCTGGCGCTGCAGGATACCTTGGGCAATCTCTTTGCCGGACTCGCTCTGCAGGCGGACCAGCCTTTTCAGGTAGGCGATGTGATCCTTATACCCGGTAGGGGCGAGGGTGTCGTAGAGTCCGTCTCCTGGCGAGGCGTCAAGATGCGGACGTTCCAGAACAAGCTGCTCGTGATCAGCAACTCCGTGTTGGGAAAAGAGACGATCGAGGTCGCTCCAAAGGACAATCTGAACGCGCGGGCCGTGTTCTTTAATTCTCAATATTCACATTCACCGGCCAAGACGATACAGGTGGTCCGGGACGCGGTGCGGCAAGTCGAGAACGTGTCGCAAAAGATCAGACCTGTCGTTCGGATCCGCAACCTGGGGCCCGACGGCATCGACTGGGAAGTGAAATATTGGCTTGATGATTACACAAGGCAGCATGACACCGACGCCCTCATCCGACAGCGCATCTGGTATGTTTTCCAGCGTGAAAAACTGCAATTTGCCTACCCGACCCGCACGTGGCAGCGGGCACCGAAACCGGTTGAGATCCCGCCCGAGACGATCATAAACACTAACGCGGAGCGGTTAAGCCGTGTAACCATTTTCGCTCCGCTTTCCGAGGACGAGATCCAGCAGCTTGCTAACGTATCCAAAGCCCGCATCTATGCACCGGGCGAGATGATCGTGCGGGCGGGCAAAGAAGGCAGCTCAATGTTTGTGATCATCCGCGGATCGATAAAGGTGCAGGTGACTGAAAACAACTATCAAAAAACCGTCGGTATTCTGAAAGAGAACGATTTCTTTGGGGAGATGAGCCTGCTGACCGGCGAGCCGAGATCAGCTACCGTCGTGGCAGAGGAAGAAACCGAGGTGCTGCAGATCAAGAAGTCAGGACTGCAGCCAATCCTGGAGAATAACCCCGAGCTCATCGATGCGATCAGCGAGAGGATCGAGGAAAGGCGAGAGCTGCTTAAGACAGTGGCCACGGACGAGCCCGAGGAGAAAGACGTGACGCAAAAAGGGGTCATGCAGTCGATCAAGAAATTTTTTGGAATGAATCGACGGTAGATCGTCTTGTCAGGAGCGGTTTTCGCCGTAGATGTCGTTGAGTACCTCGGAGATCGTCTTGCGATCGACGGCCGCTACCGTCTGGGGCTGTTTGTCATCGCGTGTGGCGTTCCATGGCTGCTGAGCGGGGCGATCACCCGGCCCGCTTGACCCGACGTCCACGTCGTCCGGCGAGTCCCCGCTGTCCGCGGTGAGATCTATCAGCGGTGAACCCTCATCCGCTGCTGATGTGTCAACCAATAGATCTGCTTTCGCTCGACTATCTTCCAAGAGGGCTGCAGCACGCTTTCGACG
>JBHENG010000073.1:535-10152 GCA_046262195.1 Pyrinomonadaceae bacterium | reverse complement strand
ACGTGCTTTTGACATATACTCCCGGCTTCTTAAAGACAGCATTATTTTTATCGGTACGCCGATCGACGACATGATCGCCAACCTGCTGGTTGCTCAGCTTTTGTTTCTTGAAGCGGAGGATCCCGAGCGGGACATTAATCTCTACATCAACAGCCCGGGCGGTTCCATTACGGCGGGGATGGCGATCTACGACACGATGCAGTTCATCAAGAACGACGTTACCACGATCTGTGTGGGGCAGTGTGCGTCGATGGGAGCATTCCTTCTGGCGGGCGGGACCAAAGGTAAGCGGTTCGCCCTGCCGCACTCGCGTATCCTTATTCACCAACCTTCCGGGGGCGCCTCCGGGCAGGCGACGGACGTTCGCCTTATGGCCGAGGAGATACTTCGTATGCGGGAAATGATCTCTCGTTTGCTGGCTCACCACACAGGTCAGTCATACGAACAGATCGAGCTCGATGTCGAACGCGATAAGATCCTTACTGCCGCACAGGCAAAAGATTATGGACTGATCGATGAAGTTATCGAGCATCGAGAAAAATAGGATCATCTGTTTCGCGTTCTGTTGTGGCAACCACCGATCAACGGTAAACTACTAATTAGAAGTTATGCCCCAATTCCATAAACCCGAAGAACTTCTAACGTGCTCGTTTTGCGGTAAGTCCCAGAACGACGTTCGTAAATTGATCGCCGGTCCAGGTGTTTATGTATGCAATGAGTGCATAGACATCTGCAACGAGATCATAAACGACGATGAGCAGGCCGCGACGACTACGGTTCGCACCAACCTGCCCAAGCCGCAGGAGATCAAAGCGTTTTTGGACGAATATGTGATAGGGCAGGACGAGTCTAAAAAGCGATTGTCGGTGGCTGTATACCAGCATTACAAGCGACTGGAGCTGGCCAAACGTCGGGGAGAGATCGAGCTTCAAAAATCTAATATTCTGCTGATCGGTCCAACCGGAACCGGTAAGACACTGTTGGCCCAAACTCTCGCCCGCGTACTTAGCGTTCCATTTTGCATCGTAGACGCGACGAGTCTTACCGAGGCTGGTTATGTTGGAGAAGATGTTGAGAACATACTCTTGCGGCTGCTGCAGTCGGCCGGGGGCGATATAGAGAAAGCCCAGCAGGGCATTATCTATATAGACGAGATCGACAAGATCTGCCGTAAAGATGACAACCCATCGATCACCCGTGACGTCTCGGGCGAAGGCGTACAACAGGCACTGCTAAAGATACTCGAGGGGACAGTAGCCAATATCCCGTCTGGAGGCGGCCGCAAACATCCGCAGCAGGATTTTCAGCAGCTCGATACGACCAATATTTTGTTCATTTGTGGTGGAGCTTTTATTGGCCTCGAAAAAGTAGTCGAAAAACGTTTCCGAAACAAGTCACTCGGCTTTCAAGCCGATATCAAGACAAACAAGCAGCGACATAATGAGTCGATAAACAAATTGGAGCCCGAAGACCTTATCCATTACGGGTTGATCCCAGAGTTTGTCGGGCGTTTGCCGGTTATTGGCACGCTGACCGAATTGGACGAAGCTGCCCTCGTTAAGATTCTAACGGAGCCGAAAAACGCTCTTATCAAGCAGTATCAGCGTAAATTTGAGTTCGACAACATTGGCCTGAAATTTACGGACGGTGCTCTATCTGCAGTTGCACACGAGGCCTACAAACGCAAAGTAGGCGCTCGAGGTTTGATGATGATCCTTGAGGAGATACTTCTGGAATCGATGTATCATCTGCCATCTGAGAAGAAAGTGAAAGAGATCGTTGTTACGAAGGAGATGATCGAACGAAATGCCCCGGTATTTGAGATCATGACCCGCTCGGAAGAAGCTGCTTAAGGACGGAACCTTGCTTCGATTATAACCAATTGAAAATGCGGCCGTGGCGACTTGCTTACGGCTTTTTTCATCGCTGTCCAACCGACAAAAGCATTAGTGCTAGAAAATGACGGCCAATAGGCATTTATAGACGCATATACGGTTTATTGGTCAGTGAAATTATGTTGCTTTAGCAACGCAATTTTGCGTAAATATATTTATTCAAACATTTTCCAGCCACCGCTCGTTTGATATAGAGAACATCTTCCCGACGTATGCAAGAATTTACCGACGAAATGCCCGTTGATATAGAGCGATTTCCCATGGTTCCTATACGGGACGTCGTCATTTTTCCGTTTACAAAGGTAGCTTTTAAGATCGGTCGACCGAGCTCGGTGATGGCTCTCGAAAAGGCGATGACGGGTGAGCGGCAAATCTTTTTGGCGACACAGCACGACGCCACTATCGATGAGCCGAGCGCGGACCAAATATACCCAATCGGCACACTTGGGCGGATACTTCAGGCGCAGCGGCAGGATAACGGGCAGATAAAAGTCGTTGTCGAAGGACGTGAACGCGGGCGCATGGTGCGGGTTGAGCAGGACGCCGAAGGCATGTTTCACGCACATGTGCGGCGAATCGCGTCGACTGATGAGTCGGGATATCGCACGGACGGCCTGCTGCAAAAGATTCACGCCCTGGTCGAACAGTTTTTGCGCGTCGCGCCCGACGCCTATACCGACGCCCTGCACGCCAGTTTGCGAGGTGTTTCGGCAGCGCAGATCGCCGACTCGATGTCATCGCATCTACGGATCGGTGTCGAAGAGAAACAAGCGCTTCTTGAAACAGTCTCGGTGCAGGAGCGCCTGGCAAAGCTTATAGAGGTTCTCGAAGCTGAGATCGAGAAACGGCAACTGGACCGCAATATCCATTCGCGTACTAAAAAACAGATGGATAAACATCAGCGCGAATACTATCTGAACGAGCAGATCAAGGCCATTCACAAAGAGCTGGGCCGCAAGGACGAAAGGGCCGAACTCGACGAACTGAAAAAGAAGATCGAGTCGGCCGGGATGACTGAGGAGGCCCATGACAAGGCTCTCGTCGAGTTTTCCAGGCTAGAGGCCATGCCGCCAATGTCGGCAGAGGGGACAGTTGCCAGGACCTATCTGGATTGGCTGATAAATGTTCCCTGGCAAAACCGTTCCGAAGAGATCGAGGACCTGGCAGTAGCGGAAAAGACGCTAAACGAGGACCATTATGGCCTTGAGAAGATCAAGGAACGGATCCTGGAGTTTCTTGCTGTGCGGCAGCTTGTCAAAAACCCAAAAGGTACAATTCTCTGTTTCGTCGGAGCACCGGGCGTGGGCAAAACAAGCCTTGGAAAGTCAATTGCTAATGCTACGGGTCGTAAGTTTGTGCGTTTGGCCCTGGGCGGCGTCCACGACGAGGCGGAGATCCGCGGGCATAGACGTACATATATTGGCTCAATGCCCGGTCAGATAATCCAATTGATGAAGCGAGCCGGCACCACGAATCCCGTTATTCTGCTCGATGAGGTCGATAAGCTTGGGCGAGATTTTCGAGGTGATCCAAGCGCTGCACTGCTCGAGGTGCTAGATCCCGAGCAAAACAATACGTTTCGCGATCATTATTTAGACGTTGACTATGATCTGTCGCATGTCTTTTTTATAGCTACGGCAAACGTCCTGCATACGATTCCACCCGCGTTGCAGGATCGCCTTGAGATCCTTCATCTATCGGGTTATACCGAGCGTGAAAAGCTTGAGATAGCGAAACGTCACTTAATAATAAAGCAGTGTGAGAACAGCGGTATCGACCCGCAGAAGGTTGTATTTACTGATGACGGGGTACTCGAAACAATAAGGCATTACACCCGAGAAGCCGGCGTCCGTAATCTCGAGCGTGAGATCGGAGCGTGCTTGAGAAAAATAGCACGCAAATTTGTTGGAACAGATGACACAACCGATTTCAGGGTTGTCATAGACGCAGAAAAGGTACAGGAGCTCCTTGGTACCATTCGCTTCCGTAAACAGGACATAGCCCGTAAGAGCGAGATTGGCCTGGTTAATGGGTTGGCCTGGACCGAGGTCGGCGGCGATGTTCTCCAGGTGGAAGCAACGCTTGTCAAAGGAAAGGGGGAAGTGACGCTTACTGGCAAACTTGGCGAGGTAATGCAGGAATCTGCCAAAGCGGCGCTAACGTGCGTCAGGACAAGGGCTGAGGATCTCGGCATTGATCCCGCGGATTTTCGCGAAAAAGATCTTCATATTCATGTTCCGGAAGGTGCGATACCTAAAGACGGTCCGAGTGCGGGTATCACGATGGCTACTGCAATGGTATCAGCCCTCACGGGCAAACCTGCACGGCATGACGTAGCAATGACCGGGGAGATCACCCTGCGGGGGAAGGTATTGCCAATCGGCGGTGTGAAGGAAAAGCTTCTGGCAGCTCACCGATTTGGCCTTAAATCGATCATCCTTTCCAAGGAAAATGAAAAGGATCTTGCCGACATACCAGATGAGGTGCGCGATGATCTGACCATACATATCGTAGATTACATAGACGAGGTGTTGAAGTTCGCGCTTGTTGACGGTATTTCGGGTTCGAAGATGAAGACGCCACAGATTTGGGGACCCGAGGCAACTGAGATCTCCACAAACGTAGAATAATGATGAGCAAAGAAGCCGAATCCGCCGATCTGATAATGAAGCTATATGACCTCCGCAGGGAGGCCACTATGCGGGAAGCGCGCAACTGGTTCGCTACCTTTTTCCCCGAGAACCTCGAGGACGTGATCGATGCGATGCCAAACGCTTTTTACCGGATGGTCCTAAGCTATTGGGACATGGCAGCCGGATTTGTTAATCGTGGTGCGATAGATGAAGAGATGTTTCTCGAATCGAATGGAGAAGCGCTGATGGTTTTCGCCAAGGTCGAACCTTACCTTGAAGAGGTTCGGACATATTGGAACAACCCAAATTATTTGAAGAACCTCGACGCCCTCGCGATGAGATTGCCGGATGCGAAGAACGCGTTGGCTGCCCGCCGGGAATTGCTAAGAAAAATTATTGCCGGCCGGGCCGAAAAAGCGGCAAGCTAACTCCATGCCCCCGCTTTGGCTTTCGCTGGTCGAGGCCATTAGACGCCGCCTTTCCGTGAGCCGTTCGCTTGAGCGGTTATTCACACCCCCCCAAATAAGCCGTCGATTCGTCGTGCAGGAACCTCTAATTGTGTCACTGGCCCCGCCCACTTCCTGGCCCGTGGACCTCAAGCGCTGGATTTGCTGTCAAGCTTCCGAAACGTGGCTGCAACATACCCGGTAAGCCAGTAAATCGCGGCTGAACCCACAAGTAATACAAGAATGTTGAGACCAAAAGTGATGCCGCGGGTGATCATCTCTGATTCAGTTACCGTCGGCGGAGGTCCAAACACGAGGCAGATTCCCAACCAGGCAGGAATGACCCCGATCTGCGCAGCCGCGGCAAGGCCTATCAGTTCGCGCCTTCCGGTGTCATCTATGGCGGCCAACGCGGCTGCTACTCCGACGGCAGCGGTTATTGCCAGGCTCACCGGCAGCGAATTAAACTCGTTGAATTTCACCGGAGGACTTGTGATCAGTGCGACGGCCGCTCCGCCTGCAACCAGTATGGCGATCGAAAGTGAGAGTGCGGCCAGACCCTGGGTAAACAGTTTCCATTCCCGTGAAACCATGCCCAGGCTCATAGCCATGATCATCGGGAGTATGGGAAGAAAGAGCATTCCCGCAATTATCAGAAGCGTCTGCTGGTGGATAAGACCGAACGCAAGTAATCCTGCCGCGACGGCCAATCGGCCGACAAGGCCATAGGTTATGTGGCTAAACTGCCATAGTTCCTCAAAGAGGTCTGTCGCCGGCTCTTCTAGTGGTACGGTAATTTCTCGCGCGTTTTGGGCACTTGATATGACGCTTCGCGGCTGGCGTATGTGACACGAAAACTTTTCCGGCTCAAAGAAATCTGCCGCCAACAGCTTATCCATGAAATGCTTCGCTTTTGGGGTTGACGTCTCAAAGTCTACGGAGGTTTTGGGTTCAACTTTACCGGCGGCCGAATGTCGTTCCATCTGCTGCACCGAAACACTCTGAATGCCAACCGAAAAGGCCGTTCGGATAACATCGGTAGCTGCTTCTGGTGGGCCGGTTACTTTAACTAATCTCATCGTTAGTCTTCGTCATTATTGCCGGCCATTTTTTTCAATGCTGGCGAGATAGGCTCCCGAGTAACCAGATCGAAGGTGTAGCCGGCCGGCAGTACGTGTACGTCGACACCGAACATGCCGATGGGCCGATCATCCTTCCGATACGGCAGATCGTTATGACGCATCTTGCTGCCATCCATTACGGTCACTGCCCCCTCCCCAAACACTTTGAACTTTTTACCCTTAACGACGATTGCTGTTTTTTCGTCAATGCCGATGCCCAGATCTTGTGGATAGTGGGCGATCGCCGTCAACAGCCTCCCATGACGCCCCCGTTGCGAAAAATGGGTGTCTATCATGGTTTCCGGCAGCAGGTCCATACCGGGGGCAATCTTTACGGCGCCTACCTTTGGGGGGCGGTCGCCGCGACCTGAAGTTATCATTCCATTCGACATCATCGTCGCACCCGCACTGGTACCTGCGACTAGAAAACCGCTCTCTATCCGATCGTTGATAAGTTTATGAATTGGGCTGCCCCCTAACAGGCTGGTGACATTTAGCTGATCACCCCCTGTGAAAAAGAGGGCGTCCGCTTTCCTGATCTTTTCGATTCCCGCCTCCGCGAATGCGTCTTCGCGCAGTGATATATCAACGACATCGATGTTTTTTATTCCACGCTTTTTGAAAAGGTTCCTATACTTTTTGCCGGCCTCAACGGGTTTGCTGGTCGCGACAGTCATAATAACGATCCGTGGGTCCGAATGTTTTTTCAGCGGATCCAGGAACTCCTTCAGGATATCCTCAGCTTCCTCGATTTCTCCGCCGCCGACCGCTATCAGTATTGTGTCTGTTTTTCCCATTTTGAATCTCTAAACCCTATAATTTCAACATGAAGATAATATCGGCGGAGTTCGTGACGAGTGTGTATTCTCGGTTACAGTGGCTGTCGGATGGCCGTCCCGAGATCGCATTCCTGGGTCGCTCAAACGTCGGCAAGTCATCGCTGATTAATTCGCTTCTGCTTCGCAAAGGGTTAGCCCGCACATCTAACACACCGGGTCGGACGCAAAGCATCAACTTTTTTCTTATTAACGATAGTTTCTATTTCACCGATCTGCCCGGTTACGGTTACGCCCGTGTCTCGAAAACGAAGCGGCAGGGTTGGGGAAAAATGGCGGAAGAATATCTAGCAGAGCGCTCGGAGCTGGCCTTGTGCATCCAACTCATCGATGCGCGTCATGAGCCAACAAGCCTGGATGTTGAGCTAAATGATTGGCTGGTCTTTAATAACAAGCCGCACCTTATCGTCGCTACCAAGGCAGACAAGATCTCGAGAAACGAGCTTCAGCGCTCGCTTGATAGAGCAGGAAAAGCGCTACCGGGGGCGAAACCACTTGGTTTCTCAGCAATTACGAAACAGGGCCGGGAGCCGGTTTGGGCTGAAATTAATGAAGCCCTCAAGATTTACTCAACTTAAATTTGATTTTTTGCATCAAATCGAGTAATAATAATTCTTCCCGATACGTCAGGGTTCTCTTAAAGCTTTAACAGCTTAGCTCATTGGTATTACTACATACATTCCAGACGATTTTCTCCGCTTATAATTTCTAACCTGTTCCTTTAAGCGCGAACGCGCGAGAAAATCGTCCGACCGCATTAAGTGTCCACAATAAAACACTGGCTTTCCAGTTAATTACACAATCATGGCTACCAAAACAACACAATCCCGGAGGCCCAGGGGTCCGAAGTCTCTCGATGAGAATTCAGATCCGCTCGGTTCGGACGTAATGGAAACATCTAACGGCGACCCAAGAGAACGACAGGCCAGCGTGAACGGGAGCTCGGACGAGCCGATGCTCAACCTTGCCGGACTTAAAGATATGTCGATCTCTGAATTGACACATATCGCAAAAGAGATGGGTATCGAGGGAGCGACCGGGCTACGAAAACAGGAACTTATCTTCAAGGTCCTTGCGGCTCAAACTGAGAAAAGCGGATTGATCTTTTCTGAGGGTGTGCTTGAAACCTTGCCGGATGGTTTCGGATTCCTGCGGGCACCTGAGTACAACTATCTTCCAGGACCCGATGACATATACGTCAGTCCGTCACAAATAAGAAAGTTCGACCTTCGCACCGGTGATACAGTTTCGGGACAGATCAGACCTCCTAAGGAGGGGGAACGCTATTTTGCCCTCATCAAGGTTGAAGCCATCAACTTTGAGGCCCCGGAGCAGTCGAGAGAGAAGATATTTTTTGACAACCTGACGCCGCTCTATCCGGATGAGCAGCTCAGTATGGAGATCGAAAACGATCCTGACAAGATCTCCGCCCGAGTGATCGACCTGGTTACGCCTATAGGTAAAGGCCAACGGGCGCTCATCGTGGCTCCACCTCGAACGGGTAAGACCATGCTGCTTCAGACGATCGCAAATTCGATCACTGAAAACCATCCGGAAGTAGCCCTGATAGTACTGCTTATCGACGAGCGGCCCGAAGAGGTGACGGATATGCAGCGATCAGTACGCGGCGAGGTCATTTCATCGACGTTTGACGAGCCGCCGACACGTCACGTGCAGGTCGCCGATATGGTGATCGAGAAAGCGAAACGCCTGGTCGAACACAAACGCGACGTCGTGATCCTGCTCGACTCGATCACAAGACTCGCTCGCGCACATAATGCTGTCGTACCGCCGTCAGGAAAGATCCTTTCGGGTGGTATCGATTCGAACGCGCTTCAGAGGCCCAAGCGGTTTTTCGGTGCGGCCAGAAATATCGAGGAAGGCGGCAGCCTGACCATCATCGCCACCGCGTTGATCGACACGGGTTCGCGAATGGACGACGTTATCTTTGAGGAATTCAAGGGCACGGGTAACTCTGAAATCCATCTTGATCGCAAGCTTTCCGACAAGCGTTTATTCCCGGCTATCGACCTGCAGCGTTCGGGCACGCGAAAGGAAGAGCTGCTCATCGATAAGGAAAACCTCAATCGCATCTGGGTCATGCGTCGTGTCCTCAACCCCCTTTCGCCAGTCGAGCAGATGGAGGTTGTCCTAGAACGTCTCTCAAAGACAAAGACAAACGCGGAGTTCTTGGCATCGATGCAGACCTAAACACAATACTCAATCAAGCTGCAAGATCGTGATTGGCGAAAGACGTTTGATGTTTTTCGCCAATCACGATTTACTATTTACGGTCCTCTGCATTATGCGCGTTGCCGTAATCTCCTCCGAAGCTGTTCCATATTCTAAGACCGGTGGATTGGCCGACGTTGCGGGCGCCTTGTCTAAGGCCTTGAAGGAGATAGGCATTGATTCATTGCTTATCACGCCGTGCTATCTGCAGACAAAAGGTGAATATCTTTGGAAAACCGCCCTTGCAGACTTTTGGGTAAACTGGCGAGGCAGCGGGTACAAGGCAAAGGCTTTCTATAGTGAGGCCAACGGTTCACCAACTTTCCTAATCGACGCTCCATCGTTCTTTCATCGTGACTCGATCTACGGCTACGCAGAAGATTTTGAACGGTTTGCGTTCTTCAACCGGGCCGCCTTGGCTTTGTTGGGGCGGATTGGCAGCGCCCCCGATATT
>JBHENG010000073.1:0-525 GCA_046262195.1 Pyrinomonadaceae bacterium | reverse complement strand
TCTGAATGACTGGCACTGCGGCTTTGCGGCGGTGGAGTTGGCATTGCGACGACGGAGCGACACGTATTGGCAGCGTACACGCACCGTTTTCTCGATTCATAATATGGCGTATCAGGGTGGGTTTAGTTTGAATGATTTGCCGGCTTTGGGATTCACTTCAATGTTCGCTCGAAATGCCTTCTCTTTCGACGGGAACGCCTCTGCAATGAAGGCGGGCCTCGAAGTTTCTGATACGCTTTCGACGGTCTCACGGCGCTATGCTCGAGAGATACAAACGGCCGAATTCGGCCACGGCCTTGAATGGCTTACCAGACAGCGCGGGAGACGGCTGATCGGCATAACAAATGGCGTCGATTATGATGTCTGGAATCCGGCAACTGACCCTGAATTGCCGGCTCATTTCTCCATCGACAACCTTTCCGGGAAGACGGAGTGCAAGCGAGCATTGCTTGACCGGTTCAAACTGCCCATTGAACTCGATCGGCCAATATACGCGAGCATCACCAGACTAACAGCGCAAAAGGG
>JBHENG010000072.1:0-10233 GCA_046262195.1 Pyrinomonadaceae bacterium | reverse complement strand
CTACCATCGCGGGCAATGGAGATTCATTCAGTCAATTCGGGATGGCCGTGCATATCTATCGCTGCAACCGGGGCATGGAGAACCGCTACTTCTACAATGCGGACGGCGAGATGCTCCTCGTGCCTGAGCTGGGCAGCCTTGTGATCTACACCGAGCTCGGCGTAATTGAGGTCTCGCCGGGCGATGTTTGCTGTATTCCACGCGGGCTCAAGTTTCGTGTCGAGATCGGTGCCAGTGTCAGCAGCCCGCACGTGAGTAAGGGCCCGACCAGCGGTGAAGCGGCCCTTACTGACTTGCGGGCTACGGACACGGCGGACAACGGCGATGCCCGCGGGTATATATGCGAAAACTACGGACGGCAATTTCGCTTGCCCGAACTGGGACCGATAGGCGCGAACGGACTTGCAAACCCACGTGATTTCGAGACGCCCGTTGCGTGGTATGAGGACGTTGACGGCCAGTTTGAGCTGGTCGCCAAATTCGGCGGCAATCTCTGGGCGTGTGAGATTGATCATTCGCCGCTTGACGTCGTGGCCTGGCACGGCAATTACGTGCCGTACAAATACGACCTGCGGCGGTTCAACACGATTGGTTCAATATCCTTTGATCATCCCGACCCGTCGATCTTTACGGTGCTGACTTCGCCATCCAGCGACCAAGGCGTTGCTAATGTCGATTTTGTGATCTTCCCGGACAGATGGCTCGTTGCTGAGGATACGTTCCGCCCGCCTTGGTATCACCGCAACGTGATGAGCGAATACATGGGTCTGATCTATGGCCAATACGACGCCAAAGAAGAGGGGTTTGTGCCCGGCGGCGGATCGCTGCACAACCAGATGTCCGCCCACGGCCCCGATCTCGACGCGTTCGAAAAAGCGTCGGGAGCCGATCTAAAACCGCAGAAGCTCGAGGGCACGCTTGCCTTCATGTTCGAGTCGCGCTATATCATTCGTCCTACGAAGTTTGCCATGGAGACATCACAGCTCCAGGACGAATATTTTGAGGTATGGCAGAAACTGCGTAAGAACTTTGCGCGATAAAAGTTAGTATTCGAGAGAAGGTAATAAGTAATGTCCATTGCTTCTAATGTTCTCGGATCGATCGGCAATACTCCAATTGTCGAGCTTGGCAAAGTAGTGCCGCCTGGCTCGGCGCGCGTTTTGGCAAAACTCGAGTGGGCAAATCCTACCGGCAGCATGAAGGACCGCATGGCAACCGCCGTCATCGACGGTGCTGAACGATCCGGGCTGCTAAAGCCGGACGGGACAGTCGTTGAATATACTGCGGGCACGACGGGCATATCATTGGCTCTGGTGTGCGCGGCGAAGGGATATGACCTTCACATCGTCTCGTCAGATGCTTTTAGCGAAGAAAAGATGCGCACCATCGAGGCATTTGGTGCCCGGATCACCTATGTGCCCAGCGACAATAAGAAGATCACCGAGAAACTTATTAAGGAGATGATCGAAACTGCCGGCGAGATCAGCCGGCGGCCAGGTCACTGGTGGTCCGACCAGCTGAATAACCATGACGCGATCACAGGTTATTATCCGCTGGGTGACGAGATCTGGAAGCAGACGGACGGCAAGGTCGACGCGTTTGTCCATTCTGTGAGTACAGCACATTCGATACACGGCGTGGCCAGAGCTCTCAGAAAGTACAAGCCGGAGCTGAAAGTTGCCGCGGTTGAGCCCGCCGAATCGGCCGTGCTTTCCGGCGGCCCGTCCGGCTCACACAAGATCGAAGGCATCGGCATCGGTTTTATTCCGCCGCTTTGGGAACCGGACCAGGTCGACGAGATCCTTTCTGTCTCGACGGACGAAGCAAAAGAAATGACCCGCCGTCTGGCTCGTGAGGAAGGAATCTTCGCCGGCACGTCATCCGGTGCGAACGTGGTCGCTGCCCTGCAGGTCGCCGCACGATTAGGGCCGGGAGCGACCGTTGTCACGATAATGGTGGATTCGGGCCTCAGATACTTGAGTACGGACGTATATAGGGTTGCCCGTGATGAGGCAAGTTCTTAATGGTCTTTTGCGCTTTTGGAATTAACACGAAATAACTCCGCCCGGCCGGATTTTTGATAACAAATTAAGGAGAAAACAACTATGAACGATCTTCGAGATTCAATTTCGGCGGCAAACGATAGATTTATGCAGGCTTTTCAGGCGCAGGACGCCGCGGGCATTGCTGCTCTGTATACAAACGATGCCACATTGCTGCCGCCGGGAAGCACTATGATAACGGGGAAAGAAGCCATTCACGCCTTTTGGCAGAGCGTGATGGATATGGGCATAAGAGAAGCTAAACTTTCGATCACCGACGTCCAGTCGTCAGGGCCGCTTGCGTACGAGGTCAGCCGTTTTGAGCTCTCCGGCTCAGACGTTGCACTTAGCGGCAAATACGTCGTCGTATGGAAAAACGACGGCGGCTGGAAACTTCACGTCGACATTTGGAATACGGACGAATAATTAACACACAAACGGTAAATAAGGAGCACCACTAAAATGAAAAACATTCTTCTGCTGTTAGCTCTGCTAACGCTGTCATCAACTCTCACCTTTGGGCAGTCCGCCACTCCAAACGCTCCCAGTGAAAAGAAAATGGCCGAGCATGATATGGCCCAGACCGGCTTCTATTCACCGGGCGAAATCAAATGGCAAAAGGGACCGGCCGCGCTGCCCGCTGGTGCTAAAGCTGCTGTTCTCGAAGGCGATCCGACGAAGGAGGGGCCTTTTGTAATGCGGCTGTGGCTACCCGACGGTTTCTCTGTTCAGCCGCATTGGCATCCGAAGGTAGAAAGGATCACTGTTATATCCGGCACCTTCAATCTTGGAATGGGTGAGAAATTTGATAAGTCTGCAGGCCGAGAGATGACCGCCGGATCGTTTGGGTTTTGGCCCCCGGAGATGCGGCACTTCGCATGGGTCAAGGGCGACACGATACTTCAACTGCATGGCATTGGTCCATGGACGATCAATTATGTGAACGCGAGGGACGACCCGCGAAATAAGAAACCGTAAACAACGCAGGCCCGCTTCAGTTACGGTCTCTCAGGTATACAGCATTCCTACCGCGAGTAGGATGGCAGGCAAATATGGTCTACCGATCGCCTTCAAAATGAAAAGAAGACGTGACTACGTGAGTTTCATTGGAGCCAGCTTGCTGGGCATCGCCGTGTTCGCTATCACGCACGCGGCATCTGCTCAGGAAAAGACCTTACGGACCGGTACGAACGCCGGCATTGTCCGTCAGATCGATCATGTACTGTTTATAACACCGGGAGGCCGTGGTCTTGTCACGCTGCTCACCGATACATTTGGGCTCCCTGTCGTCTTTCCTCAACCGGGCGAGTCCTGGACCGCGAGCACCGGCATCGGCGTGGGCAACGTCACTCTCGAGGTATTTCACCGACCGCCTACACCTGCCGGTGAGACACCGGTAGCTGGCCGTATTTCGTCGCTCGCGCTTCAGCCGACCGATCTCGAAACAGCACTCATGGAATTGAAATTACGCGGCATCGGTCACGATGAAACCCCGCCGCGGGAACGAAAACCCGGCGAGCCATTGCCTCGATGGAAAACGGTCGGGCTGGAGCGCTTCGGTCACGGCTTGTTCCTGATCCAGTACGTCTTCGATATGGATGCGCGTCGAAGCCGCTTTGAAAAGATCCTGCGTGATCGCAAGGGAGGCCCGCTTGGCATCGTTCGCGTCAAAGAGGTCGTCATTGCCACTGATCAGCCCGATCAGGTCCGGCCGCAGTGGATAGCATTGCTCGGGCCCGTTGTATCTGCGAAGGATGACCTCTGGTCTGTCGGCGACGGCCCTGCGATTCGTCTCGTTAGGACTGGCGACCCGCATCAAAGCACATTGGTTGTCGAGGTCATGGACCTGAGCAGGGCCACCAAAGCTCTTCTACGACTCAATGTGCCTGCCCTATCAACGAAACATGAAATTAGGATAGATCCCGCAGCGCTTTTAGGGCTGCGGCTGATTCTGCAAAAGTCGGGTCGGGAAAAACGACGCTCTAAGTAAGAATATATGTGCAGAAGTATTAAGACCCTTTTCAATTTCGATCCGCCCGCAACGTCCGACGAGGTCAGGGCGTCAGCTTTACAGTTTGTTCGCAAGCTCTCGGGTTTTAACAAGCCTTCTAAAGCTAACGAAGAGGCATTCAACCTTGCCCTTGAGCGAGTGTCTGCCGCGGCGCAGGAAATGCTGAATACCTTCGTGACGACAGCGCCGCCGCGTGATCGCGAAACCGAAGCGGCAAAGGCAAAAGAGCGCTCGGCCGTCCGGTTCGGATGAGAGATCTCGCCGTGAAGCTCACGTACCGGACTCGGCTATGACCACAACGGATGAGCTGAAATTTATCGCCACACCGGACAAGGGCGAGGTCTCGGCTCTGCTGCTGCGGCCTGCCGACGCGACCCACTTATTGGTTCTCGGCCACGGTGCCAGCTCGAACATGCGAACTCCGCTGCTTGAGAAGATCGCCGCTGCTCTTGCCGCCGAACGGATCGCCACATTTCGGTACAACTTTCCTTATTCAGAAAAAGGCGGTGGACGAAACTCAAATCTTACCTGCATTGCCACCGTAAGGTCGGCCGTTTCTGCGGCAGCAGAGGCTGGACCAGAACTACCGCTGCTCGCCGGTGGACACTCGTTCGGCGGCCGGATGACTTCACACGCGGCCTCTGAGGGATCGATCGCCGGTGTAAAGGGCATCGTATTGTTCTCGTTTCCTTTGCATCCCGCGGGCCAACGCGGTACGTCACGCGCCGATCATCTTCAAAACGTCGATGTTCCGATGATCTTCCTTAGCGGCACACGCGACGACCTTGCACATCTCGATCTGCTCAAGCCCATCGTCGCCGGCCTCGGACCAAAGGCTACACTTCACCTGGTCGATATGGCAGACCATAGTTTTAAGGTATTGAAACGCAGCCGAAACACCGACGAAGAGGTTTTCGCGGAGATGGCAAGGGTAGTTTCCAACTGGAGTAGATCACTACCATGATCGGAATTTCTTCATGCACATATGAAACACCGTACATTGAATGGCACTCTGTGATAGAATGGGCCTTGGGCCTTCAGATGCTCGTCATCTTTGGACGTGTCTTTGACAATATAATTCGTGCGGCACATTGATCCGGTTTGTTCCCGGTAATCTCGCATTTGAAAATCGTCTCACTTAGCGTGAAGGCGTCCTTAAGCGAGACGATATCTCCACGTTACTATTGAAACTGCAGAATTTAACCCGTCTCACTTTGCTGTGGGAAGTGAGACGAATTTTGACGCGCACCCCACGCCCTTGGCGATGGCTTCCAAAAGCCAGTACGCGGCGGCCGCTGCTAAAATCCTGATATAGACATATTTATGGCGGAGCTATAGGCGAACTTGAAGACAATGACCGAAGAACAACTTAAACGGCGCGTCTACTCTGTCGACTTCCTGCGGGGCATCGTAATGATGATCATGCTGCTCGATCACACACGCGAATTTGTCCACGCCGGCGCTCTGCAGTCCGACCCCACGGATCCGTCGACCACAACGGCGGCCGTATTTTTCACGCGGTGGA
Source organism: Pyrinomonadaceae bacterium (assembly GCA_046262195.1). Classification (GTDB taxonomy): domain Bacteria; phylum Acidobacteriota; class Blastocatellia; order Pyrinomonadales; family Pyrinomonadaceae; genus OLB17. The sequence continues at coordinate 4,655 of JBHENG010000072.1, read as the reverse complement.
TCACACACTTTTGCGCCCCGGTCTTCGTATTTTTGTCAGGCGTCAGTATCTATCTGCAAAAGACAAACGGCAAGAGCAATAGCGAGCTCTCGCGGTTTCTCTGGACACGCGGCCTGTGGCTGATCTTTCTGGAGTTTACTCTCGTTCGTTTTCTGATCGTTTTCAATATTGATTACTCATTCTTCGGCATGGCGCAGGTCATCTGGGTTATCGGTGTTTCGATGATCATGATGGCGGCGCTGATCTACCTTCCCGTGCGCGTCGTCGGCATCGCAGGGCTGGCTATGATCGTTCTGCATAACCTTTTCGATGGGCTTAGAGTTCCGCCCCAGATCGCGTTTGCGGGTACGCCGCCTCCGGACGTATCGCAGTCGATCTGGATCATTCTTCATCAGCCTGGAATACTCTCACCGTTCGACGGTTCACAGATCTTTTTCGCCTATCCGCTAGTACCCTGGATCGGCGTGATGGCATCGGGTTACGCGTTGGGTACTGTCTTTAATTGGAAAAGCGACACGCGCCGCAAGTGGATGCTTATCGGTGGATCGGCTGCAGCTGCACTTTTTATTGTTCTCCGCCTGATCAATATCTACGGCGACCCCTCCCGATGGAGATACCAGACCAGTTCATCCCACACGTTCCTTTCATTTCTTAACGTAACAAAGTATCCTCCTTCTCTGCTCTTCCTGTTAATGACACTGGGACCGGCGCTGATCATCCTCGCCGTGACCGACACGATTGACGGCAAAGCAATTTGGCAGCGCGCATGCATCACATTCGGTCAGGTACCAATGTTTTACTATTTGCTGCAATGGCTTACGGCACACAGTTTTGCCGTCATACTCGGCTACCTCGCCGGTGTCGACGTTAGCTATTTGTTTCTAGGACTATTTCAGATGGGACAGGCTGCACCGCCGGGACATGGCTTCTCGCTCGGGGTTGCATATGTCGCCTGGTTGACTGGACTTGCTCTCCTCTACCCGCTTTGCCTTTGGTATGGCGATTACAAGCGAGGGAATAAACACTGGCTGTTAAGCTATCTCTGACCAACGACCTGTTACGTTATCGTGATCGGACCGTGGAGTTGACTCACCTCGACCTAAGGGTATCAGTATCATCTCGACACCGCCTGCTGGCCGGAGCGTTACCGACGGTTCGGGATTGATCTCTCTGTCGTGCTTTAGACGCAGGCGGTACTTCTGTGCGATCGTAGCTATTATCAGTTGAGCTTCCATCAAGACGAAGTTGGTGCCGATGCATTGACGCGGGCCTCCGCCAAATGGGTAGTACGCGAAACGTGGCCGTTCCGCCGCTCGCTCCACCGAGAAATTTTCGGGATCGAACTCATCGGGCTTTTCCCCAATTTCGGGTGGCGATGCGTGAAGTAAGTCAAGGTCAGGACCTCAGCTTTTGCAGTTATTCGGCGGCCTGCGATCTCATCGTCTTCAATAGCGGTGCGAGACAACATCCACGCCGGCGGATAGAGCCTCATCGCCTCCTGAAACACCATCAGCGTGTATTGCAGCTTCGGTAGGTCGTCAAATGCGGGAATGCCCGCCGCCGAGAACATCAGCCAGCTCGGCATGCAGCTTTTCCTCGACATGCGGACGCCGATCTAAGAGGTGCCAGATCCACGCCACGGCCTGGGTTGTTGTCTTGTATCCCGCACCGATAATGGTTAGCGCCTGATCAGCGTCAAATGCGTCATCTCACCGCCTATCTCTACCGCGTCGCCTCGGGTCGCAGCCTCATGCCACCTACGGAGCATTTCTTCCGTCGAGTCGGTGATCAGTTTTGCGAAAGATGCGATCTTTTGACGATTAAATGCTGGCTGAGCCAGACGTCGCTGCCGCCGCCACATTCACCATCTATGACGAACAGGCCCTCGCCCGTGGACGGGATCAGTTCCTTGTAAACTCTGCCTTTTTGGTAGTTTCGGCCGTTGGTCTGAAGTACGTGCTCGACGTGAGCCGAGTCTGTAAGCAGGTATGTGGTCCAGAGACCTTTGAACCGAACAATATCTCCAAGCACTGCCAGCTAACGTGCCGATCGCGTCGCGGCGAAACTCCGGCATCATCCTGAACAGGTCCAGAATGCCAACCGTCGGAACGCTTGCATCTGCGTCCGCCATGTTTTTACACTGAGCGGTCCGGGCAAGAAGGTCTTTGTCTAACCCATCTCGCTCTCATCGATGTCGAAATTGGCCGAGACTCTCTGGACGTCATCGTGATCATCGATCGCGTCATATAGTTTCATCATCGTCTTGGCGTCGGTACCCTCGAGCTTGATGTAATTCTGCGGGACCATCGAGATCTCGGCAGCCTGCGGCTCCACACCGGCGGCTTTGATAGCCTCGTTCACTGCTTCAAAGTTCTCAGGTGATGTGAATATCTCAAAAACATCTCCCACAGCCTCCATATCGTCAGCGCCGGCCTCGATCGCGATCTCAAACAACTCTTCCTCACTCTTGACCGCCTTATCCACGACGATGTAACCCTTCTTATCGAACATCCAGGCTACAGTTCCGGCCTCACCGAGGTTGCCACCGTTCTTTGAGAAGAGATGTCGGAGCTCGGCCACCGTGCGATTGCGGTTATCGGTCATCGTCTCGACCATCACTGCAACACCGCCCGGGCCGTAGCCCTCGTAGGTGATCTCGTCATAGTTGACACCCTCTAGCTCGCCGGTACCGCGCTTAATAGCGCGGTCGATGGTGTCATTAGGCATGTTCTGAGCCTTTGCGTCAGTGACTGCTTTGCGAAGCCGGGCGTTCGCCTCGACATCGCCGCTGCCGCCGGTTCGGGCGGCGACAGTGATCTCCTTGATCAGCTTGGTAAAGATCTTGCCGCGTTTAGCGTCCAATGCACCCTTCTTGTGCTTGATTGTGTGCCACTTGGAGTGTCCTGACATGAAACAGTTCCTGGTGTTGATCCGGCTGAGTGATTAAAATCGAAGTTGAAAATATATCACGCGGATTTTTCTCGCGCAAAACGGCTCCGTCGGGCGGGAATTACTGAGTGGGTATACCCGTTACCCATGGAATGACTGCGAATCAAAAGGAATGTCAGTCGGGGTTTGAGATGAATAGATATCGCTTCTCTGACAGCGGCATTAACTTTTCAGTGTGAGTAACTCCGTTTACTTGTAGTGCATCTCTGAGATTTGGCCCACCGAACAGCAATAACTGGCGCTTCCCTGCCCATTTCACCAGCTGTGGCAGCTTCTGCGTGAACTTGTCCAGTGCACGGCACGAAACGGCCTCAGTACCGCGTGGGTCTAACTCTGAGAACTGCCGGTTTAAAACCTGTGTACGGGTGCCGATATCCAGCTTTTCAGCAACAAGTGAGAGAAAGGCTGCTTTCTTCTCTTTTGATTCGACCAGCACCGCTCTGAGATCATTTCGGACGAGCAGACAAGGAGCTGCGGGCAATCCGCCGCCGCTGCCGACATCGATAAACCGTGCAGCAGGACGCAAAAACTGGAGCATTGTCAGTGACTCTAGGACGTGACGGACGGCAAACTCCTCGGCAGGCATCGGCGCGATGAGGTGCAGGAGCTGGTTATGCTGCAAGATGAGCTCGTAATACATCGCGAGCCGATCGATTGCCTCATCGATAAGAGCAACACCGAACACCTCCTGATTGTCTTTTATAGCGTTGACAAACTCTATGGACACTGGGTACGAGTGTTACCCATAGAGTGCGCGAAGGCAATGGGGAACAAGGGTCCTGCGGTCGTCTCTGAGACTATCGCCGGATGACTTTGCAAAGAAAAAAGACAAAGGCATGTTAGCCCTTGTCCTTTGATCAGTACGGTTCTAAATGTGGTGCGGACGAGAAGAATCGAACTTCCACTGCCTCGCGGCAACAGGCTTCTGAGACCTGCGCGTCTACCAGTTCCGCCACGTCCGCATTTTGGGCGAACATCGAGAATACTAATTCGGGCGGTGAAATTCAAGATACAGCCCCCGCTTTGCTATTATTTGAAGCGGTGGGGACCAATATACAGTCGAGTCTGGAAGTTGTACAGGAGCGCATTCGTGCCGCGGCCAGGCGTGCCCGCCGCGATCCGGACGGTATCAAACTCGTTGCGGTCAGCAAGACTCATCCGGTCGAAACTATCAGAGATGCCATTTCGGTGGGCGTGGCGGCGCTAGGCGAGAACAAGGTCCAAGAAGCTGAAGCTAAGGTCCTCGAGGTAGGGCCCGACCAAGCGGAATGGCATTTCCTCGGCCATCTGCAGTCGAACAAGGCCCGCAAAGCTGTCGAGCTTTTTGACGTGATACAGTCGCTCGACTCGGTCACGCTAGCTAAGCGGCTTGAACGGATCTGCATCGACAAAGGACGAAGTGAGCTCCCCGTGTTTGTCGAGGTAGATCTCGCTGGCGAATCAACAAAGTCGGGTATTGGCGAGGACGATCTGCCGCAACTGGTACGAATGCTGCGTAACTGTATTTGCGTTCGCTTTGTAGGACTTATGGCACTGCCGCCCTACTTTGAGGATCCTGAGGATGCTCGGCCTTACTTTCGCCGGCTGCGCGAGTTGCGCGATGAACTGCAGGCGGATGGCGCGTTTCCGGACGCGCCAGGCGAGCTGTCGATGGGAATGAGTCACGATCTGAAGGTTGCAATTGAAGAGGGTGCAACGGTCGTACG
>JBHENG010000071.1:0-10371 GCA_046262195.1 Pyrinomonadaceae bacterium | reverse complement strand
CGCATATATCAGGACATCGATATGGACGGCCGCTATACCGTCGGCAGGGATAAGCCGCTCAGAGAGGTAAAGGTACGGGTCGATGGCAACCGTTATGTCGTCTCCGACGAAAATGGCGAGTATCGCCTCGATGCCCTGCGCACCGGCGATCACAATGTATCGCTTGACCTGTTGACGGTACGTGCTGACCTCACCCTGCTCGACGACGCAGCCCGAAAGACTAATCTGCGGCCCGGCACAGAGTCCGTCCTGGATTTCCGGCTGGTTCGAACGGGGCGCATATCGGGGCGTATCTGGCTCGATCTGAATGAGAATGGCAAGCTGGACGACGGCGAGGCCCCTCTTGGGGATGTGCGTGTGGTAACGGCAAGCGGCCGCGACACGCTGACCGACGCTGAAGGTAATTTCACACTTAGCGACGTCGCACCCGGTGAACACGTAATTCTGCTGGATGAAAAGACCCTGCCCGAAAAGACTCGATCCGGATTCCGCTCTTTTACGGTGCTGGTATCTCCCGGCCGCGAGTTCGCTGATCTGAATCTCGCCGTTATAATCATCCCTGCTGAGATCAAGCGATTTGGCTCTGCTAACCCATAGTCGAGATTCCAGGACACCCCCGTTTCGTAACAGCTCATCACGCTTGTCGACATCATCTTTGTCCGCTTCAGTACAGACGTAAGCCATATGTGTACTATCATCACATCAACACCGGCGTCGCGCGGCGCACTGAGTATGCGCGTATCTGTCGCAAAAGGGGATCTAAGTTGTTGATGAAAGTTTGTTTATTTCTTTTTTCGTTCGGCCTGCTGTTGCTTCCAAATATCGCCCGTGCCGACGTCTCGCTGGTTGTGCTCGAATCCGTCGGCGTAGCCGGTGAGTTTACCGGCTCCGGCCACACGGCTGTTTACTTTTCAAACATCTGCGCCGACGGTTACGATCGTTTAAGAATGTGCGAGCCGGGCGAACAGGGCGCGGTCATCAGCGCGTATCCAAAATTCAGCGACAAGATCACTCAGGAGTGGATCGCTGTCCCGATCCTGCCATTTCTCTACGGCGTCGATGATCCCGCGAAAATCCCGATATATGCCAATGGAGAGCTCCGCGATTATCTGCGTGAAAATTACCGCAAACAGCATCTCGCAGATGCAGTTCCCGCGGCGCCGGGTGCGGGGATACCTGACGGGGGCTGGAGATTGATGCTCACCACGGCGTTTAACCGGGACGTGTACAGTTTCAATCTTAGGACCACGCGCGATGAGGACGAGCGGTTTTTAAGAGAGTTTAGCAAGAGTCCATGGAAGGGAAAATTCAACGCCTTCTCACGAAACTGCGCAGACTTTTCGCGAAAGGTGATGAACATCTATTTTCCGGGTTCAGTTTACCGCGACGTCATAAATGATTTTGGTATCACGACGCCTAAGGCGCTTGCGAGGTCTCTGACGCAGTATGCTGAAGCGCGGCCAAATCGTATGTTTCATATCACACGTTACCCACAGGTTCCGGGTCCGATATGGCGCAGCTACGACAACCGGAATTTCACCGAAAAAGCGCTCACATCAAAAAAATACATCGTGCCGGCGCTGGTGTTTTACCCGCCCATCTTCGCGGTGTTTGCCAGTGCCTATTTCCTCACCGGCCGCTACAGCATTCACAACAATTATAAAAAGTATGCGAGTCCTGAGATCGCGCAGCTCAACCTGGACCAGCGGATGCTAAAAGATACGCGCACCCCCCGCGATGTCAGGACTGCTGCCGAGCTCAAGGACATACCAAGAAAACGCGAGGCGGAACGCCTGAGGCTGCTTGGCAGCGACGAGATCTGGAACCAATACAAAGCCGCGTTCGAACCAAAATTAAAATGGGCCATCGACACCGGTCTCTTTCAGGACAGGGACGAGGTGGGCTCCTTCTTTAAGGATCTAGAGATAATGAGCACGCCGGCCTTTGACGCCTCCGGCGCGCCGGTCCTACGGGTCAGATACTATAACCACGAACGCACACTCGGCATCACGCGTGCCAATATCCTGAGCGAGGGTTCGGACCGTGAGTTAGCAGCTAAGTTGATAATGGCGAGGATATATGCCGATCTGAATGCCCCGAGTAAGGACCGGAGCTTTCTCGAAGATTTTCGCAGCGACTGGGACATGATGACCCGTCTGTTCACGGAGAGTGCCGTAAGTCATGAGACTCTTGCGTACAGGCGACAGCGCGGCAAGTTTGTAACATCGTACCCGCGGGAACCTGCCTCCCGGCAACTGATGAAGGCAACCGTACTCATCACCAAATAAAACGCGGACACGGACCTCAGTGCCCCGACCTGGACGGACGGAATCGAAGATAAAGCTGCCAGCCGCCATGCGTTGTGCCGCCGTAAAAGCTGCTGATTGCCGACGGGTTATGGTTGATGGTGGCCATTCCGCCTATGCCAACGTCGACGCCCTTATCCTTGACAATGTCACGAAGATAGCCTATCGAGTATGAGCTGACCCAAAAATTCCCTTCCGGGTGAGGCGAGGGCAGCACCAGCTCGTGCGCGTTCTTCTGCACCTGCTCGAGCCGGCCAAATATCGCGTTCTTATAAAACTCGTAATTGCTCTCGTAAAGAAACGAATTCGTGGCTTCGCCCTCGGCGTAATTTTGCCCCCATACGAAGGTATTGGCCCAGTTGCGGTCCTCGCTGAATGATCTGTTATAAATTGCGGATGCGGTCGTACGTCTGAGGACTTTAAGATCGGGTTCCGAGCGTTCTGGATTCCTAAGATAGCCGTGCGAGACCTGCAGGGCGAGATTCTTGGTCGGGTTAAATGATAGACGGCCGCTGAACGAATTGAGCCGCGGCTTGTCGAAAGCAAAGCGGCGTTCGTCCGGCTCGGTGCCATTAAATGCGCTCACCTCAAACTTCACCTTGTCGTGAGTAAAACCCCCCGTTACGACGCCAAACGCAACATGTGTCGCGTCCTGCCAGTGGTGGCCGATAGGGGCGTCCGGCATATTCATGCCCGATGCGCGGTGCAGGTACATGGACGGGCCGAGGGCCGGCTCACCCGGCAGGCCCGCGTAAACATAAAGTGAATTCTTCCGGTCGAATCTGTACGAATATGTGGCCGCCATCTCGCTTATGAAATCGTGCGGGTGCTGTCGATCGTGCAGCCGCTGCCCCTTGTGAAGCTCGCCCGACTGGTAGAGCAGCGGGTAACCGTACCCGCGCTCTATTATCGGATCGAGACTGAACATCGTGCGTATGCCGAGTTGTGAACGCTCGCTGATCGGCCGCGAATACATCGCCATGAACATCGTCGGTGCATCAGCACGGCTTCTGCTGCCGTCGCCTGCGATCGATACGTCCCGGCTCGACCCGATCGACGTATATCGCAAAAACCCAACGCCGTGTAGCATCAACATGCCCCCGTCCTCATACATCTTCATGTACGCATAGGTTGGGGACGAGTCAGGCACCCACGACGTTCCCGAGGCCTCCCGTGTCATCGGTTCGCCTAAATTGACTGTCGAATGCATCGCACCGCCGCCGGCGTGGCCCATGCCGGCCATGTCGTGTGGCTTAGCGCCCGCCGCGGGCGTTGCTGCTGCCGGAGTGCCATGATCATGCCGTGTCACCGCAACCGTTGCTGGAGCCGGAGTGCCGTGATCATGCGGTGTGGCCGTAGGCTTCGCTGCGGGCGGAGCGCCGTGGTCATGCGGTGTAGCGGTGGGTTTGGGTGCGGGTTTTGCCCCTGCCGGGGGGGTCGCGGGTTTTTCGTCATGTGCATGGTCCTTGTCCTCATCAGCCGAGTGCACGTGCTCTATCTTGGGCGCGACCTTCAGATCGTCACCCGGTTTCATCCCAACGAGTATGTTTCCCCACATGCCGCCTTTGGCGTGTCCGCGGACAGAGCAAAAATATTTGAACGCTCCGTTGCCGGATGCCTTGATGACCATCTCTTCGGCCTGCAGCACACCATCATCGCCCTTTGCGGCCAACTTTGAGCTGCCCGCGGTCTCGGCAATGTCCGGCTGGATCGGAAACTCACCGACAACGTGACCAAATCTGACGTCATGACGCATATCTACGTCTACATTGACGAACAAAATGCGCATTGTCGCCCCTGCAGGCACAACCAGGTTTGGATTTCTCATTCCCTGGATCCGGAACGACAGCATGTCATCCTCTGGGCCGGTTAACACGATCAGCCTTATTTCTTTTTCCGCGAACACAAGGTTCGCTTTATCCGCCTTTCCGATGATCCGCTGCTTTTCAAATTCCAGCACCTCGGACATCTTCATTGTTTTCTTTTCACTGCTTACAAGCGTGAACGCGGTATGTGCCAGAGCATTAATGCTCAGCATCATCGCGATCGATATCAACAAAATAAACTTCTTCATAGATCCTCCATCGACTCAATGCCCCGGCAGCCGCATGCACAAATGCGACGTGCGCACTACGAATTGCCCCGGGCAATTCAACTTATTTGCACTATTTTTTTACGGATCTACCGGATCGGAGGCGCGCGCGAGGGCTTAGCCACAAAGAATGGCTCGGGCGCACCTTTCGAGGCTGTCGAAAAGGAGGTGGTGGTTTGTACGGCTACGAGCTCTACGCTCGGCCCGCCGGGTTCTGTGGTAAGGACTGCCGCCGTTCTCTTGATCTTAAGCGTTTCAGACTTTGCAGTCAGTTGAGGTAGAGCGTCAACACAGATGCACTCAGCGTAGCCGCTAAGACTTGGCGACTCGTTTTCCGCCGCCGGCTCGTCGGCACGGGCCTCATGCTCATGGCACGACGTCTGTTCAGTTTGGTCTTGCTCATGATGCGAGCAGACACAGGCGGCGAGCGGTGACACGAATAGAGAAATGCCTAACAAGACACTGATCAATATCTGCTCTATTCGTTTAATGCGCATCGCCGTTCGTATGCTTTGATGCCGCTGTTGCAGGTCCTTTTGTAAAGAAAAACCGACAGTTACATCCCGCGGACGTAATTTGCAATCATCGCGATCTGTTTCGCCGTCAATTTCTTTCTGAAGGCCGGCATCTGCGGACGGCCGTTCGATATCGCCCTGACCACCTTATCGCGGCTCAATTCTTTTACAAAAGCGCTTGTCAAATCGGCTGCTTCCAGCCTGCGGCCCTTGACTGTTTGGGCGCGGCCATTGGCCCCATGGCACGATGAGCAGTGCTGCAGGTACAACCGCTTGGCGCTTGCCTGCTCGCTCGATTCTGCGCTTGCAATTGCCGATTTGCTGGCGGACACGCCGCCCACGACAAAAAACAGAGCGGCGGCCGAAAATAATGCTGCCGTAATGATCTTTAGAATGTTCTTCATTTTGCTGTTCCGCTCCATGTCTCTTGCCATTCTCGCATTTTTTCGATCTCTTGGGTCTGCGAGCTGATGATGCGTGCCGCAAGGGCCTTTATCTCTTCCTTCTGCGATTTCTGCAGGGCGTCACGCGACATAGTTATGGCCCCCTCATGATGCGGTATCATCTCCTCGATAAAAAGCCGGTCAAACTCATTCCCGCTCGCCGTCTCAAACTTCGACATCTGCTTCATCGAGTCGTGCATGCCGTGCATTTCCATATTCAGAGCGAGCTGCTTGCCGGCAAACCACGACCCACGCCACTTATCCATATCGGTTACCTCTCGCTGTTGATCGGCGATCATCTTTTGTGCAAGTGCTTTCAGCTCGGGGCGTGCCGATTTCTTTTCGGCCATTTTGGCCATAACAATGGCTGCCACGTGATGCGCCGACATAGTGTCAATGAATTGCAGATCGTATGGCGCAGCAGCAGCGTTGGCCGAGCTCCCGAGCTTGGCGTCGCCCGTGCCGTGGTTCGAGTGGCCGGCAGCCGAAATACTCGAATTGGCATTGTGGTTCGTGCCGGTATGATTAGTGTGATTTGCCGAGTTTTGCGACGTGCATGCACCAATCACAGTCAGGCACGCCAAAAACAAACTCGAAATAATCTTCTTCATTTATATCGCACCTCGGAACAGTCACCTGATCTCAAAACTTATTGACGCCCATTTCGACTCGTAGTTGAGCTTCGGGTCGTCAAGCCGGGTCATGTTGATAAATTTAAAGTACCATTTGCCGCTTCCCGAGAGCTTTACCCTGGCAACGCCTTTCTTGTTGGCGCGCACATTTTCACCCACCCGCAGATTTGTTCCATCGTCCCGGCCCGTCATCACGTATTGCCCGGCGATAGGCTTGCCGTCCTTTATACAGACAAACTCCAACGTATCGCCGACCTTTAATGAATAGGGATTTTTCTTTAGCAGTATCTCCACGGGATATCCCATCGCGGTTTTGTAATTGTCCGTCCGTTTATCGCCCGCTTGAAATATTGCTTTTACGTGTTTCGAATATCTCTCCCGCACCGGCTTTTCCAACTCACCAAGACGCTGCCGTTCAGCCAGGGTATCGGGAATTCCATCCTCGACGAGATATTCGTTAAAGTCTTTGCCATTGAGCTCGATCTCGCGCGGCATCGTAGACAGTCCGGCCACGTAGGTTCCGGTTTTAGTCGGCTCAAAGTTGAAAAAGGCCGTTTTGTCATTCTTTGTAAACTCTGTTTCCTTAGCCTTGGAACGCTCACCGCCGGGCCACACAACCGAGGCGTCAGCCAGTCGCGCAAAACTCACGGCGCCTTCGCTGCCCTGGAATGACCCGTTTAGAACACTGATCGAGATCTTCTCGCCCGGCTTAACAAAGTATGTGTCCAGTTTGAGAAACAGATCGTGGGCCGCGATGGAGACCATCAGGCAGGCGATCATAATGACAGTGCTGAGTATTCTTATTTTCATTTTACGCACCTGACCAGCATTTCTTTCCTATTATCCATTACAGTTCCGTGCGCCTCAACCGCAGTGCGTTGACTATCACGGACACGGAGCTAAGCGTCATCGCCGCGCTTGCGATCATTGGGCTGAGCAGCAGTCCGACGACGGGGTACAACACCCCTGCCGCAATCGGCACGCCTAGTGCATTGTAAACAAAAGCAAAGAACAGGTTCTGACGGATATTGCTCATCGTCGCCCGGCTAAGTTTTATCGCCCGGACGATACCCGTGAGATCGCCTTTCACAAGGGTGACTGCTGCCGATTCCATTGCGACGTCGGTACCGGTGCCCATCGCTATGCCGACCTCCGCCTGAGCAAGTGCTGGCGCGTCATTGATGCCGTCACCCGCCATCGCCACCATCTTTCCCTCCCCCTGCAGACGCTTGACGGCCTCGATCTTTTCCTCGGGCAACACCTCCGCAATGACTTTTTCGATGCCGAGTTTTCGTGCAACCGCATCCGCGGTGGAGCGGCTGTCACCCGTTAGCATAACAACCTCAACGTGTTCGCGGTGGAGTTCGGCGAGTGCCGCCATGGTACTCTCTTTTACCGGGTCCGTTACGCCCACCAGTCCCGTGTGCAGGCCGTCCACAGCAGCCAGCATAACGGTCTGGCCATCCGATCTCAGATCGTCTGCCTGACGCAACAGGTCCCCGTCCGGTTTGATGCTAAGCTGCTCAAACAGCTTTTGATTGCCAAGTACGATGCGTCGAGCCCCTGCCTCGCCCACGATGCCTTTACCGGTAAACGATTCGAAATTGGTCACCGGAACAAGCTCGATATTCTTTGCTTTTGCGCCGCCGACGATAGCGGCCGCGAGCGGGTGTTCGCTGCTTCCCTCGAGGCTTGCCGCAAGGCTTAATAGCTCCCGTTCGTCGCCGCTCGTTACGACCGAGACGAGCGTCGGCTTTCCCTCTGTCAACGTACCCGTTTTGTCGATGACCAGTACGTTGACCTTTTCAAGCACTTCCAATGCTCCGGCGTTCTTTATCAGCACGCCCGCCGTGGCCGCACGGCCGGTCCCAACCATGATCGACATCGGCGTCGCAAGGCCGAGAGCACAGGGACACGCGATGATCAGCACGGCGATCGCGTTTGCGAATGCGTAAACAAACCTGGGTTCCGGCCCGAACAGCATCCACACGCCGAACGTTATTATCGCACCGGCGATAACCGTCGGCACGAAATACGCGGACACCTTATCGGCAAGTCCCTGTATCGGCGCCCGGCTGCGCTGCGCCTCGCTCACCATCTTCACGATCTGCGACAACAATGTCTCAGACCCGACCTTCTCAGCCGCCATAACAAAGCTGCCCGTGCCGTTGACCGTCCCGCCTACGACCGTATCTCCCGACGTTTTCTCGATGGGTATCGGCTCGCCTGTGATCATAGATTCGTCAACGCTGCTGTTGCCGCTCGATACGGTGCCGTCTACCGGAACCTTTTCGCCCGGGCGCACTCTGAGCTGCATTCCAATGTGGACGTATTCGAGTGGAATGTCGCGCTCCGTGCCATCGGCATCGACTACCCGAGCGGTTTTCGGCGCCAGCTCGAGCAGCCCACGGATCGCACTCGATGTCTGGCTCCTCGCTCTCAATTCCAGCACCTGGCCCAGCAGAACAAGTGTCGTGATGACCGCCGCTACCTCAAAATAAAGTGCGACAAACCCGCCATGTGCCCTGAACGAGGCCGGGAACATCTGCGGAAACAGCAGGGCGATAACGCTGTACGACCATGCAGCACCCGTACCGATCGCGATCAGCGTGAACATATTTGGGCTGACGTTCTTTACCGATGCCCATGCCCTCGCAAAGAATGGAGCCCCACCCCAGATCACAACCACTGACGCGAGGGCAAATTGTAGCGACGATGTAATTACAGGCGACACCAGATGATCGAGGTCGGCAAACATTCTGCCCATTTCCCAGAGCAGAATCGGCAGCGTCAGCACCGCGCTGATCCAAAACCGGCGCTTCATATCGTCGAGCTCGCTTGTGTCCTCCTCGACATCGAGCGAGATCTCTTTCGGCTCGAGTGCCATGCCGCAGATCGGGCACGACGCCGGCCCCATCTGCACTATCTCGGGGTGCATTGGACACGTGTATTCGACATCCTTTGCGCTCGCCGCCTTTGGCCGTGAGATCGTAACAGGCATCGCACCGTCATGATGCTCATGAGCGGCTGCGCTGCAGCAATCTCCGCCATCCGCTTCGCCCGGCGAAAGATACTTCTCAGGGTCCGCTTTAAATTTGGCAAGGCATCCGGGATTACAAAAATAGTAGGTCTCGCCATTATAAGTATGTGTTCCGGCGGCCGTCCGCGGGTCGATTTTCATCCCGCACACCGGGTCCGTTACCGTTGATCTAGTCAATACTGGCAGTTCCATATCGTCACCTTATCTTGCCCGCCCATTGTCACCTGTTGCATGCGAGCTCTCGATCAGCCCGCACACATGGCCTTCGGCCTCACCCTTTTCGTCCCACTCGCTCAGGGTCGCGGCCAGCTCCTTTCTGTAACGCTTCATCTTCGCGATCCGCTCGTCGAGTTCCGCGAGCCGGCGGCGAACGATCTCGCGAACCTCGGCACAAGGATTCTCGCCCTCGCGTTTGTGCTCGATAAGCTGCTTTATCTCTTCCAGCGTAAACCCCAGCACCTGCGCCTGTTTTATAAAAGCGATCCGCTCGAGCACCATTTCGTCATAGACCCGGTAACCGCTGTACGTCCGCCCGGGCCTATCCAGCAGTCCGCTCTTCTCGTAGAACCGCAATGCCTCGATTCCGACACCCGAGAGTTTCGACACCTCGCCGATCTTCATCTGATCTCGGATCGATGCGTCAGTTTGTCTCATCTGTCTCATGACTCCTCACCTCAATTCTAATTATAAACCCTATAGTCAGGTACAGAGTCAAGTGTTTTTTTTGGCACTGAAAACTGGCAAGTGAAAAGCGGGTAGCGGCCCGCCGCGGACGCAGTCAGCGAGTGGCCAATTTCTACCAGGGCGGCCCCGCGATCCGCGGTCGGCTGCGGCGAAAGAGTTATCGGAGGAGGCGGAAGTACGTATGTGTTTCCCGGGGCCAAAAACACTAAAGCGCTGATGAGTTGAGCAAAAACGCTGAGCAGTTCTTCGAAAACGCGGAGCAGGGCGTTGTAATTCTAAACTGCATTTTCGGCTTTTAAATACATAACCGGCGATTCGTGATAACATTCTGTTTCACCGATGAAAAAGTACCTCCTGAAACGCGATCAGAGTGCGCAGCCGGAAACGCTGACCCGTTTCCGTGCCGAGCTCAACGATGAGCAGTTTCGGGTCGTAACGGCCAAGCCGGCCGCAGCCCTGGTCGTCGCGGGTGCCGGTACGGGCAAAACACGTGCTATCACCTACCGAGTGGCATACCTGATAGAGCACGGCGTTTCGCCGCAACGCATATTACTTGCAACATTTACAAACCGAGCCGCACGCGAGATGCTTCGCCGTGTCGAGTCGCTTACGGACAGTCAGAACGTTCACCGGGTCTGGGGCGGAACGTTTCATCGGAT
>JBHENG010000070.1:0-10894 GCA_046262195.1 Pyrinomonadaceae bacterium | reverse complement strand
GTGTTAATCTAGTCTTTTCGTTTATGAGGTCCATTTCCATCTTGGGTTCCACGGGTTCGATCGGTCGCAGTACTCTCGACGTCGTGGACCATCTCGGGGATATTCGTGTTGCGGCAATGTCGGCGGGCCGAAACCTGAGTACATTTGCGGGCCAAGTCGCGAAATATAAGCCCGACGTAATATCGTGTCTCGACGAAAACGGAGCCCAGGAGCTCGATCGCGAGCTCCACGCCGCTGGAATAAAGGCCCCGCGTATCGAGACCGGCGAGGCCGGCTTGATAGCGGTTGCAACACATCCTGAAGCGGATACGGTCGTCTCAGCAATGGTCGGCGCGGTCGGGTTCGCTCCTACCCTCCAGGCCATTGAGTCGGGCAAGCGTATAGCTCTGGCCAATAAAGAGACGGTGGTGATGGCGGGTGAATTGATGACCTCAGCGGCCCGTCGCACGGGTGCCGAGATACTGCCGGTTGATAGTGAGCACAATGCTATCCACCAATGTCTCCGCGGCGAGCGGATGCATGAGGTAAAAAGGCTGATTTTAACGGCGTCAGGGGGACCATTTCGCCGATCGTCTCGCGCCCAGATCGAGAACGCAACACGGGCCGAGGCGTTAAATCACCCCAATTGGAAAATGGGTGATAAGATCACGATCGATTCGGCCACCCTAATGAATAAAGGTTTTGAGGTCATCGAGGCCCATTGGCTGTTCGGAATCAACCCGGACAGCATCTCTGTCGTTGTTCATCCACAGTCCGTCGTTCACTCGATGGTTGAAATGGTCGACGGCTCGATCATCGCCCAAATGGGTGTGACTGATATGAAACACGCGATCCAGTACGCTCTAACTTACCCTGACCGACATGAAAACTGCATGCCGCCGTTTGACTTGGCGGCCTTGCGTGAGCTGAACTTTGAAGAGCCGGACCACGACCGATTCCCTTGCCTCGAACTCGCATATCGTGCCCTGCGCCAGGGTGGAACCATGCCCGCCGTTTTAAGCGCGGCAAACGAGATAACGGTGCAGGCCTTTCTCGACGACCGAATAAAGTTTTCAGAGATCGCGGAGATCAATGAGGCGGTCATGCGCTCCGCTGGGGTTGAGGATGCGTCCGACTTCGACACGATCATCGCCGCCGATCGGGACGCCAGGGCCGCCGCCCAGCAGTTATTGTCGGCCAGAATGAGCGTCGCATCGACGTTGAATTAGTTTGACGCGGGCTCGCGTACCCTCATACACTTTTTTAATGAACAACTGACCGGGAGCCAACTATCTCTAATCTGCAAGTGTTTTCGTTAGGACCATTTAAATGCCTGATATTTTAATTTCAATTTTAGCAATTATTTTCGTACTCGGCGTTGCGATCAACATTCACGAGTTTGGCCACTTTATTATCGCCAAGATCTTTGGAATGCGTGTGGAGGCTTATTCGTTCTTTGGTCTGGGGCCACGCGTATGGGGCATGAAGTTTGGGCATACCGATTACCGGGTCTCGGCGATCCCGCTCGGTGCATACGTAAAGCTTTATGGTGACGAGTCGAACGTCGGCCTCGAAGGTAAGGATGAGACGACTGATCCGGTCCCTGAGTCCGAGCTTTACGAGCTGCGGCCGCGGTGGCAGAAATTCCTCGTCATGCTTGGCGGGCCGTTCATGAACATTATGCTGGCCCTTGCGATTCCCTTTACCATCGCTCTAATGTACGGGGTGCCTGCCAATCCGGCTCCGATCGTCGGCTTTGTAAAACCGGCCGGCGCAGCCGACAAGGCGGGCTTAAAAGTAGGAGACCGCATCGTCAGCTTTGATGGCATCGAGAACCCTTCATGGGACCGCATACAGGATGATGCGCTCCTCGTCCCTGAAAAACAGATACCGGTCGTGGTGGAGCGAGATGGGCAGCGGGTACCGCTCACTATAGCTCCCACAAAGGTTACCGAAAACGGCCAATCAGGCGGTTTTCTCGAAATGGCGGCCGACTCCGGAACCGAGCCGGTCGTTGTAGGATCGGTTGACCCCAACATGCCCGCTGCGAGGTCGGGTTTGCAAAAGGGTGACTGGATAACGTCTGTTAACGACAAAGCGATACGCAACAGCCAGGAGATGAAAACGCTCGTCGCTGAGGCCAAAGATCAGCCGATCAAGCTGGTGGTCAATCGCGACGGGCAGCGCACAGAGATCACGACGAACGCGGTGCAAAAAGATGAAGAGTGGCGTATCGGCATCGCCTTTGACTCAAGCCTGATGACCACGCGTGAGAAGGTGGGCGTCGGCGGGGCTTTGGCGGCGGCCGTAGATCAGAACCTGCGCATTCTTCGGCTGACCGGAAAAGCACTCGGTCAGGTCGGCACAGGCGAGCGCTCGGCACGCGATACTGTATCGGGCCCTATCGGCATCGGCCAGGTTATTATCACTACCGTATTTGCCAGCGGATTTTTCGGCCTGTTATCCGTATTAATGTATATAAGCCTCAGCCTCGGCGTTATGAACCTGCTGCCGATACCGATGCTGGACGGCGGACAGATCATGGTGCTCGGTATTGAGAAAGTGATGTCGTGGTTTGGCAAAACTCTCTCGATGGTGGCAAAGGAGCGGATCCAGTTGACCGGCCTTGCGATCGTCCTGCTGTTGATGGTGACGGTGATATTTTTCGACGTGTCGCGGCTGGTTGGGAAGTAAGAGGACTAATTTGAGATTTCAAATCTGAAATTTGAAGTTTGAAGTTTCAAGTTTGGTGATAGGAAATGAAATACTCGACCTTCGAGGAACTGCCGGTCTGGAAAGCAGCGGTCGAATTCGCGTTGAAGGTATTTGAATTCACGGCGAAAGCAGACTTTCGCGACCTCGGCGACACCGAGAATCAACTCGAACGCTCATCCCTGTCGATCTCAAACAACATCGCCGAAGGCTTCGAAAGAGGAACGACGGCCGAGCTGATCAATTTTCTCTACATAGCACGGGGCTCCGCCGGTGAGGCACGTTCGATGCTACGTATGTGTGAGGGCCTTGACCGCTTTTCAAATTTCAAATCTGAAATTTCAAATTTGATAGGAATGGCGGTGAACATTTCCAAACAGCTTCACGGCTGGATGGAGTCGTTAAAGAACTCGGAGATCAAGGGAGTAAAATTTCTCACGGACAAGGAACGGGCGAGGGTTGAGCAACGCAAAGAAGCTCAGGAGTTTGATCGGGAATTGGCGGAGTTCAAAGCCAGGCATGAGGATTGGCTAAAGCGCAGGCAAGCAGACCCAAACGCGATACTGTAAAAGTGATCTTATGACTCGGAAGACAAGAGCAGTAATGGTTCGCGACATTCAGATCGGCGGCGGAGCACCGGTCGCGGTGCAGTCGATGACCAAAACCGATACGACGGACGTCGACGGAACGCTCCGCCAGATCGAGGAAATGGTCGAGGCGGGCTGTGAGATCGTGCGTATCGCGGTGCCAGACGATGATGCCGCGGCCGCGATGTATGAGATCCGTAGACGCACGGACGTGCCCATCGTCGCTGACATCCATTTTCACTACAAGCTCGCGCTAAAGGCACTCGACGCGGGGATAGACAAGCTGCGGATCAATCCGGGCAATATCGGCAACATAGACCGGGTTCGTGAGGTTGTCCGTGCTGCAGAGGCGCGGAAGGTGCCGATCCGCATCGGTGTAAACGGCGGCTCGCTCGAAAAGGACCTGCTCAAGAAGTACGGTTCGGCCACACCCGAGGCGATGGTTGAGAGCGGCATGCGGCACATTCGCATTCTGGAAGACCTCGGCTTTAGTAATACCGTGATTTCGCTAAAAGCATCCGATGTCAACCGCATGGTCGCGGCCTACCGTCTGATGGCCGCGAAGGTTGATTATCCGCTTCATCTCGGCGTCACCGAGGCCGGAACACCATTTGGCGGAACAATCAAATCTGCGATGGGTCTTGGCATTTTGCTGCACGAGGGTATCGGCGACACGATAAGGGTCTCTCTCGCGGCGGAACCCCATGAGGAGGTGCGGGTGGCTTGGGAAATCCTCAAATCTCTAGAGCTTAGAAAAAGGGGTGTGACGGTGGTAGCATGCCCGACCTGCGGCCGGCTCGATATAGATAATTTTGTCGAGATCGTCACCGAGGTCGAGCGCCGGCTGGCTCACGTTGAGGAGCCGCTGCATCTCTCGATCATGGGCTGCGCCGTGAACGGCCCCGGCGAAGCTCACGACTCACAGCTTGGCATCACGTTCGGTCGGAACGTGGGCATGATCTTCAAAGACGGGGTCCCGATCCGGCGTGTCGCAGGTGCCGATATCGTCGAGGAGTTTGTAAAAGAGGTCGAGCTGCTGCGCAAGGAGGGCGCGTCGGCCAAATCGCTGCTTACCGACAAACCACTGGTCCAGATCACCTAAATCTCAGGGAAACAGTATCGTCAGTGGCCAAACGGGTATATTTCTTAACACTCCGAAAACCACAAGAACGATCAGGAAGGTCCACAGGAACCGGGGCCACGTCGGCCACATCGGCAGCCCCCGCCCGCGCACTGCCAGCAGCGTTAGAGACACAAACACCCAGGCAAAGATCACTGCCCAAACAGGTATCAGCGCATTAAAATCGATCGCCGGAATAATATCGCCGTGAAATAGCGAATGAAATCCCCGTGTCAGGCCGCACCCCGGACAGGCAAATCCGGTCAGTGTATACAAAGGGCAGACGGGAAAAAGATTCGACTTGGCCGGGTCGTAAAGGGCGACGAACACAGAACCCGCGATGATGGAACCGGCGGCCAATCCAGCCGTCCCGCGCGTTGCGAGGCCGGGATGCAGCGGTTCCCCATCAATAAATAAAGCGCTGTTGGATGTATTCACTTCGGAAATTCTAACAGCAAGCGACGAAACCGTAGGATGGGCATACCGCTATTCTACTAGCATACGTCAACCCCCCATCCCCGCAAAAAGAGCGTCGGTCGCAACGCGGCGGTTGATGTTTACGATAAGATTAAGCCGCATTTCATCGATGGCTGCGATCCAGGCTGGAAGAGCGACGGAACCAGGGTTTTGCGCAAGCGACGTGAGCCTATCCGTTAGGTCCGTGTTCACTACCATTCCGGCGTCGCCTGTGACACGCAATGACCAAACGTCATGGATCAGCGATTGCAAAATGTCCATGTGCTCTTCAAAACTGGTCTTATTCTTCGCATCGTTGATCTCCTCCGACGTGCGCAGCAGAGCGGCCAGATTGTGGTCTTCAATGGCATTCACAAGGATATTCATCATCCTTGCACGACGCTCGCGAAACTGCTTTACGTCGATCGAGACCGCACGACCTATGCTTCCCTGGGCGAGCCTAGCCGCGAGTTTTGCCTCGTCCGGTGAAAACGCCCTTTCATCCATCAGGTATCTTTCAATGTCCTCATCGGATATGGAAGCAAAACGAAGCGTCTGACACCTCGATCGAATGGTCGGAAGTAAAGCATCGGGTTGAGCGGTTATCAGAAAGATGTAGGTAGTGGCGGGCGGTTCCTCGAGTGTTTTCAACAGCGCGTTCGACGCCGCGTCATTCATTTTTTCAGCGTCATCGATGATAAAGAATCGAGCGGCCGCCTCAAAGGGGCGGAAATTGGCTTCGGATTCAAGATGACGCACTGCGTCGACAAGAATATTCCGGTTATAGGCCATGACCACTCCGACGTCGGCATGGTCCGTAAAGACAATGCGCTTGTGCGTGTCCTTATCGTCCGATTTGGGCAGCTGGAGCTTGTCCACGCGAAGGCACGCGGAGCACACCCCGCAGGCCTCACCGTCAGCCGGGTTTACACATACAAACCCTTTCGCCAGTTCGAGCGCGAATTGCCGCTTGCCCACACCTTCGCTCCCTGCGAAGAGAAACGAGTTAGGTACCCGGTTCTTCTCACGGAGTCGCCGCAGTGTGAGCTTTACATTTTCATTACCGACCAGCTTTTTGAACATGCTCGAGTAGGGGCAAGACTTCTTCTATAACCTTTTCGTGGATCTGATCGACGGGGCCCGCGGCATCAATAACGTGAAATCGCTCCGGCTCGCTACGCGCAACGCCGATATAGGCATCCCGCACCCGTGTATAGAAATCTACCGTCTCTTCATCCATCCGATTTTTCCTGGCCTCGGTCTCAGAACGGTCAGACATTCGCCTCGTCGCTTCATCAACCGTAATGTCAAAAAACAACGTGAGATCGGGCTTTAATCCGCCGGTTGCCAGCTCGATCACGTTCAAGACACTCGCCGCAGGAAAGCCTCGTCCGGCCCCCTGATATGCATATGTCGCGTCGGCGTATCTGTCCGAAATTACTAGCTTTCCCTCGTCGAGGGCCGGTTTGATCAAATGCTCTACATGCTGCGCTCGGTCCGCGGCAAATGACAGGAGCTCGGCCATAGGGGCCACTGTGTCGGTAGTTTCAAGGAATGCGCGCCGCAGTTGACGTCCGAGCTCGGTGCCCCCCGGCTCACACGTGGTAATGAAATCGACGGCGCGGTTGCGCAGATACTCGGCAAGCATGCGCAGTTGCGTAGATTTGCCGCTGCCGTCAATGCCCTCGAACGTGATAAATTTACCTTTCAAGCTGCCTTTTCGGGAGCCGGACGGCGTTCCTGGGTGATCGATGAAATCGCGTGCTTAAATATCAAAACATCGGGACCGCCAACGTCTAAAAGTACAGAAAATTTGTCAAAGCTTTTGATACGACCTGAAAGCGTCGCACCATGCAAAAGGTGTACAACAACCGCAACCCGTTCACGCCTCGCCGAATTCAAAAAGGCGTCCTGGATATTTTGCGCAACCTGCTTTTCCATTTGGATCCCCCACTTGTTCAAACGTTCAAATAACAAAAGATTATATCAAAATTACGTTTTACGGCAATAATTTTCCTTCCGAGGCACCGGCCGCCGACATAAGCAACTTGCCGATAGATTCTTCATCGCCAAAGCCATTGAGCCACGTCACGCCCGGTTCCCCGCGAAACCATGTGATCTGACGTTTGGCGTAATTTCTGACGTCCTGCTTTGATTTCTCCACCGCCGATTCCAGCGATCGCTCTCCACGCAGGAACTCGCAAACACGGCGGTAGCTGTGCGCGCTGAGGGCATTTGTATCGTCTCTGACCCCGGACCTGCGCAGCCGTTTTACCTCGTTAACCAAGCCGGCGGCATAATGTTGTTCGGTGCGCTTATTGATTCGCTCGTACAGTGTGTCGCGAGGAGGATTTAGGACGAACACTCTTATCCGTGACGCAAATTCGGGCGGCTCGGCCCGGTTTGGCTGCTGCGCCGACAGCCGCTCCCCGGTCTGAAAATAGACCTCGATCGCCCTGATAACCCGCACATAGTCGCGCGGCGACAGCCTCTCCGCGGCATCCGCATCCACGCGTCGTAAAATGCGATGCAGATGCTCCGCTCCGTGTGCCCGGTGAGTGGCCCGAAGCCTTTCCCGCAGCCTCTCATCGGTTTTAGGACTGTCGAAAAGCGGCTGGCGAAGCGTTCGCAGGTAAAACCCCGTTCCACCTACCAGGATCGGTACCAGGCCCCGCGCCTCGATCTCACGGATCTTGGCCCCTGCGTCGCGCGCCCAATCGGCCGCTGTGTAATTGACCTGCGGACCGATGTAGTCGACCAGATGATGCGGGACGCCCCGCATTTCTTCTGCCGTCGGTTTGGCGGTAGCGATCTCGATGCCCTTATAGATCTGGACCGAATCGCAATTAATGATCTCGCCGCCGATCGCAAGAGCAAGCTCGACACCTAGGGCTGTCTTACCCGAAGCCGTCGGACCGACGATTGCGTATATGCTTTCTTGTGGGACGGAGTTCATTAGTTTTCAGACTAGCAAATGTTGACCCGCCGCTATTTGGGCGCTAGTATTCGCGTACACACGAAAAAAAGCAGGTCAATTATGAAACGGGAGCTACAACTCGGGGCAATTGTGATCGTGCTCCTGATCTTCGGATGTCGACCCCCGGACGTTGAGACATTCGATGGCGCCATCACAGCTCTCGCCGAGACGCCGTCTGCCCGCGTGCCGTCTGTAAATGGCTTAACAGTAAGTCCGCCTACGCCAACCGGCAAAGAGCTTTTTATCAGGTTCGAGATGTGTACTGGGTCCACATCCCATTGTACGGAAGGTACAGCTTCCGCGACTCTTGACCCATTTTCTAGTTATTTCGGAAAAACTATCTCGATACAATCCACCGATGGTCCGCTGCGGCCCATGGATTTACGTATCGGACAACAACTTATCGTTAATTATGCGAGAAAACCAGTTCCGGGCCCGCAGGCCCTAATTGTCAAAGGATATTTGCATCCTACCAAATTTCTTCGGGTGAATATGTTAACCAGTCTTCCGAAAAGTGGTCAGTACAGCGGATGGGAAAATGGTCTGAATGATATGTTGATCACTCATCTTTCGTGGCGGCTGCCGCCCGATATTGGCCTCGTTAAAGCCGGCGAAGTTACCGACGAGAACCAGGTAATCGGGGAGATCGCCCTCAGATATTCCCTCATAGAGACCGATACTGTCTGGCAACTTCGCGACAAGAAAATCCTTGAGTTTTTAGACATTAAGACGCAGCTTACCGAAGCAAACCAGACATCGAATTGGGCTGCGATCAAAGCATCGGGCGGCAGTACTCCCAGAGGCAACAATGCAATGGACTGGGATCACGAGAGCACCTTGATAAAGGTCCCGTTTTTCGAGATAACTAATGTCAATTGACTTATATTCCCGTTCTACAATACTTAATCGAATTAGGAAAAAACTCTTAATTGTTCTCCTGTTAAATTCGTTCGCGTCGGGAGTCTATGGTCAGGCAGAATCGCGGTATGTCCGTTATGTTAACCCGCTCATAGGCACCCAAAAAATGGGGCACACCTACCCTGGGGCTACCGTACCTTTCGGCTCCGTCCAACTCTCGCCGGACACCGATCAGCAGCCGCATAATATCAACGGCAAATACAATCCGGACGCTTATAAATACTGTGCGGGTTACCAGTACGACGACCGTGAGATAGTCGGGTTTTCGCATACGCATCTCAGCGGGACGGGCCACTCCGATCTGGGGGATTTCCTCATAATGCCCACCACCGGTGAACTGCAGCTGGAGCCGGGCAAGAAGAACGATCCGAAAAGCGGCTATCGCTCCGCATTCTCCCACGCCAGGGAGACCGCCGAGGCCGGTTACTACAGGGTGCTTCTCGAGGACCACAATATTCTCGCGGAGATGACAGCTACGACGCGCGTCGGCTTCCATCAATACACGTTTCCAAAATCAGACAATGCCCACATCATTCTGGACCTGATGCACGGTATCTATGATTACGCGGATAAGAACGTGTGGACGTTCGCTCGTGTCGAAAACGACACCACGATCGTGGGATACCGCCAGACCAATGGATGGGCGCGCACGCGAACGGTATACTTCGCGATGCAGTTCTCAAAACCCTTTACGAGTTATGGTTTTAGAAACTTTGGCAAAGAAGATTACAGGGGCTTTTGGCGTAAATTCGACCAATCAAAAAACTTCCCGGAAATGGCCGGCAAGCAGCTGCGGGCGTATTTTGATTTCAAAACCGAGCAGAACGAGAAGATAAAGATCAAGTTTGCCCTCTCACCCGTTTCCACGGCGGGGGCGGTGGACAATCTCAGAGCCGAGGTCCCGCACTGGGACTTTGAGAGAGTCAAACAAGAAAGCCAGGCAAAGTGGAACCAGGAGCTTGGCAAGATCGTTGCCACCTCGGACACGCCCGGCGAGCTGACAAACTTTTACACGGCGCTCTACCACACCTTCCTCGCTCCAACCGTATACATGGACGTCGACGGCCGGTACAAAGGCGTCGACCAGAACGTTCATCGCGCGGCCGGTTTTACTAACTACACTACCTTTTCGCTGTGGGACACCTACCGTGCTCTGCATCCATTTCTTAACATCATCCAGCCCGCTCGAAATCGTGACATGGTCCGCTCGATGAAGGCCCATTACGACCAGAGCGTGCACAAGATGCTGCCAGTCTGGTCGCACTATGCGAACGAGAATTGGTGCATGATCGGGTATCACAGCGTATCGGTCATAGCCGACGCGATCGTCACGGGAAATCTGATCGGCATCGAGGCGAATAAGGCCCTTGACGCCGCCGTTCAAACATCGAGGACAAGATATTACGACGGCCTCGAATATTACATGACGATCGGCTATGTTCCCGAGGACAAGAACTCATCGTCCGTGTCGAAAACACTCGAGTACGCGTACGACGACTGGGCGATCGCACAGGCGGCCAAGAAGCTCGACAGAATAGCTGTTTATAACGATTTCATCAAACGCTCTGAGAACTGGAGAAACGTGTATGATCCGACGGTCGGTTTTATGCGAGCGAAGATGAGTGACGGCAGGTTTCGTAAGGACTTTGACGCACTGACTACGCATAACCAGGGTTTTATTGAAGGAAACGCCTGGAATTACAGCCTGTACGTGCCCCACAATCCCGACGCAATGATCAATATGATGGGCGGTAAAGAGAAGTTTACGGCGCATCTGGACGAGCTTTTTACGATGCATTTGCCGGACAAGTATTTTGCTGAGACCGAGGACATCACACGCGAGGGCATCATCGGCAACTACGTCCACGGCAATGAGCCCGCCCATCATGCGGCATATTTGTATAACTGGACGGACGACCCCTGGAAAACACAGGAACGCGTCCGAATGATCCTCAAAAACCAGTATCGCCCTACGCCCGACGGGCTTGGCGGTAATGACGACTGCGGCCAGATGTCGGCGTGGTACTTATTCACCGCTTTGGGCTTTTACCCCGTCGCCCCGGGTTCGGGTCAATACCAGCTAGGCAGCCCGGCGATCAAAACGGCAGCGATCAAGCTCGAGAACGGACGTACGTTGTCCATCGA
>JBHENG010000069.1:481-10902 GCA_046262195.1 Pyrinomonadaceae bacterium | reverse complement strand
CTTAATATCCTTGGGGTGGCTGCTTGTCTTGCGGCATCCGGTTTACTCATATTACATAAATGGCTAGTTTTTCTTTCTGGCGTACCCGAATTGGGCGGCAGATAGAAAAGAATTGGAATAACCGTGGTCTTTGTAGTTTAAGTGACGAAATAACTTGTTTATTCGTGCGGTAATAGGACAGCAACGTCCGGATGGTATTGTGGTTTTGGGGAAGGGTTGAAGTATGAGTTATGCTTCGAGACCTTGGGATTGAAACTAAATTGAACAAATGTCCAGGATAATTAACCCTTCCGATATTAATAAGAGACCTGAAGTGAAGGGCAAGTTTATTTTTGTCGGGGATAAGAAATTTTACGTTCGAGGTGTGACTTACGGCACATTTCAACCGGATGAAAATGGGATCGAATATGATCTTCAAAAGGTCGACGAAGACTTTAGGCAGATTGCTGCAAATGGCTTTAACTCCCTTCGCACCTATACCGTGCCGCCCCGATGGCTGCTCGATTCAGCTCAGCGGTTCGGTCTTTATGTAATGGTTGGACTGCCGTGGGAGCAGCACATCACATTCCTGGATGACACAGGCCGTGTTACGTCGATCGAGGAGCGTGTCGCTGAGGGTGTGAGGTTATGCGCGGGTCACTCGGCCGTTTTATGCTATGCGATCGGGAACGAAATTCCGTCGGCAATCGTTCGATGGTACGGCGCCCGCAAAATTGAGAATTTTCTCAAGAGATTATATTTCAGAGCCAAAAAGGAAGACCCCGAAGGCCTTGTTACTTATGTAAATTACCCGTCAACTGAATACCTTCAATTACCGTTCGTCGATTTCTTATCGTTTAACGTCTATCTCGAAACGGACGAGAGGCTTTCCAGTTATCTGGCCCGCCTACAGAACATCGCCGGCGATCTGCCACTCGTGCTCGCCGAAATCGGCCTTGACAGCCATCGGAACGGTACCGACAAACAAGCATCTGCTCTTGAATGGCAAATTCGCACCACATTCCATTCGGGTGCAGCCGGCGCCTTTGTTTTTTCATGGACCGATGAATGGTTTCGTGGTGGCCAGGAGATAAAGGATTGGGATTTCGGGTTAACAACCCGCGACCGCAACGCCAAGCCCGCTCTTGCAGCCGTCGCCAAATCATTCGGCGACTCGCCGTTTTCGCCTGATGTTTCGTATCCCAAAGTATCGGTTGTTATCTGTAGTTATAACGGCGGTGGAACGATTCGGGACTGCATGGAGGGATTGCTCGAACTGGATTATCCCGACTTTGAGGTCATCGTTGTGGACGATGGTTCAGTGGATAACACTGCGGAGATCGTCTCAGAATATCCATTTCGGTTGATTAGGACGGAAAACCGTGGACTGAGCAGTGCCCGAAACACCGGTCTTGAGGCTGCTACTGGCGACATTATAGCCTACACAGACGATGATGCCATGCCCGATCCGCACTGGTTACGTTACGTGGCTCGCACGTTCATGGAAACAAATCACGCCGGAGTTGGGGGGCCAAATATTGCGCCTCGGGGGGACGGATGGATCGCGGAATGCGTTGCTAACGCCCCGGGCGGTCCGATACATGTGCTTTTGGACGACGAAACCGCTGAGCATATCCCGGGCTGTAACTGTTCATTTCGAACGGATGCTTTGCGTCAGATCGGAGGATGGGATCCAAAGTTCAGATCCGCCGGCGATGATGTCGATGTCTGTTGGCGATTACAGCACGAAGGCATGACAATTGGATTTAATCCCGCGGCTATGGTTTGGCATCATAGGCGCAATTCGATTAAAGATTACTGGAAACAACAAGTCGGATATGGCCGGGCCGAGTCGCTTTTAGAGGAAAAATGGCCTGAAAAATATAACGCCGCCGGACACCTGGCCTGGAACGGGCGTCTCTATGGAAAAGGGCTGACACAAACCTTAATGTGGTCTCAGGAGCTGGTATATCATGGGAAATGGGGAACGGCTCCGTTCCAATCCGTTTACCAGAGAATGCCAAATACGTTCTGGTCATTTCCATTAATGCCGGAATGGTATCTGATAATAATATTATTCGTCATGCTCTCAGCCTTTGGGGTTTTCTGGGAGCCCTTACTCCTGGTTGGGGCGCTGTCGCTCTTAATGTCGGTCGGAGTTGTTGTTGCCCAGGCCATAATGAGTGCCGCGAAAGCTTCGTTTCCAGACAGGCCGAAGACAAGGATCAAACTCCTGAGGGCTTTCGGACTAACGGCGTTTCTGCACATCTTACAACCTCTTGCCCGTCTGAAAGGACGTGTCGGGCACGGGCTCACGCCGTGGCGACGGCGGGGCAGCCCGGGTTATGTATTACCATTCCCCCGGACAAGATCGGTTTGGAATGAAGGGTGGCGTTCTTTTGAAGAAGTACTTGCTACGGTTCTGACACTGCTAGAGCACGATGGAGCAATAGTCAAGAGCGGCGGCAATTTTGATCGGTGGGATCTCGAAGTTCGAGGGGGGATGATGGCGAGCGCCCGGTTGCTGATGACACTTGAGGAACATGGCGCTGGTAAGCAGTTGTTTCGCTTTAAGATCTTTCCGAGGGTCTCGCTAAAATGGTCCCTCGTTCTGCTGCTTTTGATCGGAATTACGATCGGAACCGGCATTGATGTCGTTTCAACCGGGGGACTTGTCATAGTCACGTTTGTTTGGTCCGTAACAATTCTTTTACTGTTACTGTTCCTGATGTACAGGGAGTGTGCGGCACCATTTGCTTCAGTTCTCGGTTCACTGGATTCATTTGAACGACAACTGAACGCCGAGGTGAGCGAGAGTAATAGTCCTGTTCGCGAAACCGAGGCGAATGAGGTGATGCTGGCATCGACGACTGTAGAACAAAGGTCCCAAATATTTACCCGAAATGGTTCAAAAGGCGGGGGAAATAGAAACGGGTCGAAGTCGCCAACGAGTCTTCCTGAGGGCACTCTAGCGCCTATTACTAAAAAAAAGGCAACTAATCGTGCCTAGCTAACCCCCCGCAGTAATTTAGATCCAGGTCAAAACTCGTGAGGGAAGGATATAAAAAACTTTTCCACTATCCCCTTTTGTATTGGAGGGGCTGGATATTCATCCTGGTTCTTACTCTCGCCAGCACTTGCTTTAATTTGGTGCAACCTTGGCCGTTAAAGGTATTGGTCGATCATGTGTTTGACCAAAAGCCTTTTGCTGATGGAATCGCCCGTTTCATTAGCTTGGTTCCTGGAACTCAAACGACCACTGGCCTATTATTCTGGGTCGCCCTGGCTGGCCTTGTCATCTTTGTAATTAACAGCTCTCTCGATATTGTTTTGACTTTTTCATGGATTCGGGTTGGCCGTAAAATGGTGTACGACCTGACTTGTGACCTTTTCTCTAAGGTTCAACGGCGCTCGCTGTTGTTTCACAATACGAATTCGGTCGGCGATCTTATGGGCCGGGTTACGGTGGACAGTTGGGCCATTCATACCGTAACTGATACGTTGCTGTTTGCACCCGGACATGCCCTCGTGATGACGATAGCCATGATTGTCGTCATGATTAAGATCAATCTCACATTGACGTTGGTAGCGCTTGCCGTTGCTCCGCTAATGACCGCCGTATCGCTGCTTTTTGGAAAGAAGATCCGTCGGGTCGCTCATCAGAAGAGAGAGAGCGAAAGCAGAATTCAATCTCATGTGCAGCAAACATTAAGCGGAATGGTGGTCGTACAGGCTTTTGGTCAAGAGGAGCGTGAACGCCATCGTTTCCGTGAGTTTGCTCACGCCGTGATTGGAGCACAAAAGCGAAACACCTTGACCGGCAGTTATTACAACCTGCTGTCAGGTGGTTTCAACAGCCTCGGCACAGGTGCGATTCTTTACTTAGGCGCTCAACTTGTAATATCAAATGAGCTGACGATCGGAAGCTTACTGGTATTTCTTGCATATCTGGGCACTCTTCAGGGACAGCTCAAGGCCTTCACGGGCATTTACAGCACTCTCCAGGCAGCCGGGGCTAGCATTGACCGGATCATGGAAGTCATGGATGCGGGCGACGAGGTCGCGGACAGCCCGGACGCAACCGAACTGACAAAAATTCAAGGCGGCGTTCAATTCGAAAATGTAACCGTAGGATATGAAAAGGAATATCCCATTCTGAAAAACATTTCTTTTGCCGGTTCACCCGGCCAAACCGTGGCGATCGTCGGCCCGACGGGCGCCGGCAAGAGCACGCTGGTCAGCCTGATTCCGCGGTTTTTCGATCCCTGGTTCGGAAGCGTCAGCATTGATGGCCGCGATGTCCGAGAGATAAAAGTGAAAAGTTTGAGGAATCAGGTCGGGATCGTCCTGCAGGATTCGTTCTTGTTTCCTGTAACGATAGCGGAGAATATCGGTTACGGCCGGCCTGATGCGACGATAGAACAGATCGAAAGAGCCGCGCAAGATGCCGGCGCGCATGAATTCATCCGAAAATTGCCCGACGGTTACAGAACGAAAATCGGTGAGCGAGGAGCGACGCTCTCCGGCGGCGAGCGTCAGAGACTTTCGATTGCCAGAGCGTTGCTGAAAGATGGTCCGATCTTGATCTTAGACGAGCCGACGAGTGCGCTCGACGCGCAAACCGAGCAGATGCTCCTGAAGACGTTAGAGAGGTTGAAAAAGGGCCGAACGACTTTCATCATTGCCCACAGATTGTCTACGATCCGCAACGCAGATTTGATCCTAGTTATAAACAACGGACAAATAGTCGAAAAAGGAAGCTATGCGGAACTCTTGAAGAATAAGGCCTTGTTCGCGTCCATGTGTGAGATTCAGTTCGGTCAGCAAACTGGCTCTCTAGAGGCGGCTTGATCTGTGAGTAGTGATCTTCATAATTCAGCTAGCACCATACGCCTATGCCTGCGGCTTGTTAGGTACGCCTTTCGGCGCTGGAAGGGATTGCTTGTAGTGCTCGCGATCACGTTTGTTAAGACCGGCATTGAGGTCCTCAAACCGCTGCCGATGAAGGTACTGGTCGATAACGTCCTCAATCAAAAGCCGTTCGAAGGGATGATCGCCGGCTTTATCGGGCTGCTGCCTGGAGCCGGCTCTCGCGAAGGACTTCTTCTTTGGACTATTGGCGCGACCATCTTACTCTTCTTCACTGCGTGGGCGCTCGGTTTGGCCAGCGCTTACGCGAACATCGGTTTTGGCCAGCGGATGATCTATGATCTGGCCGAAGATCTTTTCGGGCATCTCCAACGCCTCTCGCTGAGATTTCATAGCCGTAAATCAGTAGGCGACTTGATAAGGCGAATTACTACAGACACGGGGAGTGTGTCGACGATCGTAAATGATGCCCTCCTGCCGGTGGTAACTTCCGTATTCACATTGATCTCGATGTTTTTCATCATGTGGCAAATGGATGCGGTCCTGACCGGGCTTGCTTTGATAGTCATACCGTTAATGATTTTGACCGTGCATCTGTATTCGAAGCAGATGAATGACCTGAGTTATCGGCAGCATGAGATCGAAGGCGAGATTTATGACGTTGTTGAACAAACCTTGTCGGCCATTCCCATAGTCAAGGCCTACACTCGCGAAGAACATATCGACAAAACATTTCGAGACGTCACCGAACGAACTTTGGGGGCGACAATTGCCAGCGCGAAGGCTCAATTTCGATTCAAGGTGCTGATTGGAGCGTCGACAGCGGTCGGAACGGCGCTCATGCTTTGGATGGGAGGCCACCACGTGTTAGAGGGCCACCTAACGGTCGGCAGCATTCTCGTTTTTCTTTCTTACCTGGGGTCGATGTATGGGCCTTTAGAGTCGTTGATGTACACATCGATGACGATCAACGAGGCGGCCGGCAGCGGACGCCGGGTAATGGAGATATTGGATACAGAAAGAGAAGTTGAGGACCGCTCTGATGCGCGAACGATAGAAACAGTTCAAGGACATGTACGATTTGAAAATGTTTCATTCGGTTACGAGTCAGATCGCCAGGTTCTCAACGACATTTCATTTGAAGCCTTGCCGGGGCAAACCGTCGCTATCGTCGGACGGACCGGTGCCGGGAAAAGCACTTTGGTGAGTTTGATACCACGCTTCTTCGATCCCGGGACCGGAACCGTGACGATCGACGGATATGATATTTGCGATATAAAGCTAAAGAGTTTGCGTGACCAAATAGGCATTGTGCTGCAGGAGCCGTTTTTGTTTCCAATGACCATCGCCGAAAATATCGCATATGGCCAACCCGGTGCTCCTCGAGACGACATCGTAGCGGCGGCCCGAGCATCCAATGCCCATCAGTTTATCGAACAGTTGCCCGACGGCTATGACACCGTCGTCGGAGAACGAGGAGCAAACTTTTCCGGCGGAGAGCGTCAAAGACTTTCCATTGCCCGAGCACTGCTGAAGAACGCCCCGATATTAATCCTCGACGAGCCAACCAGTGCTCTGGATGCACAAACAGAAGCCATGTTGCTCGAAGCGTTGGAGCGATTGATGAAAGGCAGAACAACATTTATTATCGCGCATCGTCTGTCGACGGTTCGAAAAGCGGACAATATTCTGGTAATCGAAGATGGCCGAATCGTCGAACGCGGCGGCCATGACAAACTAATAAACGACAAAGGCCTCTATTCACGATTTCATGATGCTTACTTTCACGCACCAATGGCTAATGCAAAGGTCTCATGATTGAAAGTGAACGCAACGCCGATATGTTCGTGACTGACGAAGTCGAACGCCTTGCGGGCGCCGGCAGATGGTTGGATGGCAATCTGCCGGTTAACGCAAGAGTAGGAAGCGGCACCGTTATAAACGGAGATCTTGCCTTCAAACGATTTCACAGCAAAGTCGACGACGCACTGGTTATCGGAGAGAACTGCACAATGGATGGAGTTCATTTTGATATCGGAGCGGAGGGACTTATTAAAATTGGGAACTTTTGCTATTTTACAAACGCGGTACTCCTGTGCGAGCTGGAGGTTCGGATTGGCAGCTATGTAATGATCGGATGGAATACGACGATCGCTGACACCGATTTTCACCCCATCGCACCGGCAGAACGCATCGCCGATTCCATCGCATGCTCGCCGTTAGGCCATGGCAGGAAAAGACCCCAGATCGTGAAGAAAAAGGTCGTGATCGAAGATGACGTATGGATCGGTCCAAACGCAACGATCCTAAAAGGCGTTCGCATAGGTAAAGGGTCGTTCATCGAGGCCGGTTCCCTCATAGTCGCGGACGTACCCGCCGGCTCTCGTGTGCTCGGCAATCCTGCAAAGGTGGTGGGGCAGGTCTGATGGATTTTCAGCGAGGAGCCTTGTCATGGGATTGGTATCCCGGCCTGATCCCCGATAATACGCAGGTCGATGTCGAAGCGTATATGGAAACCACCTTTAGTTTCCATTTTTATCGCAGCAAGCGAGACACGGGGCTGACGATCGGCAAGGGTTCGTCCACATATCTCGGAACCATGTTTGATGTGGGTACTCAGGGAAGGGTAAGCCTGGGTGACTATAGTCTCGTACACGGCGGCCGCATTATCTGTGATGAAGAGGTGTCTATCGCGGACTATGTATTCATTTCATGGAATGTCGTGCTACTGGATACATATCGCTTCTCGTCTAACGCAGATATTCGACGCGACCAGCTGCGTCAACTTGCGCAGATAGGGCCAAAGGACTTTACGCTGACCAGCGAGACCAAGCCGGTCAGGATCGATTCGAATGTATGGATCGGATTTGACGCATGCGTGCTGCCGGGCGTTCGCATAGGCGAAGGTTCAATAGTCGGTGCTCGCTCTGTCGTAATGAGCGACGTAGAACCCTACACGATAGTCGGCGGCAATCCTGCACGTGTGATACGACGGATAGAACACTGATAGTGAATGAGTAAGGACAAGATCATAGTTTTTGGTATCCTCTTCTGGTATCCGCTCGCGGGCGTGACATACCAGTTTCTGCACTACCTCATCGGCCTCCGCCGCCTTGGTTACGACGTTTATTACGTCGAAGACTCCGGCAGGTGGATCTACGACCCAAAACTTAATGATCTGTCTCCCGATGCTTCCAACAACATCGCTGCAGTAGCGCCAATTCTCGAAGCACACGGTTTCGCCGGCAAATGGGCCTTCCGCGGCCATTATCCCGAGGGTTCATGTTACGGCATGACCGAAAGCCAGATCCTCCAGCTCTACAAAGACGCCAACGCCTTCCTAAACGTCACCGGTGCCCAGGAGCTCCGCGACGAGCACATGGCCATCCCGCGCAGGATCTATGTCGAATCAGACCCTTTTGCCGTACAGGCAAAAGCAGCCAATGGCGATGAGAGCACGATCAATATGCTCGATGCTCACGACACGCTGTTTACCTTTGGCGAAAACCTTGGTCAGACCGACTGCACGGTGCCCGTCGGCAATTACACCTGGCATCCTACCAGACAACCGGTCGTTATGGACCTGTGGCAAAATACACTGGGCTCGGGGAGAACTCCGTACAACACCATCACCACGTGGCATAACAAGGGGAAAAACATAACTTATGACGGTGATGTGTACTACTGGACCAAGGACCGTGAATTTGAGAAGTTCCTGGATCTGCCTCTCAAACGGCCGGAGGCGAATTTTGAACTGGCCACCTGCGTGGACGATGGAACTCTCAAACGCCTCGGCGAGAACGGCTGGAAACAGGTCAGCTCGATCGTTGTATCTGAGAATGTCGATAGCTATCGTTCTTACATCCAGTCGGCGCGGGCTGAATTCACCGTCGCCCGCGACCAATACGTCCGCCCCCACACCGGCTGGTTCAGCGACCGCAGCGCATGCTACCTCGCCGCCGGCCGTCCGGTCATCACTCAGGAAACGGGCTTCAGTAAGTTTCTTCCGAGCGGAAAGGGACTTTTCGGCTTTGAGAATATGGATGATATCCTCGCTGCCATCGACGAGATCGAGAGCGATTACAGCGGGAACTGCGACGCCGCCAGGGAGATCGCCGGCGAGTATTTTGAAACATCAAAAGTCGTCGGCAGCATGATGGAGAGGGCTGGGCTGTAAATCGGAGCAATTCCAATGAGAACAGCACTACTTCCCATCCTGAAATGTCCATTCTGCGGCTGCTCACTGCAGCTTCAAGATGATTCGATCCTGGAGGTGAACGGCGATGAGGTATTGCACGCGATACTTTTATGTCAGTGCTGTGCCTACCCCGTCGTTGCAGGAATTCCTTATCTAAGAACCGGAGCAGCCGCAAACGAGGCAATGGAGCTGCTCGGAAAAGGCGACAGAGAGCGGGCTCTCTATCATTTACTCGGTTTGGGCCCTGATGCATCCGACATATTCCAGACGATGCTGATCGATCCAGATCGGACCTTCCGCAAAGCGCTTGAGGTGCTGTGCACAGATGCCGAGGGGGCTTATCTTCTGCATCGGTTTTCCGATCCAACCTATCTCACAAGCAGCGCCGTTATCGACGCAATGGGTCAGAACGAGCAGCTTTGGTCCGGTTATGTACTGGATCTCTGCGGAGGTACGGGTCACCTGACACGTAGGCTTTGCAGGTTCGCGGACGGGCGCAAAGTCATTCTTGCCGACATCACCTTTTGGAAGCTGTGGCTTGCTAAGAGTTTTATTGCACCCGAGTGTGAACCGGTCTGTTGCAACGCGAACGAGCCGCTGCCCTTCGGAAAGGGTGGTTTTTCGTTTACTTTTTGCTCTGACGCCTTTCACTACATTTGGTCCAAAAGGCTGGCGGCCGACGAGATGCAGCGACTGATTGACCGCCAGGGAGTTTCGATGCTCGCCCACGTTCACAATGCACTCTGTTATAACCCGTCAGCAGGGATGCCTTTGACACCCCACGCGTACCGGAACTTATTTGATAGTGGCGAGGTCCGTGTTTTCGACGAAAGTAAGATCTTCGAAGACCGTTTACATCATCGACCGCTGGACCTATCCGGCGAGGCTGATGACGCGGAACTAATGGAGGCTCCGACGCTGACGGTTATAACAACCCATAGGTCCGACGTCTTTCGTGCGTACCGTGCGGCAGACGACGGCCTCAATGCCCGATGGGCCATCAACCCTTTATACAAGGTCAATGGAAGTGGCGACAAAGTGAGTCTTCGGCTCCAGTTTCCGAACGAATATTATGCATCTGAGTTTGGAACAGCTCTCAAGTATTTACCGGCGGAAGTGCAGCTCGATCACCAGGTTTTCCTCTGCATCGAGGAAGGCCGTTCGCATGACGCAATAGCCGAGCTGGCTGAGCAACGTGTTCTGCTTGATCTGCCGGACGCCTACATGTAAGGCCGAGATCTGATGGCAAGGATAATCGTTACTTAACCGACAGCTACTCAGCTTTTTTACGAATGGCGCAAAAACCTAGACCAATCGCCGTTGTGGCTGGCTACCTTGTGGGAAGTCCATTGGGAGGGCACGCCCTGTCGATATT
>JBHENG010000069.1:0-232 GCA_046262195.1 Pyrinomonadaceae bacterium | reverse complement strand
CGGCCTTACGAGAGCGGCAGTGGAAGAGGTTTGTCTGAAATCTGATGTGATGTTAAGTCTTTGGACCGTTACCTGGCTTGAGGAGTTCAACTTGTGTAGAAAAAGAGTCTTTATCGATTTAGACCCTGGCTTTACCCAGTTTGAGATGCTCCCTGCCATGGAACATTCTCAGCCTGGTTATGCTTCGCCTCTGGATTTTCACTTTCAGTTCAGTTATGGAACACGTATCGGT
>JBHENG010000068.1:564-11019 GCA_046262195.1 Pyrinomonadaceae bacterium | reverse complement strand
GAATTACTACTGAGAATTCAATGTCCACCTTCAATTTCGCCGGCCGGCAATTTCCAAGTGGGCCGCTGCTCGACAAATGGCATTTCAAGCAGCTTTCCAATCGTTAACTCTTCCGGCACGCGATAGGCGGGCACGCCTATCCGGACGCCACGGTGCTGATCGATATCACGGAAAGTGCCATGCACGATATCCCAGATGGCCAAGCCGCTCGACCAGTTGGAGTTGGTTTCTTGCCTGACGACCGAATGGTGAATACCGTGCAGCCTCGGCGTAACGACCACTTTGCTGAGAAGCCGCTCGAGCGACCGCGGAAGTTCCAGATTTGAGTGGTGAAACATCACGGATGGTAGGACCAGGGCCTGCCAGATGCGTAATGACGCCGGCGACACACCGATCAGCATGATCTGCAGCCAGCGCCATGCAACTGAAATAGTTATCTCGCCAAAGTGGAAGCGAAGAGATGTGGTCGTGTCCAGATCCAGGTCGACGTGATGCACGACGTGAAAACGCCACAAGGCTGGAATCTTGTGTGTGAGCACATGCCAAATATAAAGGGTGTAATCGAGAATGAGGACTGCCGCGAGTTGCTCAAACCACTTAGGCAGACGGACCATCTTAAGCAAGCCGATCCTCCGTCGCTCTATGAGCTGTGCAGCGTGCGAGGCTATCGGTTGCTCGATCAGATATACGGCGACCGCCGCCGCTCCCGCAACCGTGAGATTTCGTGCTGTCCGGGTGGCTTGCGGTTCAACTGGCCGCCTGAGAGGGCGACGCCTTTCGAGGAAGTAGAGAGCGCCAAACGAGCCGACGGCGAGGGGCAGAGCGAGTTTCTGTATGAGGCGGCCAATTCCCATTAATACTTCTATGCGGCAGCAGCAACGGCTCCACCGCACGACGAACCGGCTCCGGCAGTACAGCCGAAACAATGATCGGCCGTGGCGATCCGCCGGGCCGCTAGCTTCCCTATCTCGAAATCATATATAGTTTCCGTTCCCGCGGCCTCGACCTGTATATCGAGCATCTGGTTAAAATCACAATCGTAAAGACGGCCGGTCCAGTCGACACTGATCGAATTGCGGCACATCAAACCTGAGAGAGTTGCCGGGTTAAACGCATCAACTAGTTTCCGCATATATGCCTCCTCGTTACCGGAGCGGCGCAGCCAATCGAGAAACCTGGCGATAGGCATGTTCGTTATCGTGTAAAGGTTATTGAAAGTGATGCCATATCGGCTCACTAGTTCGCGCTTGAAATCAGCCTCAATTTGAGCCTGCTCAGGTGGCAGAAAGGCTCCGACCGGGTTATAAACGAGATTTAAGACCAGTCCTTCCTCGACCCCGTATCCAACAGAGTTTAGCCTTTTCAACCCCTCAATGGACTTGTCGAAAACCCCGTTCCCGCGTTGCGCATCCGTCTGCTGCTGCAGAAAGTACGGCAGAGAACAGATAACTTCGACGCGCTTCTCAGCAAAGAATTCCGGCAGGTCCGACTGACCGTCTTCGAACATCACCGTCAGGTTGTGACGCACGAGTATTTTGACCCCGACTTTTCGCGCTTCGGCAACAAAACGTCGGAAGCACGGATTGAGTTCGGGCGCTCCACCAGTGATATCTAAAGTGGGGATCTGACATTCACGAAGGACTCGAAGACACTCGTCTATAGTTTCGCCGCTCATGATCTCGGCGCGTTTTGGCGAAGCGTCCACGTGGCAGTGTTTGCAAGCCTGATTGCAAAGCTTTCCGACATTTACTTGAAGCGTATCGATCGCAAACGGGCGCAACTCGCGCCCACCCAGCCTTTCGTCGAAGCTGATCTGTGAATGCACCATGCCGGGCAAGCCATTCCGCGTGATCTGGACTGTTCCCGCATTCATACTTACATCGAGATCTTGTCGTGAGCGTTGTGGGCCTGGATTCCATGGATCAGGCTCGCACCGCCGCGAATAGCCGAGGCAAGGTGAATGGCCTCCGTCATCTGATCCATATTCGAACCCTTTTCCATACAGGAATTAGTGAAAGCGTCAATGCAATATGGGCACTGGATCGTAACGGCCACGGCTAATCCGATCAGCGCCTTTTCGCGGCTTGTTAGAGCCCCCTCTTCCTGAGCAGCCTGATACCAGGCAAGAAACTTTTCAAAGAGTTCCGGCCTGTATTTCCCTATTTCTCCAAATCGTGCCAGATCTTCGTCGTGGTAATAGTGCATCGTCCGAACCACCTCCCGATAAATATGAGCCAGTATATCGTTCCGCCAACGACCACAGACACGACACAGTGATACCTAGCAGCAATCTGACCCCGGTCCGCACGCCGGCGCAGAGACATGCGTGACGTCGTATTCGATGCCCTTCGTTTCCCGTGCGTGACGCTTCGTAGCTCGTCGACAATCGAATTCGTTTGCATCTTCCAATGAAATACCTTCGAGCGGTTCTATCGGAATAATGTCAGTCCCATAAGGTTCTCGGCTGTAAATTTGAAACGTCTTGTCACAAACAGCCATTCGAGCACCCCGTTCCAGAACATGCCCATCATCATCGACCACTTTTTTCCACGGACCTTTATATATGACCGCCTGATTCCGTTCTATACATGGGCCTTGTTTGCCTTTGTATGCGACAACCGTCACCGCCCTGAACTGGATGCCCTCGACGATCCGCCATGGGCTATCATCGCGTTTTACGATCTCCATGCCATAAAAACCTGCTCTTTCAAATGCTTCCACAAACAGATCCTCGCGGTACGCGCCCGAGATGCACCCGGACCAAAGCTCCGGATCAAGTTGTAAGTTTTCCGGAACATCCTCGTCAGCAACGATATCCGAAATACAGGCGCGACCACCACGCCTTAACACACGGAATATCTCGTTAAAGAGTTGTTCCTTGTCCTGAGGCCGAACCAGGTTGAGCACACAGTTTGACAACACAACGTCAATCGATTCATTTGCAATGAGAGGCTTTTCAGATTTCAGATCTTCTAAAAACGATTCGTAAGCAAATAGATCGTCAGCTCCAGTGACTGGATGCGTTTGCAGGTAGTCATTGACCTCGCAGAGGTCGAGCTTTAGGTCCTGTATTCTTCCATAGCGGAATTCAACATTTTGGTAGCCGATCTTTTGCGCAATATCGTCGCGGTATTCGTTTGCAAGAGCAAGCATTTCGGTATTAGCGTCAACACCGATCACCTTCCCCGATTCGCCGACGATCTGCGACGCGATGTAGCAGATCTTCCCACTACCCGAACCAAGATCAAGGACCGTCTCGCCCGGGCGCACAAATCTGGAGGGATCTCCGCAACCGTAGTCCCTTTCAATTATTTCATTCGGCAGTATCCTTAGTAGACTGGGGTCGTAGTCTATCGGACAGCATAATGCCTCTTGTTTCGATTTTGCCGCAGTACCGTATCGCTGTCGGACAGCCGCCTCGACATCTTTCATCTTTAGACCTCCAAACCTCCACTTCGGAATTACAAATTAGCTCTTCGCATCAGCTGTGGCTCGCTTGCCATGAATTGGAGAGGACTCGGGCGATAGAAATATTGTCGAGCTCTGACAGCTCGGAAACCACGAAAACGGCCTCATCATCTTTTTGAAAACCTGCGAGATGTAGACCGGCTTTAGTTCTCGAGATGATCGTTGAGTTGGCAGTGATAATCGGATCTGCGGTGGCGTCCTTCTTGAAAAAAACCGAAACAATATGGCCACTCTTGCGCAAGATTACGTGCGTGAACTCTTGCCCCTCAAAAAAGCAGTCGTGAGCACTGAGCATCTCGATATCGTCCGAGAAATTCGCCTGCAAAGGCCTGGCAACCTTTTCGGTATACGTGGCCTTTTCGACATAGTCCGTTTTTGACATCATTTCCCACTGCTGCAGTTTTTCAAGCGCACAATCTTCATGATCACCGATCGCCTTAAGCGAAATATCGGTGAAACTGCTCGCCACAAATTCCGGCGACAGTGTACGCCCGCTTCTACCGAGTTTGCTGACCGCCACGAAACCCGCAATGAACACCAGCAGTAGGACGGCCATAGTCGGTATGAGTACTTTCAGTGTAAAAAGCTGCCTCAGCCGGTTCTGATCGTTAAATGCGGCCTCCCTTAAATCCGCCGTTAGGCGTCCCGCGAATATCGGATCGATTTGTAACTGATCGGCGTTTTTTATCGCGTCGCGTACTCTCAGCCGCAGCTCGCGTTTGGCGCCAAAATCGACACGGCAACTCTGGCAATCCTCGAGATGCCTGAAAACCTGAATACACGTTTCGACCAAAAGCTCGTCGCTCAGATACGATTCTGCAACTTCCCGAAATTCTATACACTGCATATAAATCACCTCTTACCCAGCGGCTGTTTTTGGCGGTTTGCCGTAACCATACTCATTGGCATATCGTGCCAATTGAAGCCGCAATGCTTTTCTGCCACGAGACAGACGCGACATGACTGTCCCGATCGGCACGTTCAAGATCGTCGCTATCTCGCGATATGAAAACTCTTCAACATCCGACAAGATGACGACCTGCCGAAAGCCGTCGGGCACATCGTGTAATGCCCTGATCACCTCTTCGTCCGTGATCCCCTGTGGAATCTGGGGCTCGAACGGGACAGTTTCGGCCAGCTTTTCCTCTGAGTCATCAACCACCTTCATTCGCTGATGTTTTTGAATTCGCTTCAGATTCAGGTTGTACATGATGGCGGCCAGCCACGCCCTGCAGTTCGTTCCGAGCTCGTACCGGTGAAAAGACTTGAGCGCCTGCATCAGCGTCTCCTGGACCAGGTCTTCGGCCTCGTCTCTATTCCTCGTTAGCAACATCGCAATTCGAAATAAATCCGAAGTATGCGGCAGAGCCTCCGTCTCAAAGTCCTGCCATCTCTGTTCGCTGGTTTTGAACCGCTTGATCCCAAACATTCGGTATTTACCTTTTCGCGAGGGTTAGTTTCTCTTCACAGAATACCTGCGAAGGTACAGATTATTCCCACCTGCGGAAGTTTTCCTGTTGGCCCACGTTTTTTCTCGTCGAGGGAATAATTGGCACTGCGATAAGGATTACTCTCCCGAGGCCATGAACTTAGGCTGTTTCAAAATCAAATGAATTCCAAGGAGATCCTACCAATGATGAAAAGAATTTCAGCTATCGCAATATCTTTGGCGGTACTCACGTTTACGGCTGTAAGCACCTTCGCTAAGACGAAGCCGACCGTTGTTATTATTCGCGCTGACTGGTGCAGCGCCTGCCAAAAACTCGAACCCGAAATGATGGGTCTGATGAAAGAATACGGCGACAAGATCAATTTTATCGTACTCGACGTGACAAATGACGCCACAACCGCTCAGGCCGCAGCAAAGGCGCGATCGCTCGGTTACGGCAGCTTTTTCAATGCCAACAAGAAAACTACGTCAACCGTTGCCGTATTTAAGGGAAAAAAGGTCCTCTATAAGACCGCGATGAACTTCAACCGGGCTGATTACGTCGCAGCATTCGACAGAGCTCTCAAATAGCCAAATATCGCGCGATTACCGGATCGTCGGAGGGGTCCTCACCCCTTCGGTTGTTAAGCCGGTCGACGAAGAAATGGAACAGATAATAAACAACCTTCAGGCATACCTCGCCGGAAACTCGCTAATGGCGCTTCCAGCGTCATTTCTGGCTGGCCTGCTCATAAGCTTTACGCCGTGCGTGTACCCGATAATCCCGATCCAGCTCGGTTTTATCGGCGGTCGAACGGCAACGAAACTCGGAAGCCAAAACGAGTCGAAATTCAGTTTTGAAGGCATGCGACTTTCAGCGATCTTTGTGATCGGGATGAGCTTCGTTTACGCGGGTCTCGGGGCTTTTGCGAGCCTCACCGGCGCGCTCTTTGGATCGTGGGCGTCGAGCCCATGGACTTACATAGTCCTTGGCAATGTCTTCCTGGTCCTGTCCTTGTCAATGTTTGACGTCTTTCAGATCCAGGCTCCACAATTCCTGATGCGGCTCAATCCCAAAAACAGGAAGCGCGGTTACGTTTCTGCCCTGCTGGTTGGCGCGGTGTCGGGTTTGGTTGTTGGGCCGTGTACGGCTCCCGCATTGGGTGCGACGTTTGCGTATGTGGGAACACAGCAGAATGTGATTTTTGGGACTCTCGTACTCTTCGTGTTCGCACTCGGCATGGGTACGCTCATGATCGTGTTAGGAAGTTTTAGCGGCGCAATGTCGATGCTCCCGCGTTCCGGGCCGTGGATGAGCAAGATAAAAACCGCGTTCGGCGTTTTGATGCTGGCCTTGTCTCAGTATCTATTCGTTCAGGCCGGGATGAGATTTATTTGAGGTGAACTATGAAATGCATATCATGCAATACTTGTACTTTGACCAAACTCGCATTAATTTTCGGCCTTGTGGCTGCCTACTTTTCAGGATGCGGCACGGCAACCGAAATAAATTCCCCGGTTGGACCAGAGACTGCCGGCCAAAATAGTCGGCCAAAGAAAGGCACTGCCATCGGTGATATCGCGCCCGAATTCAATCTTCCGAAGGTTGATGGTAGCAACATCAGCTCGAACGAGCTGCAGGGAAAACCGGCCGTGCTTGTCTTTTGGACCGCATGGTGTCCCGTCTGCAAAGAGGAAGCCCCGCGCATCAATCAGCTCGCCGAAGAATTTTCGCCTAAGGGTTTACAAGTAGTCGGCATTAATATCGGAGAAAGCGACGCGCGCATCGCTGAAGGCATAAAGAGCTTCGGTATCAAATATACCGTAGCCAAGGACACGGACACGAGTGTCTCAAAGGCGTACAAGGTTATCGGAACACCCACGATCGTCTTTCTCGATAAGACCGGAAGGATTGAGTTTTTTGGGAATGAGATACCCAAAGACTATGCCGACCGCCTAAACAGGATCATTAGTAGCTAACATCAATTGACTATCGCCCGTCGAAGAACCCGCCTAATCGACCTGCCTGTCAAGAGCATCTCTTGGGGGTGACAAGGGACGCTCACTTCATGCGAGTGAAATGATAACGATTGAGACATGCTCTGAGATCACTTGTCCGAATTCGGGAGATCGTTACGTCAATGCTTTAAGCTCGCGCCCGATTCCGAGAGCATCCGCTACGCGATTTATATAACAAAACCAGGCGGAGATAAGTGTGATCTGCAGTATCGCCGTATCGTCGAAACCGACGGTGCGTAGTCTCTCGAGTGTTTGAGTTGTTATGTCCGTCGCATCGACAGCAACCTGGACGGCGTAGTCCAGCATAACCCTTTCCTTTTCTGAGATTGGCGCAGTCGTGTAGTCGCGGAGAATCGCCTCCGGAAGCGCATTGTCATGTGTGGTCCGACGCAGTAACTCTGCGTGTGCTTTCAGTCAGTAATCGCAATTGTTCTTTACCGAAACAACAGTAGCGATCATTTCGTGATCTTTACGCGAAAGAGGCAGGTCCGGGGACATCAACGCGCCAAACGTAGAAAATGCGTGAAGTAGCGCGTCCGGTATCAAGGTGTGCGTGTCGACGATCGATTCCTCGTTCTCACTCGTCGGCGTCGTGTATTCCGGCGGATAAAGTTCCCGCTGTCGTCGAATTGCTTCGCGAAGTTTTGCGTCCGCTTCCTTGAAGGGAATTGTTTTAATCCAAGCCATGTTCTTGCAAGAGACTTTTTTAGGCAGCCAACTGTATCCGCAGTCAATCTTATCTGAAATAAGTCTAACTCAGCGCAATATATTCCTGGCGAGAAAATCTTTCCTTGACTCTGGAGTTAGCTCCAGG
The DNA here is from genome assembly GCA_046262195.1 of Pyrinomonadaceae bacterium. GTDB lineage: Bacteria > Acidobacteriota > Blastocatellia > Pyrinomonadales > Pyrinomonadaceae > OLB17. The sequence goes on along the minus strand of JBHENG010000068.1, from coordinate 3,289 downwards.
GGATAGAATCGGAGATATGGGAAATTCAGCCCTTCAAATCGGAGCAGTTTTCAACCGTTCCGGTTTCCTATATTTAGATAGTTTCTAGTTCTTCCGATTTTCCAAGCCGGATTGGCCGATCTGCCACATCGGGAATAAATCTGAATAAAAAAGTATCTCTCTAGTGGGGTCGAATTTGGGGAAAGGCGACAGCTTTGCGGTCGATAAAGGTTTGTCCGTTACAACTGCAGCTAACGTCACTATCAAAAAGGCTGACACTTTTTATAAGGAGGTACTGGAATGCGTTCAAAAGTTGTTGCAGGCATCGTGGCTGGTTTAATCGCTGGCGCGGTGTTCGGCATCATGATGCAGATGATGACCGCTCCGACGCCGGACGGCATGCAGGTGCCGATGATGAAGATGGTCGCGATGGTGGTCGGCTCGGGTAGTATTGCCATCGGTTGGCTCTACCATTTGTTCAACAGCGCCGTGATCGGTGCGATCTTCGGAGGGCTGTTCGGAAATCGCCTCGGCGGATATGGCTCAGGACTTCTTTGGGGCGGTCTATACGGCATTATTTGGTGGATATTGGGCGGGTTGATTCTAATGCCGATGCTTCTCGGAATGCCTCCGTTTGCGCCGTTGATGATGGCTCCCATGCGAATGGTCGCAATGGGCAGTTTGATGGGCCATGTCATCTTTGGGCTGATTCTAGGTCTTGGCCTCGTATGGCTAAGAAGGAGAGAAGAAGGGAACGCCGTTGCGGAAATTTAGATCGGTATCGCTTCAGCACGGGTGGGTGTAAGGTGGTGGTGATTTCCCCGCGCGTTTGATCCTTTGTTTCCGCTTGACCCTGTAGCTAAGTACAGGGTTTATAGTTTAAACGGAGCTATGAATTCAATTGAACGACTAACAACTGGAGAACTGGCCAAGCGTAGCGCCGTGAACGTGGAGACGATTCGCTACTACGAGCGGCAAAGGCTCCTGCCTAGGCCTCCGCGTTCAAGCTCCGGCTACCGGCTTTTTCCGTCGGAATCGATCGATCGAATCCGATTTATTAAACAAGCGCAGGAATTAGGCTTTTCGCTCAAGGAAATAAAAGACTTGCTTGCCTTGCGCATCGACCCGCATTCGACCAGCGCGGAAGTGCGAAATCGTGCGGAAGCGAAAATCATCGACATCGATGAAAAAATCGAAACTTTGCGGTCAATGAGAAGGGCCCTGGAACGATTAACCGCCGCTTGTAAAGGACGCGGGTCGGCAGCAGAATGCCCGATTCTCGGAAATCTAAGTTCAGAAAGGAAGTAAATATTATGGCTTATAAACGCAAAATCGAAATTTTTAGCGCGGGCTGCCCGGCATGTGACGAAACGATTAGGACTGTCAACACTCTGGCTTGCCCATCCTGCGAGATCGAAGTCTTGGATATGCACCAGGAGGGCATTGCGGCCAAAGCGAAAGAGTCTGGTATTCGAAGTGTTCCCGCGATCGTTATTGACGGTGCGTTAGCTGGCTGCTGCACTGATCGCGGCATCGACGAAGCAACTCTTCGAGCTCACGGAATTGGAGTTCCGCTTCAATGATCAAAAATAAGGAGGAAGTAAAATGGCATTTCAAAATGGTGAACGTTACCGTTGTCCGGACCCGGACTGCGGTTGTGAAATCGAAGTAACAAAGGGTGCCGCACCCGGCAAGGGCGGCGATCTAAATCCACGCTGCTGCTGCGGCAAGGAGATGGAAAAAGCAGGCTAGAATTATTTGACGCGATGGGCAGTCCTTGTTGCCCATTCGCGTGATTTGTTTGATTCAACTCAGAAACGACGAAACATGATCGGCGACTTCCTTTGTTTCACTGTGCTGCTTTTTTCTTCCCATTTTCCTCGTATGCTTCCGGTGCACCAAGCAAACCACAAGTCGGGAACGTCTCAATCAGCGGCAATTTATTGTATTTCTCACACAATGAAGAAAAAGCCGTAGCGACCGGGTGTGGTTTTCGGTCAAGATCATAAAGCCCATTCTGATTGACGTTTCCCTTGATCTCACGAAGCTGTATGTCCCAGTCGACCTGGTCCTGCAGGCTGTACCAGGTAAAGCCCACGACAGGAAACCCTTCATTTCGCAAGCAGGCGATACTATGCCAGGTATTCCACAACCACCTCGGAGCCGTCTCCGGATCAAGTGTGTTTGTCTCCGTCAACATCATCGGCCTTCGATAACGCTCGTAGTATTGAGTTGCGACGGAATGCCATCCAAGTACCGGCCCGATCTCCTTCTCCGTGCCGTCCGGCTTAATGAGACGCTCATTCGCTGCGTAATAGTCGAGCCCCATTACGCAGTGGGGTCCATAGCGCCGGCCGTATTCGAGGGTCGATCGATAGTCTTCCCAGGAGACCCCGTTGTCCATGAGGAAGTTCAATACCTCGCCTTCCACCTGATTGCCGTAAAGAAAGTCAAACGTTATGAACCGAAGCTCGTTACGAAAACTAACCTCGCGACTCACCTCAGGGCAGCTCTCGAACAAAGCCTCTGCCGTTTCGCTCTGAAAAAAAACCGCATCCGGACGGACTTTTAGTATTTGTTCGATCGCATGGAGGGTAGCGCTGCACATATTGCCATGGGCGGTAACCATCGCCTTGTTGCTCTTCATCTGCTCGTTCCATATGCCTTCCTTTCCGCTAAAACGGGCGCAGACGAGTATCTCGTTGACTGGCGTGTAGTACTTTATCCACGGGTAACGGCGGGGAAA
>JBHENG010000068.1:0-554 GCA_046262195.1 Pyrinomonadaceae bacterium | reverse complement strand
GCATAATCGGCAAACAGAAAAGACCAGTCATTGTTTTGAAAATCACCGGCCCAATCCGGAATTCCGAAATGGCAGAGGTCAATGATCGGAATCAAACCTAGATCGCGCATGACCGGCAGCACTTCGTCCGTCCACGACCAATCGTATTTATGCGGGGCGGTGTGCATTTTGTAATATGGCGGACCATAGCGGACGAAACGCGCCCCTATGTCTCTGCACAGTTCAAAATCTTCGCGCCAATAGTCGTAATGCTTTGTTTCTTCGAGCTGGTCGCGTCGTCTGCCACCCTGTACCTTCGGATAGCTGCACTCGATGCCGGTGGCCAGCATTATGGTCTGGATCGGCCTATCGGGATTGGCGTTCGTTGTGTCACCGGGTTTTGTCATTGATCGCTGGCCTGTTTCCGCAGAACGGCCGCGACACCCACGGCACCCGCGAGCAGACCCAGTCCGGCGAGAGCCGTGATGCCGGGATGCGTGTTTGCCCAGGCTTGAGGGCTTGAAGAAACCGCCCGGTCATCAAAGATCCCATGTGCACCGCGATCACCCTCTACC
>JBHENG010000067.1:0-11504 GCA_046262195.1 Pyrinomonadaceae bacterium | reverse complement strand
ACATTGATCACTAAATATATGGGACAGAAAAGCAGAGCAGAGATCAGGCAGGGCGTTCACAGCCGCATTCGAAAGAAAGTGCGTGGATCAGCCGAGCGTCCGAGACTTGCGGTGTACCGCAGCCTGAACCACATTTATGCGCAGGTCATAGATGACCGCAGCGGCAAGACGCTGGCGACGGCCTCGACGACCGAAAAGGCGCTGGGTGCGGCAACAGGCGGCAATGTTGAAGCCGCGAAGATCGTGGGCCGGGCCATTGCCGAACGGGCACAGCAGGCCGGTATTTCGCAAGTAGTGTTCGATCGCGGAGGCTACGTGTATCACGGTCGGGTCAAGGCCCTTCTGGACGCCACGCGCGAGGCTGGACTAAACAAGAACGAGTCGTCTGCACAGGAAACAACGCAGGAAAGCAATGAACAATAAACAGAGAATTTCGCCGGGCGGCTTGCTGCTCAAAGATCAGCTTATCTCGATCAACCGCGTGACCAAGGTTGTTAAGGGCGGTAAGAACATGTCGTTCGCAGCACTGGTCGTCGTCGGCGACGAAGCCGGGCATGTTGGGTTCGGTACGGGCAAAGCAAAGGAAGTTCCGAACGCGATCAAAAAAGCGGTCGAAGCAGCAAAAAATAATCTTATCCGCGTTCCCATCATCGACGGCACACTGCCGCATGAGATGATCGGTGAATACGGTGCCGGCCGCGTGCTGCTCAAGCCGGCGGCTGAGGGTACAGGCGTTATCGCGGGCGGTGCGGTGCGTGCAATCCTGCAGTCGCTGGGGGTGCACAACGTGAGAACCAAGATCCTTGGCTCAAACAACGCGCACAACGTCATCAGAGCGACCTTTAACGGCCTGCTGCGTATGAAGGACCCGATCGAGGTTGCCCGCCTGCGCGGAAAGCAGGTTGAAGAATTGGTTTAAGATCATGGCAAAGAAAGCAGAAAACACAGGTGGCGGTGAGATCAAGATCCAATATTACCGGAGCATGATCGGCTACGCCAAATCACAGAAAGAGATCATTAAGAGTCTCGGTATCACGAAGCTGAACCAGACGATCACGCGCAAGGATTCGCCGGGCGTCCGCGGTGTTGTCGCCAAGGTCCCGCATCTTTTGAGGATAGTTGATTAGTAAATCGTACATAGGAAATCGTAAATCGTATTCACTATTCACGATTTACGGTTCACGATTCACGATTCACGAGGAAAGAAGATGGCTTTATCATTAAATAATTTACATCCGACAAAGGGCTCGACCCATAAGAAAAAGCGCGTCGGCCGTGGCCCCGGTTCGGGGCTGGGCAAGACAGCCGGTCGCGGTCACAAGGGCCAGAAATCACGCTCAGGCTACAGCAGCCGTCCGGGCTTCGAGGGCGGACAGATGCCTTTGCAGCGTCGTCTGCCAAAGCGCGGCTTCACTAATATCTTTAAGAAAGAGTGGATCGAGATCAGTCTCGCCAAGATCGAACAAAACTTCAATGTGGGTGACGACGTCACGCCTGAGATCCTGCACGAACGCGGTCTGATCAAAAAGGCAAAGCACGATCTTGTCATTCTCGGCAACGGGGATATCTCAAAATCGCTTAACATCTCGGCCCACCGTTTTACAAAAACGGCGCGGGAGAAAGTGGAAAATGCCGGCGGCACAGCGACTATCATCACGAAGGCCCAGGCTGCGGCGGCTGAATAAACGTCTCAGTTAGGCTTTCTGGAGAAATATGGAAAAGTTTTTTGGCGCTGTACAAAATATGTTCAGGATTCCGGAGCTCAGGACCAGGATCCTGTTTACGCTCGGTTTGCTGGCCGTATACCGCTTTGGAGCCCATGTACAAGCTCCGGGCATCAACAGCGCGCAGCTTGAGAGGGTCTGGGGTGAGGTCGCCGGTACGCTTTTAGGAGTGCTCGATCTTTTCTCGGGCGGCAACTTTAGAACCATCTCGGTGTTCGCACTTGGTGTGACGCCATATATTACTGCGTCTATCATCATGCAGCTGCTGCCGGTGCTCTCGCCCGCGATGAAAAAGATCCAGGAAGAGGGTGAGGTCGGAAGGCAAAAGATGAACCAGTGGACACGGTATTCCACGGTTGTGCTTTGCGCGGTCCAGACGTTTTTTGTCGCCACCTGGCTTAGCCGTAATCAGATCATCCCGGAGACTTGGTGGGCAACGGCAATGATCGTCGTGACGCTCACCACGGGTACAATATTTGTGATGTGGCTTGGTGAACAGATCACTGAGCGTGGTGTTGGAAACGGTATTTCGCTTCTGATCTTTGCGGGTATCGTTATCGGGCTGCCAAACGGCATTCGGCAGGTGGCCGGGCGAGTTAGTGCGGGCGATCCGATGGAAACGCTTGGCGTCGTATTTCTTGTGGTCGTGATGGTCGCGCTCATCGCGTTGATCGTCTATGTGGAGTCGGCCCGTCGCAACATTGCGATCAGCTATGCCAGCCGCCGCGTCGGCACCCAGACCTTTCGCGGGCAGGAGACGAGTCTTCCGCTGAAGATCAACATGGGCGGTGTTATTCCGGTGATCTTTGCTTCATCTGTACTCGCAATGCCGCAGACCCTGTTCTCGGCCTTTCCGGCCGATCCGAATGATCCTAACTCCACATGGTCAAAGGTGTACGCCTTTTTCCAGCAGTTTCACGGTGGCGATCCGTACTATGAGCTTTTCTTTCTGTCGCTGATCGTGATCTTTACGTTCTTTTACATCACGATCATTTTTAATACGGACGAGGTTGCGGACAATCTAAGAAAACACGGCGGCTTTATCGCCGGCATCAGGCCTGGAGCTTCGACCGCAGAGTACCTGAACGGCATACTTACGCGTCTGACGACGGTAGGCGCACTGTACCTTGCTTTCGTTGCATTTCTGCCGCAGCTGCTCCTGAGCGGTTTTAAGGTCGCCCGGTTACCATTTATCGGGCCATCGGTCGACAACTTTTTCACGACGACGCCGGGACTGGCATGGATACCGACTGGACTCGGATACCAGTTTTTCTTTGGCGGCACGTCGCTTCTCATTCTCGTTGGTGTCGCTATGGACACTGTGTCGCAGATAGAGGCCCAACTGGTGATGAGGAACTACGAAGGATTTCTTGGTGCCGGCTCACGGCTGCGTGGCCGCCGTACTTAGTATTGTTTTGCACCGCGGATGACGCAGAGTCGCGGAGAAAGGTGAATCTCGAATTCCAGATTCGGTGTTTCTGATCTTTCTTCCCTCTGCGTCTCGGCGTCTCTGCGGTAGACGAGGTTGATGGATAAGATAATCGTACTTATCGGTGCACCCGGTGCTGGAAAAGGAACTCAGGCGAGACTGCTCGAGGAACGCCGCGGTATTCCGCAGATCTCCACCGGCGACATGTTTCGTGCGATGAAGGGTCTCGATACGCCTCTCGCAAAAGAAGTGCAGGCGGTCATGGCCTCAGGAAAACTCATCTCGGACGACCTGACGTATCAGATCGTGCGGGAACGAACATCACAAGCGGATACACAGGGAACTTATGTCCTGGATGGTTATCCGCGGACAGCCGTCCAGGCAAAGCAGCTCGAGGGTCTCGCCATCGAACAGGGAAAGGAGATCCACGCGATCCTGGTAGACGTTCCGAGGGACGAGCTTTTCAAAAGGTTGACCGGCCGACGAAGCTGCCCCGTGTGCGGTGAGATATACAACATATATTCCAAACCGCCGGTTAACGAAGGCTTTTGCGATCAGCACGCGGACACGCCGCTGAGTCACCGAGCCGATGATTCTGAAGAAAAAGTCAATGTTCGCCTTGAGACCTATGACGAGCTGACCAGGCCACTGCTCGAATACTATGAAAGCTCGGGGCGGCTGACGAAGGTTGACGGCACCGGCGATATCGACGATATATTCCGCGAGCTGAATGAGCTTATTTGAGACCGTTCGCGGTTGGTTCACAACTGAGATGATAATTGCGAAATCCGCAAAAGACCTCGATAAAATGCGTGCCGTGGGCGAGTTGATCGCCGAGGTGCGAGAGGCCTTGCGGGGCATGGTCAAGCCAGGCATCTCAACAATGGACCTGAACGATGCGGCTGACAAAATGATCCGTGACGCCGGGGCGATCCCCACGTTCATCGGATATCACGGATTTCCGTATGCGATCTGTGCGTCGGTCAATCATGAGATCGTGCACGGGTTTTCAAAGCCCGAGCCGCTAAAGCACGGCGACATCGTATCACTAGACATGGCCGCTACGTATCAGGGGTTTGTCGGCGACACCGCGACAACTATACCGGTGGGTGAGATCACGGACGAGCTTAAGCAGCTCATTCGTGTGACGGACGAATGTCTGGAGTTGGGCATCCAGGCTTGTCATCCTAATAACCGCGTGGGCGACATCGGATTTGCCGTACAGCAGCACGCGGAAAAATACGGGTATGGCATAGTGCGGGATTACACCGGACACGGAATCGGCCGGGCGATGCACGAGGCACCGCAGATCCCTAATTACGGACGGCCGGGCACGAAGGATCGGATCCGGGCGGGTTATTGTTTCGCGATCGAACCGATGCTCAATGTGGGTACTCACGAGACGCGGACGCTCAGTGATAATTGGACGGTCGTGACGCTTGATGGGAAGCCGTCGGCGCACGCCGAGCATTCAATTGCGGTAACGGCGGAGGGTCCCGAGATCCTTACGTTGACCAGGGAGCAAAAGCGGCTGAGAAACAACGGGAGGGCCGAAACAGCGGCCGGCTGACTTGAAAACACGGTCAAAAAAGATTAACATTAACGGTTTGTCCAACTAATCAGCCGGTTGGCTTATTGGTATGCCGAAAGAGGAAGCCATCGAGGTTACCGCTACGGTGCTGGAAACATTGCCGAATGCAATGTTCAAGGTAGCGATAGACGATAATCGGCACGAGGTTTTAGCTCACATTTCGGGAAGGATGCGGAAAAATTATATTCGTATTCTGCCCGGGGACAAAGTCCTGTTGGAGCTGTCGCCTTACGATCTGAATCGAGGGCGGATCACATATCGCTAGAAGTAAGCAGGTGAAAACATGAAAGTGCGGCCTTCAGTAAAAAAAATGTGCGACAAATGCAAGGTTATTCACCGCAAAGGCGTGGTGCGCGTGATTTGCGATAATCCGAAGCATAAACAGCGGCAAGGATAACTAGAGAATAGTTAATCGTGAATCGTAAATAGATAAAAACATTCTCGATAAATAATATTCACGATTTACTATTTACGATTTACTCGTATTGGAGAATTTATGGCTCGTATAGCAGGAGTAGATTTACCGCCCAACAAAAGGGCACAGATAGGAATGACCTACATCTATGGTGTGGGCAAATCGCGTGCGACGGCCATCCTCGACCAGGCCGGGATCGGCGTCGACGCCAAGATCGGGGATCTCAGCGAAGACGAATTAAACAAGATCCGTACGATCCTGGATACTGAGGGCGATATCGAGGGTGACTTGAGAAAACGCATTCAGATGGACATCAAGCGGTTGATGGACATCGGATGTTATCGCGGCCTGCGGCACAGACGCGGCCTGCCGGTCCGCGGGCAGCGTACGCACACCAACGCCCGTACGAGAAAGGGTCCGCGCAAAGCAGCCGTAGCGAAGAAGAAGGCACCGGGCAAGAAATAGCTGTCAGTGACCGGTGAGCAGTGAGCAGTCAATTTCTGCTTACCCCTCACTGCTTACTGCTCACGAATATATGGCAAAAGCAGCAGCAACGAAAAAGAAGACTTTCAAGAAGAAAGAGAAAAAGAACATTCCGTACGGGATCGTCCATATTGCGGCGTCGTTCAATAACACGCTGATCTCGATCACTGACGGCGAAGGGAATTTGGTAGCTCAGTCTTCGTCGGGAGCCCGGGGTTTTCGCGGCTCGCGAAAGGGTACGCCATTCGCTGCTCAGCAGGCCGCGTCCGAAGTTGCTCGCAAGGCGCTTGACGTCGGCATGCGTGAAGTTGAAGTAAGGGTCAAGGGTCCCGGCGGCGGACGCGAGTCTGCCATCAGGGCTATCAACCAGGCGGGGATCAGGGTATCGTCGATCCGCGATACGACACCTATCCCTCATAACGGATGTCGACCGCCCAAGCGGCGCCGCGTTTGATTTTGGATTTTAGATTTTGGATTTTTGGATTGATCGGGTTTCTCGATCGACTATCTAAAGGACGAAGGGAGACATTGGTTTCCTGTAAACTTTTTCGCAAAGATGACCACGGATGACGACGGAAGGTTTTGGAGCTCAATCTAAAATCCAAAACCCAAAATCATTTTTGCTGAAGGCAAAAAGACTATGGCTAGATATAGAGATGCGGTGTGCCGATTGTGTCGCCGCGAAGGTGGAAAGTTGTTTTTGAAGGGGGACAGATGTTTCAAACCCTCTTGTCCTATCGAGAAGCGCGGAACTAATCCGCCCGGACAGCACGGTGCTGCCCGCCGCAAAATGCTTGCAGGCTATGGCGAGCAGCTTCGTGAGAAGCAGAAGGTAAAGCGGATCTACTTCGTTCTCGAGAAACAGTTTCGAAACTATTTTGAAAAGGCTCGTCGTCAGAAAGGCGTGACGGGCGAGAACCTGTTGTTCATGCTCGAGCGCCGGTTGGATAACGTTGTCTACCGTTCGGGTTTCTCGACTTCTCGTCGACAGGGGCGGCAACTGGTGAACCACGGCCACGTAACTGTTAACGGACGCAAGGTGAACATCCCTTCTTTTCAGGTCAAGGCCGGCGACGTAGTCTCGATAAAGGACCCAAGCCAGAAAAATACACATGTCGAGGGTGCATGGCAGACAGCCGTGGGTCGCGGCCGTCCGTCATGGCTAAGTGCGGACGGTGCCGAGCTGTCCGTCGTCGTATCGGGTTTGCCGAGCAGGCAGGACATCGACGCGAACATTAACGAGCAGCTTATCGTCGAACTTTACAGTAAGTAGTTGGATGGGTTCGTAGAGTTTATCGAGTTCGTTAAATGCGGGCTCGGTAAGCTCTATTAGCCCTTTAGACCCATTGGACTAAAAAATATGACACAGAGCACTAATTGGACAGACTTTCAGATGCCAAACCGCCTCAATGTCGATAATGAGACATTGACCCACCGTTACGGAAAATTTCAGGCGGCGCCCTTTGAGCGGGGCTTTGGCACAACGGTGGGTAACTCGATCAGACGGGCATTATTGTCGTCGATCGAGGGTGCTGCCATCACCGCAGTAAAGATCGATGGAGTAGAACACGAGTTTTCGTCAATAAAAGGAGTGGTCGAGGACGCTACCGACGTCATCCTCAACCTTAAGCAGATCCCTCTGACGCTGCGCGGCAGCGGTCCCAAGACCCTTTCGATCCGCAAGAAGGGAGCGGGTATTGTAACGAGCGCTGATATCGATGCCGACGGCGATGTTGAGATCCTCGATACGGATGTTCACATCGCGACCATAAGTGCCGGCGGTTCGCTGAACATCGAGATGCGTCTGAAACAGGGACGCGGTTACGTCTCGGCAGAATTCAATAACGACGAAGACCTCTCGGTTGGCTATATCCCGATCGATTCGGTACACACTCCGATCAAAAAGGTTAATTACAACGTGGATAAGACTCGCCAGGGTTCAAATACGGAGTATGACGCACTGACACTCGAGGTTTGGACCGACGGCTCAGTCACGCCTGAGGACTCGATAGGGTTGGCGGCAAAGCTGGTCAAGGACCACATGTCGATCTTTGTCAATTTTGAAGAGGAAGAGGAAGAGTATAAATACGAGGACATTGCTCGACCGCCTCTGATGCGGAACGATCTGCTCGACAAGTCCGTTGATGAGTTAGAACTTTCCGTCCGGTCGTACAATTGTCTGAAAAACGCCGACATTCGCTCGATCCGCGATCTGATCCGGCGCAGCGAAAAGGACATGTTGGGCACCAAGAACTTTGGTAAGAAATCTCTCACCGAGATCAAGGACATGCTTCACGGCATGGGCCTGGATTTTGGTATGGACTTTGACGACCAGGGAAATCCGATACCCGGGTCCGGTGGAAGAGACCTGGATTAAGAAGTCCGGGAAGTCTTGAAAGTTTGGGAAGTCTCGGAAGCGGGCGATCCGCAAAAGACTTTCTCAACTTCCTTGACATCCTCGACTTCCGAGACTTAATAAAATGAGACACCAAAAAGCACATCGAAAACTAGGCCGCACAACTGAGCATAGAATATCGCTGCTGCGCAATCTAGCGACCTCGCTGATCAATGCGGAAAAGGAACATATCGTTACGACCGTTCCCAAGGCAAAGGAGCTGCGACCGTTCGTCGAAAAAGCGATAACACTTGCGCGAAAGGCTGAGAACCTCACTGGCGACGATGCTGTTCTTCGCGGGGTTCACCTGCGTCGTCAGGCGGCTCGTTTTTTCCATGCCGGCAACAGCACATTCAAGGCCGAGCAGAGCCGTTTTCGAGGCAAGAAAGGCGAGGCAAAAGAGCCGATTGAGCGCACGGCCGGCGTAAAGGCGGTCCAGCGTCTCTTTGGTGAGCTCGGGGCACGCTACAAGGACCGCAACGGCGGCTACACAAGGATCATCAAGCTTGGACGCCGGCAGGGCGACAACGCTGAGATGGCTGTTATCGAGCTTGTCGATAATCCACGCGAAATGGCCGCAAAGGGCTAACGCGGGCGGAGGTAAGCCAGAAATGGGTGAATCATCGGCTTCAGCAAAAGCAGACAACGAATCTGTCATCGTGGAAAAAAAGGGTGCTGTGTCCTCCAGGAAGGACAAGCAAAACGTGGAACCGTCGCTCAACATGGATGAGCTCCGCGACCTTGCAAATCTGGTTATCGAGCATGGTTTTACTGATTTCGAATTCGAGAATGAAAATATCCGGGTTCGACTCAGCAAAATGACCACCACCCAGTTCGCTCAGGCTGCACAAGGTGCGCAGATGCCCGTGAGCGCTCTATCTGTTTCGCCACCTGCCGAACAGGGGTCCCCTGCACCCGCCGAAGATGAAGATGCGAGACTTCTTAAGATCACATCACCCATCGTCGGCACATTCTATCGTTCCCCCGGCCCGGACAAGGAACCGTTTGTGAGCGAGGGCAGCGTCGTGTCCGCTGATACTACCGTCTGTATCGTAGAGGCCATGAAGCTCATGAACGAGATCCAGGCAGAGATCTCAGGCAAAGTGGTCAAGATCTATGTCGAAAACGGGCAGCCCGTCGAGTACGGTCAGCCGCTGTTCGGGCTAAGAAAATAGTCGAAAGTCCAATGTCCAAAGTCCAAAGTCCAAGGCTGGTCGCGGATGTCCCGGCTGACTTTGGGCTTTGGACATTGGACTTTGGATCGTAAGTTTATGCGAGAGATCCGCAAAATTCTGATCGCAAATCGCGGCGAGATAGCTTGCCGCATTATCTGGACGTGCAAGGAGATGGGCATCAAGACCGTCGCAGTTCACTCCGAAGCCGACCGTGAAGCTCTGCATGTCCGCTATGCCGACGAAGCGATCTGCATTGGCGGGGCCCCATCTGCCGAAAGCTACCTCAATATCCCCTCGATCATCAGTGCAGCCGAGATCACTAATGTAGATGCCATCCATCCGGGTTACGGGTTTCTCGCCGAGTCTGCCACTTTTGCCAAGATCTGTGAGGACTGCAACATAAAGTTCATCGGCCCGCGTCCCGACGTGATCGCCATGATGGGCGACAAGGTGGAGGCTCGCCGCACCATGGCCGCCGCGGGCGTGCCGATCCTGCCGGGGAGTCCTGAACCGATCGAGTCGCCTGAGGAGGCGATGAATCTCGTTCTCGAGATCGGCTTTCCAATGATCATCAAGGCAGCCGCCGGCGGCGGCGGGCGCGGCATGCGCATCGTCAGGTCAGAGGCGGAGCTTGCCGTAAACCTCGAGACCGCGCAGACCGAGGCTCTGGCCGCGTTCAAAAACGGCGCCGTCTACATAGAGCGTTACATTGAGCGACCGCGGCACATCGAGATCCAGGTTTTAGCGGGCGAGCACGGCAACGTGATTCATCTGGGTGAACGAGAATGTACCATCCAGCGACGCCATCAGAAGCTGTTGGAAGAAGCTCCCTCGCCCGTTATCTCAAAAAGTCTTCGTGATGAAATGGGCGCCGTGGCGGTCAAAGCATGTCAGCAGATCGGATACTCAAGTGCCGGTACGTTCGAGTTTCTGCTAGACGAGGACGGCCGCTTTTACTTCATGGAGATGAACACCCGTATCCAGGTAGAGCATCCCGTAACCGAAATGGTGACGCTGGCGGATATCGTCCGAAATCAGGTTCGTATTGCTACCGGCGAGAACATTGGATACACGCAGGACGAGGTGCAGATCGTCGGACACTCGATCGAGTGCCGCATCAACGCCGAGGACCCGGTGAAATTCACGCCTAGTCCCGGCAAGATCACCGCGTTCAACATCCCAGGCGGCCCGGGCGTTCGCGTGGACACTGCCGTTTATCCTGGATACGTGGTACCGCCTTATTACGATTCGATGATCGCAAAGCTGATCGTACATGCTCGCACGCGTGAATTGGCCATCGCCAGAATGCAGCGTGCCCTGGACATGATGGTGGTCGAAGGTATCAAGACGACGATCCCGCTCCACCAGAAGATCATGGCCGATGAGAAGTTTCAAAAGGGCGAGTTTTCGACCAAATTCATGGAAGAGTTCAAGTACTAGCGGATTGCCGTTAATCCTTGTTCGTGTTAGATTTATACCAACGATTAGAGATAGTTGTTGAGTTTGGAAATATAGATTTCGCGGTTACCGCTCTTTGTGTACGGAGTTACTGCGAGCGAAAGGAGAGGCTACTTACAGCAAGACTTTATGTCGACAGTTAAAGAAGTAAAAGAACAGATAGTCGGGGACTATAAGACCCATAATTCGGACACCGGTTCATCACAAGTTCAGGTCGCGCTGTTGACCCAGCGGATCAACGAGCTGACAGAGCATTTCAAGATACACAAAAAGGACAACAATTCGCGACGAGGCTTGCTGCAGCTGGTCTCTCGGCGTAGAAAACTGCTGGATTATCTCAAAAGGCGAGACATTAACGAGTACCACGAGATAATCAAGAAACTAGGATTGAGAAGATAGGAAAAACAAGTCAAAAGTAAAAAGGAAAAAGGCAAAGAAAGATTCTTTTTTTGACTTTTACCTTTTAACTTTTGACTTTTAGTCATGGCTGCTTCGGGCCGTTAGAAAAAGAGATCTTCGCGAAGAATTTGCCGTGGGCTGCTGAACGTGACAGCGATTAGGTCCCGGACAAAAGAAGATCATCGTCAAAAATATCAGTTTTTCCTGAGACGAAAGGGCTTCACGGCATAGCTCTTTCGTCTTTGGTTTTTAAGAGGACAAGAAATGACAAGAAAGAAATTTTTGAAAGAATCGATCAAGCTCGGTGCCGAAGAGCTGATCGTAGAAACCGGCAGGGTGGCCAAACAGGCCGATGGTTCGGTGATAATTCGTTATGGCGACACAATGTTGCTGGTCGCCGCTGTAAGTGGCCGCACGGCGCGCGAGGGTCTGGAC
>JBHENG010000066.1:0-11915 GCA_046262195.1 Pyrinomonadaceae bacterium | reverse complement strand
ATCGTGAATAGTAAATCGGGAATCGTAAATCGCTCGTCGCTAGTTCGCCTTTTGTCTAAGATGTCGCGAAAGGCCCGTGAGCATTCGGCCTACATCGTCAAGCGCCTTGATCGTGAGTCGATAATTTACATCTGACAAGAATCCAAGTCGATTGGCGATCAAGATCTCGGTTTCAAGTTCGCTCGCTGAACCCTGTGCTATTGAGAGAAATCGAATAAAGTCTTTATCAGACTCTCTCGCCGCTCCTTCTGCTATGTTGGCGGGAATCGAAACCGCCGCCCGACGCGTCTGTGAAGTCATTCCGAATTTTTCATCACTCGGAAACTCTTTGGTTAGCTTATAGATCTCAATTACAAGATCAACCGACTTTCTCCACGCATCCAGCTTCTCATGTGACCGCATTCAGTCTAACTCCTGCCATAAACCATTCACACGATTCACGATTCACGACATCACAACATGCTTCGTCAGGCCAAGCATATCAAATAGCTCGACCGTGTCTTCCTTCACATCGGAAAAAACAACTTTTGCTCCATTGTCGGCCGCGATGTCGATCACGCCGAGCAGTATTGAGATCGCGACGCTGTTGATGATCTCGGTGCGCGAAAAATTGACCACCAGCTCCTTGCACCCGTCGGCGAGCCGGCGTTTACATTCGTATTCGATCTGTTCGCCGCTGAGCTTGTTCAGATAGTCACCGGCGTAGATGACCGAGGGGTCGGCGCTCGCCGGACCGGAAATCACACTTTGATTGATCACGTAATTATATTCCTTTGTAAAACTTAGCCTATCTGCGCGTAGAAACTACTTGAGCAGTATTTTTAACACAATGGACCTGATAAGACAACAAAAACTTTCCGCGTGTCACGCAGCGTGAATAAAAGGCGTGCGGCCAAATTCGCGAAGCAGGGGCTGCAGATATTCCACAGCGCGTTCGTGGGCAGCTCCATTTGTTGCGAGGATCCCGTTTCGATTTTGCAGTTCTGCGAGGTCGTATCTGAGCGTATTACCAAAGAGGTCCGTGAAGCGTCCACCGGCTTCTTTAAGAATGATCTCCGGCGCGCAAGTGTCCCAAAGCTTTGTCCGCGGGCTAGGGTGGATGTAGATATCACACGTTCGGTCAACGATCAGGCCCACCTTTATGCCAACCGAGCCGCGGCTGACGGTATTGCGAAACCCAAATTGCTCGATGATCCGCTTCATGCGAGGGCTTCGATGATTACGCGATACCGCCAGTCGCATATCGGCGAAATCTCGTCGGTCCGACGTGTGCATTCTGTTCGGTTCGGCCCCTTGGAGTGAGACATAAGTTCCGCCGCCCTTTACGGCGTGGGTCAGCACATCCTGAAACGGAAGGTAAACCACGCCGATCGACGGGACGCCATTGATGGTCAATCCGATCTGCACACAAAAATCGCCGTCGTGATTAACAAAACCCGACGTTCCGTCGATCGGATCTATGATCCAGACCCGGCTGCTTGATAGACGCACTTCGAGATTATCGAGCTCTTCCTCAGACAGGATCCCGTCTGTTGGAAAGGCCTTTATCAGACCGTTCACAATGATGCGGCTTGCCTCGCGATCGGCGATCGTCACGGGCTCATAGTAATTGTCTGCTCCAAGCTTTTCCTCGGTCAGAAAGCCTTCCCTGTAATGCCTGAGTATCGTTTCACCGGCCAGTCGGGCGAGAGAGACCGCGGTTTCGAGCTCGTGCTGCAGCATAAAATCAATCTAACATGCCGCCATAGCAAAGTTTAAACGTCTATGATTTTTCGACCGCTTCGGTTATGCCGCACCGCGGGCACATCAGGAATCGGCGTGTCTTGTCCGTCCATTTCGCCAGCGCGGGATTTGCAAGTTTTGGGTTTTTGCTCTCGGCCTCGCCCTCGCGAAACACCCGCGAATGTTTTGGCTCTTCTTCGCCCTCGGTCGGACCCAATTCCCTTTCACAATGCCGGCAGACCCAGCCAAACCCCGCATTGTAGAAATCGTTTAACTCCATCATGAAAGAAAAGACGATGTCTAAAAGTTAGATCGCGTCCGGAAGGGCCAAAACCGTTTTGAATTGCCCCTGGCTTCAGCCAGGGGTGAGGAGCAGGAATGACCAGCGGCTTTAGCCGAACTTCAGATGAAAAAATCCTTACGGCTTTAGCCGCAGACACTTATGGTGTGGCGACCGGAGCTAAGCGAATTCTTTCGAGACTGAGTTTGGGCTAAAGCCCGAAGCGTTTCAACCAAATCCCCCGGCTGAAGCCGGGGGCAATTGAAAAGAGGCCTCTTTCTCAGACGGCCTCTTCAGTTTACATTATGATGTTCGTCCGGCTATTCCATTCGCGTGGTTCGGCGGCCGGCGGCCGGTTGTCCGCCCATCAGACGTACCGGCACATTTGTATTCTGACCGTTGCGATAAACCACGACCTGGACCGTGTCGCCGATCTGTTTTTTGTCCAGATAACGATAGAGGTCGTCGAGGTCCTTCATTTTCTCACCGTCAATATTGAGGATGATATCGCCCAGGACAACACTGCCCGAACCATCCTGAGACAGGCCGCGAAGACCTGCATTCGACGCTGTCGTACCATGCGTGACGTTTCGAACAACAAGACCCGACTCTACCGGAAGACGTACCCCCTGTTCGATCAGGCTGGCTACACTCAAAACGTTAGCTCCCAGCTTCGGACGACGCACCTCACCATACTGGACGATCTGAGGTATCACACGCCTTGCGGTGCTCACCGGAACGGCAAATCCGACTCCGACAGAACCGCCCGCCGGGGAAAGGATCTGCGAATTGATACCGATCATCCTGCCAAACTTGTCGAGCAGCGGACCGCCTGAATTCCCCGGATTGATCGAAGCGTCAGTTTGAATAGCCGCGTCGATAGGCCGTCCATTGCGTGCTCTGATGGGCCGTTGCAATCCTGAGATCACGCCCGTCGTCAAAGTGCGATCCAGACCGAACGGGTTCCCAATAGCCAGTACCTTTTGTCCGACCGAGAGTTTTTCAGAATCACCTATCGGCACTACTGTCATTCCCGGGAAAGGGTCGATCTTGATAACGGCCAGATCCGTGTCGGGGTCACCGCCCACGACCTTGGCCGGATAGACTTTGTCGTTGCCAAAGCTGACGGTCACCTTCTGCGCTTTTTCGATCACGTGATAGTTCGTCAGGATGTGACCGTTGGCGTCTATAACAGAGCCCGAGCCATTGCCCTTGCCTTCCTGTGTGTCACCCCACCAGTCCTGCTGGTACGAGGTTGTATTTATAAACGCAACACCGGGCGACACGGCCTTATAAACCTCGATACTGTTCTGCTCGTCAGATACCTGTGATGGATCTGAGATCGTGCGCGCGGCGTCCTCCGCAAATGTTATGGCGGCGCCGCTCTCCGTACTCCAATATTTGCCTACACCGTAGAGCAGTGCGGCCGCTCCAACCGCGATCAACGCTGAAGAAAATGCCACGAGCAACAACTGTCGTGCGGACAGTTGATAAACAGAACTGTTAGCCATAATTCAAACCCTTCCCCAGTTATTATTCCAGGATTTAGGATGCAGCCGAAATCCCGCGGAGTTGTGTATTGAATACGAAAAAAACCGCCCCCGTGTTTCGCTTGAAAAACACGGGGCGGCAAAAGCGAGCAGCAAACTAGAATATTAGAGCGAAAAACTGCCCGGGCAGCTCCGCAAGCTGCTGTATCGTTGTGTTGGAAACGTAACCAAACGCGGAGAGACCCGTAAAAAGATGTATGCCCATCAGACCGAGATAGGCCGCCAGCGTAACGACGAGGCCGTATCGCGCCAGCGGGCGGTTTCCCCACCGGAACAAAACAAACGCGGCCAGCGCACCGATGGCGATCTTGACACCGAGAAACGGTCCGTTCCCAATGTCGAGCAGCGTAGCCATCAGTTGATTACCCTCTGTAGCGACGCCGCTTCTGACCCAAACGATAGTTAAAAGCGCGTCAAGCAAGTTAAGTGTGAAGAGTAAAAAAGTCGGGGCAAAAAGCTGCATATCCGAGAGCCGGCTCCTGCAAAAACTTGTTAAACACCTGTCCTAAATTACCTAAGCCCCCGGCTATGAGACCGAGGGCCAGGAACTAGGAGAGTAAGTTATTGTTGTCGTTCAAAATATACTCTCAATCGATAGAGATTTCAAAAAAAATTTCGTGCGGAGCTACGCGCGCGTTTTTTCGCTCACGCATCGCGTAATTTTAATTGCAACGTGACAACCGGTTGCTAACTCATAATTGTTGGCTGCAAAGTCTGAAGTTGAGGTTCGGCGTCAAAAACGTTCAGCTAAGAGGAGAAAGGGGAAATGAAACGACTAATCAATCTAAAAAGTGTCTGTGCGGCACTGGCATTGTTTCTGACAATAGGCGCGGCCGATGCATCGGCACAGCGGCGTCCGGCGTTAAAGCGTAAACCGATTGTTAAGAAACGCGTAGTGCCGGCTGTTCCGGTTTATGCGGTTGCATCGGGCACGACGATGCGGGTACGCATGAATCAGACGATCACATCGAAAACTGCGAGCGTAGGACATACGTTTACCGCAACGGTCACTGAGCCCGTTTACTCCACGAATGGTGTTGTTGTGATTCCCACTGGCAGCACCGTGACGGGCCGCGTCGACATGGTACAGCGTGCTGCGAACGGCGGTAAGGTCGGTCAGATCGACGCCAGCTTTAATCGCGTGCGGCTGCCGAACGGCACCAGTCGGGCCATAAACGGTTCTCTGACCAGTCTCGAGGCTGACGGCATTATCACCGACAACGAAGGCACTGCATCCGGCAAAAAAATGAATAACCGCAAGGTAATATTTATTGGCGGCGGAGGCGTGGGCGGCGCCGTGCTCGGCGGCGCGATCGGCGGCGGCAAGGGAGCTCTGATCGGCGGGCTGCTTGGTGCCGGGGCGGGCTTTATCGGCGACCGGTACACCAAGGGCAAGGAAGCCGAGGTGAAATCGGGCACTGAATTTGGCGTCATTCTAAACCAGGCCATCTCGCTGCCGAGGTTCGTGGAAACGACGGTCAACATGCAATAATCCGCGACGGCTGCGAGACGCGCCCAGGCGCGCGAAACTCCGGGGCGCGCCGTGGATCATTCGACTCCTAAAAAATCTATCGATGTTAGGTCACCGTTGAGCGTTTCGGTCCGTGACGAGAACCGGTATCTTTTCGAGTTTACGCGCAGCGTGTACGTCTGACCGGCGGGTAGGTCCGTAAACGTGTAAAAGCCGAACGAGCTTGTCCACACAGTCCGCTGAATTCCCTCCGGGTCCGTAACGGAGACAAGCGCGTTTTTCAGTCCGCGCCCGTCTGGCGCCATGACCCGGCCGCTTATCGATACGACTGCTGCAGCATCGCCGAGGAACCAAATGCGGGCGGTACTGTCGTATTTGAAAAACGCCAGCAGTCTTTGTGCGACCTTTGGACGCCCACCCGACGGCGATGGGTGAATACCGTCGTCATTGAAATCGGAGCAGGCCCAGGTTAGGCTGTCGCTCCGCGGGACCATTCCGTCAGCCCACAGATATGGGCCCCATGCGAGCCATGGTGCGGGCGGATTTGTTCCGGCGTAGCTGAGGCGGGGATCGCCGTTGATCTGATCCTCTACGAGAAATTTTACGCCAAACGCGTTTTCATATGCACCCGTTCCGCGCAGCGTATTTGAGTAGCCGCCGTATGCACGGCTGGACAGGTATAGAAGGCGGAGGTTTGGGTATCTAGATTTCGCGATCAGCACGATATCGCGCAACCGGTCGCGCAGAGTCTGCGCGCCCGTCGGAAAACTGCCGAGATTGTCGCCTGCAAGCTGTTGTTTGAGCCAGACGATCTGGACCTGCAGCGGTGTGACACCGGCCTGCATAAGCCGTGTATTTACATTGGTCCAGGTCAGGCTGTCGGGATTGGCCCAGGCCGTTGCGTCTTGACCGCCCTGCGCACCGTCGACGATCAAAAGCTGCCGGTTCTTATCCGGATCAGCGTCGGCGAGCGTTTTGAATGTAGAAAACTCCTGGGTCGTATTAGACATTCCGATCGAAAGCAGAACATACCTTCCGTTTACGTCCGGCTGCCCGCTGCCGTTAAGAGGGCGGATCGCCATTGCTTGCTCGATACCCGCGCTATTATGGACCGCGGGCCGTAGATTGTTTCCGCCGGGATATAGTCCGCCCTGCGCCCCGTTATAGGTCCCGGTGCCAAGATCGTTTATCGGTATCAGCCCCATCGATGTGCGGGTGCAGTCTGCCGCCGAGGCACGCCACAAGGACAACGACAGCGGCAGCGAAAAACAAAGCAGAACGACCGTGATCACTAGAGATTTTTTCATAATTCCCCACCTCAAGACTATTTTCATAAACCCTCGCCACGATCTGAACCTGTAAGGTCGCTATATATTGATTTAGAGTAGCCCCGATATGAAAAAGTCGAGAAATCACACCGTATGGACCAAAAACTCCGGAGTGATGATGAGCGGTGAGAAAAATCCCGCTGTCGTATTGAACAGCCGTAATCGTGCTTGTTTGCGAACATTGGCTATATGGCCAAAATTCCACGTGACAAGGTAGTCCACCTTGTGAAACGACGCGAGGGCGACGTGTATCGCGTCGGCGATGTATTTGCGATGAAAGATCCCGCGCTCGATGTATCCCTCGGCCAGAATGGCGACTTCGTCGGTTAACTCGAGCTGCTCAAGCGGCTTTACGAGGTTCAGATATCCCGTTCGGTGCGGCTCCGCCATTCGCTCGAGTTCGCGCTGGACCAGGATCGAACTGAAGGCCCGATATTCCGCAAGCTCGTGTTCCCACCATCTGATGGTGAGATCGCGCCTGAAAGGCTCGCCGTTGTCGAGGTATGCACCCACGACGGACGTTTCTAGATAGAGACTCAACTTCATTGTGGAGGCTGCTTGTCAGGAACAACAGGATCAAAGATGACCTTTGAATTCTTAAAATCGAAAGTCAGCCGGTAATTTCGCAGAAAGTTTCCGCCCAGTATACCCGACTGCTCAAAACCCGCAGCTTCATTGATCAAATCTAGATCAAGGGCTACAGCAGTGATGTCTTTGCGCGAATGCTTGCCAAATGTGATCTTTGGCAGCTGGTATGTGTAAACGTCATTTGTGATGCCGGCGGACCCGATGACGCGGAGCTTGTCGGGATTTATGAAACCACTGATCCCGTCCGCCTTCGCTACATCGTTTGAGATCACAGAGACGCTGGCTCCGGTATCGACTATAAAATTCAGAGGCGCGTCGAGCCCCTGTAATTGCACCTCGCCGCTGAGGAAACCGCTCGAGGTGATACGCAGCGGCAGAGACAATTCATCGTTTTGCTTGAAATCACGCGTATCGGTGTCCTTGCGTGTCAACGCGAGAGTCCTGCTGCCGTAATCGACGGTAGTCAGAAATTTAGAGATCAGGCCCAGTCCGATATAGCCATCAACATGTAGCGAATCGTCGTGAAACTTCCTCAGGTAAACGGGCACGTGCTTTAGGCTCACATCGCCTACCTTTATCTCGCGCAGCAAACCGTAAACGATCTCAAATTTACCGTTCCCTCCGATGCCCCGTGCGAAACCGCCACGCGCGATCGGTTTGATCTTTAGCCGCTTGGCTGTTTTTTCCGAGATGACCGAAACGCCGGAACCTGTGTCGAGCACAAATGTCAGCGGCTCTTCATGCCCGTTCACATGCAGCTTGATGATCGGGCGGTTACCGATCAGCTCAAAGGGTACTTGTGTCTGCTCTTTGCCCGCCGCGACATATAGACTGCCAACCTGACCCAGCCGTTTGAGGAATTCGATCAGTCCTTTGATGCGGGCACGCCGTTCGCTATCGGCGTTGTGAGAGACAGCGAGAAAAAGGTCATACGCCTCGGCGGCCTCGGCATAGCGCTCCGCGCGAGAAGCGACCTGGGCGTACGCGAACAGATAATCGGGTTCATGAGGATCGAAATAAATGGCTTGGTCAAGGTTTGCGAGGCTAAAACGAAGATTGTTCTCGTAAAAATCAAGCAGCCCAAGCCCTGCCCAGCCGAGATGCTGTTTCTTGTCCAATTTCAAGGCGTTGTAAAAGACCAGCCGCGCATCGGCGAAACGCCCTGCCGTCATAAAGGTCAGTCCTAGAACGGCGAAAGCACGGGCGTTGGTTGGCTCGGCCTTTGCTATGGGGAACACCACCTCGTAGGCCTCGACCAGCGCACGCTGTTTGACGAGGGCATATGCCAGCTCAACCTTTGCTTTTGAGGTGCCTTGTTCGAAGGCCGCCGCCCGGCGCAAAACAGCCTCAGCCTCCAGCAGTTTCCCGTCGCGAGTGAGCTTTATCCCTTCCTTAGTCAGCTTTTTAGGATCTTCGGGTTTGAGGCTTTGTGAGAACGAGAGCGTCGAAACGGTAGAGACGAGCAGAACGGCGCTGACGCTGTAGATCACGGATCGCAGAACTTCAGCGGCGTACCATTTCCCCGGAAACATGCCGCTAAAATTCATATCTGGAACTACTCTAGCTGTACGTGTGAGCTACTTCAGGATGACGCCGGTTTTCATCGACCACAGGACAAGATCTAATTCATCAAAATCGATGTGTATCTTCTCAGTCAGTTTTCTAAGCTTTTCTTCAACCGTTAGATACCTCGCCCGCGTATTTGGTGGCTTTGCGTCGTCGATTATTTTCAGCTCGGCGAGACATCTCAGCACATGCTTGTCGAGGATCGCATAACCCTTGTAGCCGATATTTCGCAGGTAGTGGCTCGCTTCCTTATAGCCGAGGCCCTTGATCCCCTTTTCCTTTACCAGCCAATCGCGTCTCGCATGCCAGCAATCAAAGCTTTCAAGCTTTTTACGCAGGGCAAGGCCGTAGTGTTCTCGAAGAAATTCCCGCGATGCGACAACGTACCTGGCCCTGGCATTCGGATAGCGGTGCACCCCGCTGAGCGCGCCGGCCATCTGTTGCTGGTCGCCTGTCAGCAGGATCGGCTTTACAGCCTCGAGCGAGCTAAGCCCCATCCGCGCGGAACACCCGCCTGTAAAAAAACAAAAGACCATCTCCGCAAGCAGGTCCGTGTCCGTTCCCCGCTCGCCGATCGCGTCAAACTCCGCCAGCCGCTCGCGGATCTCGGCACGCCGCTCAGCATGCGCTCGTTTGATATTTTGTATGGTGATCGGTTGGGTTTCTCGCTTCACTGGCTTCAATTCTAGGAGTCACGTGCCGAGCGAGTCAATGCTTTGAATCGAGGCCCCGCCGCTCAAATGCGTCAGGCCCTCGGACATTTTACTACAGTAATGTATACAAGTTCGGTTTGCTGTGTTCTTGTGCTAACATTCCGATCACCTTACCCCACGTCTATGAGCGACATCAAATTGTTTCGAATCGGCGCCGATCCCCTCGGTGAGCTGCTGGCGGTCTGTGAAGCGAAATGAGTACAAGTCAAGTGAAAAGCAAACAGCGAGTCTCAGACCATGGGGAGGTCTTCACTCCGGCGTGGATGGTCGAGGCTATGCTCGACCTTGTGAAGGACGAGACGGAGCGGATCGACTCTCGCTTTCTCGAGCCTGCGTGCGGTAGCGGTAACTTCCTCGTGCAAATACTGCGGCGCAAGCTCGCGGCGGTGGAACTCAAGTATGGAAAGTCGAAATTCGAGCGGCGGCATTATGCGCTGCTGGGGCTGATGTGTATTTATGGCATTGAGTTGCTGGCGGACAACATCGCCGAATGCCGCGCGAATTTGCTGGAGATTTTCGCCGAGTACCTAAATCTCGATGAGTCGGACGAACTCTATCGGGCCGCTTTCTTTGTCCTGTCGCAAAATCTCGTTCACGGCGACGCAATGAAAATGCGCACGCACGACGATCAATCGATAACCTTTGCCGAGTGGGGCTATTTGGGGAAGGGCAAATTCCAGCGACGGGATTTCCATCTGGCCAGCCTCACGCAATCGGCCGCCTTCAGCGCCGAGGGCTCGCTTTTCGCCAACGTAGAAAAGCACGAGATATTCACGCCGTCGAAGACGTATCCGCCGATGATTGTGAGCGAGTTGGCCGCGTTTCCGGGAGAAGAACTAAGTTAATTATGGCGAATTCGCCATAATTCGGCTTCGCCGCCGCCCGCGTTCCGCGGCTAATAGCCACGCCCTTCAGGGCGTGGTCGGGTTTCAGACAATTGTGGTAAGGGCGTTTTTAACGTCCTTTCTTTGAGAAAATGTCAGACGCAGTCTATTCGGAGATCAATTTTCATATCACGTGGCATACGAAATCGAGTTTGCCGATGATAACGGAAAGGATCGAGGACCGGCTTTATCAGTACCTGACGCATAAGATTCTTGAGACACCAGGGGCCAGATTTCATGCTATCGGAGGCATCAGCACTCACGTACACATCAGCGTAAGTCTTCAACCGGATTTATTGGTGTCCGACTGGATCGGCAAATTGAAAGGTTCAAGTGCGTACTACATCAATCATGAAGTTCAACCAAAAGCCCTCCAATGGCAGCGTGGTTATGGATCCTGACGTTTGGAACAAAAGATCTGAGATGGGTTGTTGAGTACATAAAGAACCAAAAAGAGCATCATCGGAGAGGGACGGTCCATGAGAGGCTCGAAAAATACTCCAATCACGATGGCTGACCTCTTTTGAAAAGGACGTTGAAACGCCCTCGCCAATTTTCGGGTGATCTTTTCCACGCCGTGAACGGCGTGGCTATTTGCCTTTCGGGCGACCGCGAATCTCCTAGCAGAGAAGCACAACACGTTTTGGCACGACTATCGGGTGGTTGTCGTCGCCGGAGCCGCAGCGGGTATAGGGCTTAACGCATTGCCTCCGGTTCGCAAGGCGATCAGCAGCGGATTCGATACCAAGACCATCACACTTTCGTGCGGCAAGTTAACGACGGGCGTAACGATACCCCAATGGTCATCGAACCTGATGTTACGCAATCTCAAATCGCCGGAAACCTACTTCCAGTCCGCGTTCCGCGTGCAATCGCCATGGACGATCAAAAACCCCAACGGCGACAACCCGAACGAGGAGGAGGTCTTTAAGCCCAACTGCTTCGTCTTCGATTTCGCTCCCACGCGAGCTCTGAGACAGCTCTCCGACTACGCCATCGGACTGTCGCCTAACGAGCCAAACCCGGAGAACGCCGTGAAGGACCTCGTGTCGTTTCTGCCGGTGCTGGCGTACGACAGCGCGAATATGACGCACATCGACGCGGGCGGCATCCTCGATATTGCCATGGCGGGCACGTCTGCAACGCTGCTCGCTCGCAAGTGGGAAAACGCGCTACTCGTAAATGTCGACAATGACACGCTTGGGCGCGTTCTAAACGATCCCGAGGCAATGGCCGCGGTGGAGCGCATCGAAGGATGGCGCGCACTAGGCGACAACATCATCGAAACGATCATAAACAAGAGCGAAAAGGTTAAAGATCTCGAGAACCAGGCTAAGGAACGCGACTTAACGAAGAAGGAAAAAAAGGAACTGACCGATGAGGAGAAAGAGTACAAGTCGCTGCGTAAACGCGTTCAGGAAAAACTGATCAAATTTGCTACGCGCATCCCGGCATTTATGTATTTGACCGATTATCGAGAAAACACGCTTCAGGACGTTATTACCAAACTCGAACCGGATCTGTTTCTTGTCGTTACCGGACTCACGGTAAAAGATTTTCAACTGCTCGTTCGTCTCAGAGTGTTCAATACCGAGATGAATCAAGCCGTCTTCGCTTTCCGCCGTTACGAGGACGCATCCCTGCACTACACGGGGATAGAGAGCCATGAGGGCTTGACCCATTACGGACTTTACGACACAGTGGTTGCGAGAGATTAACGGTTCGCCAAAAACTGTGTCTACGCTCGATCTCGCGGGCTGGGTCTATTTCTTCGATTCAACTAATAAGTGCAACAAAACGGTTATTGAAGACC
>JBHENG010000065.1:0-11988 GCA_046262195.1 Pyrinomonadaceae bacterium | reverse complement strand
CCTCGCAAGGTGCTCAACTTCCGAACACCCGACGAGGTCTTCAATAACCGTTTTGTTGCACTTATTAGTTGAATCGAGGCGAATGGGAAATGGTGAATGGTAAATGGTAAATGGTAAATAGTGAGGAAGGCGAAAGCGTGAAAGAGTGAAAGAGTGAAAACGTGAAAAAGGTCAACGGTGCAACGCGCGCGCGGGGCGTTCGACCTTTTTTGCTTCGGCGGGAAACGTGCCTTTTAGGAAGGTTTCGACGGCGGAGAAGAATATTTCGGGCGTTTCGACGTGTGAGATGTGGCCCGCTTTTTCGATCAGCAGCAGGCGGGCATTTGGGTAGCCGGATGCCCAGAATTCGGATGCGCGTAAGGGGATGACGTCGGCGGCGCCGTGTATGACCAGAACCGGGGCCTTTACAGCACCGAGTTTTGGCACGAGATTAAAGTCGCCGAGGCTTCGCCAGACGTGCCCATTCGTAACCATATTTTGCCGCACGGACTCTATCGGCCCGGCACAGACGTCGCCCTTGAAACCGATATCCAGCGTGCGTGAATAAGTGTAAGTGCTCAGCACGAGCGTGTAGAATTCGCGGCACACCGGCAGGGGATCGCTCGCCTTTAGCCAGTTCTCCGGCCTCTCGCTGAACCGGACCCGCTTGATCTGTTCGGGTTTGTAAAGGCTGTTCATTCGCCGCCGGATCTCCTCCTGCATATCGCTCAGGAAACCCTGCATCGGCGGTGCGGGATTGTGCAGCACCATGCGCTCAACTCGGTCCGGATGCGCGACGGCGTAGAGCGAGATCAACAGGCCGCCCCAGGAGTTGCCAAGCAGCGTTATTTTGTCGAGCCCGAAGTGCTGCCTAACCGCCTCAAGATCCGCTACGTGCTGCTGATACCCGAGCTTCTTGCCGTCACTGATGAGCTGGGAACGGCCCTGGCCGCGCTGATCGTAGTAGATCACGCGGCGCCCTTTAGCGAGTGGCTCGAGATCGGCTCGGATCGATTCGAGCGAATTGCCGGGCCCGCCATGCACCGCGACCAGCGTCTCGGTTCCCTGCCCCACTATCTTATAAAAAAGCCGCACCTTGTCCGGCGTCACGAGGTACCCTTCGTTGGTGTCCGCAGTCGTCGACTGTGCAGCCGTGGGGCTGGCGGCCGCTAGGATTGCACACGCTATGATCAGGGCTAACGAACGCTTCATAGAGACAATTGTACCGCGCGAATGTAGCAGGACGCAGTGAGCGGTGAGCAGTGAGCGGTGGTCAGTGGTCAGTGGTCAGCAGTAAGGAATAACGGTCAGCGATAGGCGAAAAGCCACAGGCGATAGGTGATAGGTGATAGGCGATTAGATTTAGGAATCATCAATCATCGATCAGCAATCAGCTATCGGCAGTCGGCAATCAAAAAAGCCCGCGAGTGATCGCGGACTTTCTTTATCCTTTTGATACTCAGTGAGCGGCGAGCAGTAAGAGAAGTAGCCTCTGGTCGGTGGTCGGGAATCAGAAGTCAGAAGTCAGAATAGAAGCCCGCGAGGGACCGCGGGCTTACTTTATCCTTTCGCCTTTATCCTTTCCCCTTTAGTACCGCCTGTAGCTTCGAACGCATCGGCCGCGGCGATCGCGAATGTATCTATACGTCAAGTATCCGCCCGCACCAGTGCCTGCACCGAGGAGGGCACCTCGCCCGCCACCTACACCGCCGCCGATGGCAGCACCGATGCCGGTAGCAAGCGCCGCGTTAAGCAGCTTTTTCTTTGTACGAGTACTACGCCGCACACGAAATGTACCGGCAGGGCATGGCGCAATGGCTTCGCCAAACTCGAACGTAGCAGCCTCGAACATATCAATGATCCCTTCGCTCGGCTCCGTAGCGGCCAGCGCCGTCGGCATCGAAGGCACCAGCGTAAACATACTCATAAGTAAAAATGTTGAAACGATCTTTTTCATACTTCCCCCTTTTGGATCAAATTGCGGTGGAGAGATATCTACGAAACCAGGCGAGCCGTCAAGCACCCGTTTTGAAAACGAGCGACGGTTCACCAAATTTCCCATTTTGATGATAGCGTTTGTGGGCCCCGCTGACGGTACGCTGCAGGACATAAGAAAGTGAGCAGTGAGCAGTGAGCGGTCAGTGGGCAGTGGGCCGTAAGCAGGATTCCTCACTTACCATTTACCATTTACCATTTACCATTTACCGTTTACCATTAAGATTATAACCTATGTTATAATATCCTCATGACTACAAAACTAAAGATCACGACGGTTGGCAATTCGGCGGGCATTGTTCTGCCTAAAGAGATACTCGAGCGGCTTCGGGTTCAAAAAGGCGACAGCCTATACGCGATAGAGACGCCAAATGGCATAGAGCTCACGGTATACGATGAGGAGTTTGCTGAGCAGATGGCTATCGCCGAGCAGGTCATGCGCGAAGATCGTGATGTGCTTCGCAAACTTGCTGAATAATGAAGTGGCTCCGCATCGACGCCGTTATGGCCATGCACCGACGCCAGATCGCCGAGCATGGCGGCGATGATGGCCTGCGCGATCGGGGATTGCTGGAATCCGCTCTGGCTCGGCCGCAGAACATCGAGGCGTACGAGCCAGATTCAGATATCGCCCGGCTTGCGACGGCGTATGCATTCGGCATTGTAAAGAACCACCCATTCATCGACGGAAACAAACGGATCGGGCTTGTGGCCACCAGGACGTTTCTCGTATTGAACGGCTTTCAGCTCATGGCGTCGCAAACCGACAAGTACTTTACTTTTCTCGCCCTCGCGGACGGCACAATGTCCGAGGACGACTTCGCCGCCTGGCTCCGGGAAAGGATCAAAGAAGTGAGCGGTGAGCAGTGAGCAGTGAGCGGGTGGTCAGTAACCGTGACCGGCCGGCCGTGGGCCCTTTTTCACCTTTTCACTCTTCTACTTTTTTACTTTCCCGCGATTTACGATTCACAAATCACTATTTCTCTTTCGCACCTTTCCACTTTTTCACATTCGTTTCCGGCTCC
Source organism: Pyrinomonadaceae bacterium (assembly GCA_046262195.1). Classification (GTDB taxonomy): domain Bacteria; phylum Acidobacteriota; class Blastocatellia; order Pyrinomonadales; family Pyrinomonadaceae; genus OLB17. The sequence continues at coordinate 8,989 of JBHENG010000065.1, read as the reverse complement.
ACAGGGACATCACCAGGATGGCGTCGGCGGTGCCGTCCATTGTTGGTTCGTTCGTCGAATAGTCACCAACGTCGTCGTGGTAAACGACATCGCGCGGCTGGAACGCGGCGAACTCGTCCGGCTTGCTCAGTTTGAGCCCAAGCAGTCCTTTGTATGTCGAGGTGGCGATCGGACCGTCGACGAGGCCGCCGCGCACCTGCGTTTTCAGGAGCTGGACGGTCGGCAGGTGCGTGTCTTCGGGAAACTCGCCGCTCGCAGGCAGCCCCTCAAACATTGACGTGCCCCACGGATTTCTGCCGAGCAGCCAGTCGCGATGGTCGTTCGCGGCGTGTTGATATTTTTTATCGCCGGTCATCAGCTCGTACAGATGCACCTGCGTGATGAACGCGACGACCAGGTTGTTAGAACACCAGAGGAACGGAACGCCGACGCCGTAAGGGTTTGACTTCCCGCGTGCGATGACCCGCTCGATGCCGCTCCGGTAATATCCCACCAGCTCTGCTTTCGTCCTTTTATCGACCAGCGGGTACAACGCGAAATGTCCGACGTTTGTGAACGGGTACATTTGATAATGGCGGCCCATCTCAAAACCCATGTCCGAGTCTTCAAATTCCATCCACGAGGTCGTGCCCGCCAATTTGGCGTAGCGAATCGCGTCGACGAGATATGTTTTTTTGTGTGTCGCCTTGTACAGCTCGGCCGCGGCGTATTCCATGTCGTCGGCCCACGTGTCTTCGTTATAGCGGTACGGCGCACCGAACGAATTTCCCTGCTGAAAGCCTTCCTGCCGCTTGCCCATGCCGTACAGCTCTTCGGCCGCATGCAGGCACTTCGCCGCAAAAACCGCATCCTTCAGATCGAGCTTCCAGATGCGATAACCGATGGCCATCGCCGCCGCTGAACGGCCCGCGACGTTCGCGACACCAGTCGAGCGACTTTTGAACTTGCTCAGCCCCTGCGGCTTTCCGTCCGCAAAATAGACGGGCCGGTAGCTGTTCGGTCCCCAGCCATAATCGGCATTGTCGTTGTCCGGCATCTTAAAGCCTCGGTGGTCGCGGTCGTCCGCGACCTGGTGAAAAAGCTGGTCGGACCTCGGATGTAGCTTGTGGATCCAGTCAAGGCCCCATTTTGCCTCGTCAAGAATGTCCGGGATGTTGTTCGGGCGGGCCTCGCGGCCGAGCTCGTCGGCAAAGTCGCCGAACTTCCCTTTCTGCAGTTCATAGGCCAGCATCATCCGTGCGGTCGCGTTGCTGGCCGTTATCAGGTATTTGAGCTGGTCGCCCGCGTCGTGCCACCCGCCGCTTGCGTCAACGAAGGTCTTGTCCGCGAAGGGCGCGTAAAACGAACGGCCGTCGCGGCGATGGCAGGTCATGTCGAGGAACGGGTTGTACCCGCACCGCTGGTGCCGCATGAAGAAAAGCAGGTCTTCGTGATAGCCGGGATAGGGGCCGACGGAGAATTCGCGTGAGACCGTACCCGCACCGTCAAGCTCGATCAGGTATCTCCCCGGCGTTCTCACCGACGAAAGATCGAGCTCGTGATAATGCGAAAAGGAGCTCCCCCACGCGGGGGGCGCAACGCCCTTTACTTCGCCTTTGAAAACGACGGACTTTGTCGCGAGGTCCCGCACAACAAATCCGCCGCCCAGTTCCGCATCCGAAAAAGCGATGGCGATCTTAGTGTCGCCGGGCAGATATCCCGCCTGGTTTACGCGAACATGAGCGTCCTGCGCCATGGCCTCACCGACACAGCATAGGGCAAAAGCAAGAGCAGCAAGTGCGATCTCACCAGACAGGATTTTCACTTTTTCAGCCCGACTTCACGATTTACATTTACCACTTACATTTACCATTTATGTTGGCTATTCGCTATTCACCATTTCAAGCAGGCGAGCGTTTAATACGGTCGTTCGAGCTATACCTAAACCGATGCTCAGCAAGACAAAACACGACACGCTATAGAAAGGAAATTTCATACTTATTCAATTTTATGGTTAGAAACTAAGGCTTTATTTATGGCTGTTTTGCTTTCACCGCGCCTGCCGATGTCAGAAGCTGAATGACCTCTTTCCAATTTGTATCTGTTGGAGCGGATCGCGCGTTTTCACTGGCTTTCATCAGAGCAGTTTGCCCTTTTTTGTTTTTTGCGTTGAGCTTAGCCCCGGCGGCGATAAGAGCCTTGATGACATCTATATTTCCGCCGTCGGCCGCAAACATTAACGGAGTATCACCATTTGCGTCTTTTTCATTGACATTGGCGCCGGCGGCGACCAAGATCTTCGCTTCCTCCAGCTTGCCGGCGGCCATCAATGGGGTCATTCCGTCTTCGTCTCTTACATTAACGTAGGCGCCGGCGGCTATGAGCAACTTCATAGCGGCAGCGGCCGCGTCAAACAAGGCTGTCCTGCCAAGACTGTCTCTTTTGTTGACATCGAAACCCGACTTTATTAAGAATTTGACCACTTCATGCTGGTCGTCATCGGTTGCGGATTTTATGGCTTCTAATTCGTCCCTTTTAAGATCAGCCCCAGCGTCGATCAGCGCCTTTAGAATGACTCCGTCCTCAACAAAGTTTTCAGCAGCAACTATTAAGGGTGTTTTTCCATCGCCGTCCTTTTTAGCTTTAACATTGACTCCGGCCGCGATCAGTTTCTTTACGGCGTCGAGGTCGCCTGATTCAACAGCCTTAAATAGCAGTTTCGCTTTCTCATCCGGCGGACGCTTTTCAATCGAATTGCCAGTCTTTCCACCGACGGACTCCAGAAATTTAATGGTTTCCTGAGTTTCTTTCTGTGACCCGGGTGGCGTGGCTTTCAGATTAGCGATGGCGTGGTCGAGTGCCGTTCGACCAGCCTCGTCTTTTAGATTGATCTTTGCTCCGGCTTCGTACAAAGCTTTTATCGCATCCACATTTCCAAAACGAGCGCTTAACATCAAAACTGTATCACCGTCGTTGTCCTGATCGTTGACGTTGGCTTTGGCAGCGATCAGTTTTTTAATTGTATTTAGGTCGCCTCCTGTCTCCAGCAATGGTGTACGTCCGTCAGTATTTTTTGCATTTACGTTAGAGCCTGCACCGATCAACAGATCAAGATTTTCAGCGTCCGTGTAAAAGATCGCGGTGTTTCCCTTGGCATCACTGGAATTCACGTTAAAACCAGCCTTGATCAATATTTTAATGATTTCGGCCTGGTTGGCTTGCTGCATGCGGAGAGCCTCTACTCCGCCCCACTTTACTTCAGCCCCTCCGGCGATCAGAGCTTTTAGTATTTCTCCGCCCGGCAGATAGTTTTCGGCCGCTTGCTGCAAAGTCGTTTTTTCCTCCTCGTCGCGAGCGTTAACATCTGCTTTAGCGGCGATCAGTTTCTTCACTGAGTCTAAATTTCGTTCCTTTATGGCCTTAAAAAGTAATTTCTCTTTTTCTCCCTCTGTTTGCGAACCGGCGGATTTGACTGATTGCGCATGACCAGATATTGAAAAAGCGGGTGAAGCCGATAAGAGGGCGGCAACCAACAGAAATTTTTGTGCAAATTTATTTTTCATATGATTCCACTCTTGAAAGCGTCCCGGCAAAGTAGGCTCGTATTTTTTAGCGACATTGTACTACGTGCGCAGTTCGTGACAGAAAATCAAGCGGGCCGACCACCAGGCCGACAACCGTTTCTTGCTATACTTAGCCCACTCAGGTGGACATTCTCTGGGAAGAACTTAGTTTTGGATTGCCGAACTGGGCAGCCCGGAAGTTGTTGTCGACGAAAACACCACTGAATGAAGCAATCGTCGCGAACGCGCGGGCGGCGCATCGCTTTTTCAGATACTGGAGGTCCTTAAAATGCTTTACATGGTTATCGAACGGTTCAAGGGCCGTAATGCGGCGGCCGTGTACAACAGGTTTAGGGAACGGGGACGGATGATGCCCGAGGGCCTGAATTACATCGACAGCTGGGTTGAGCCAAACTTCGACCGCTGTTTTCAGCTGATGGAGTGCCACGACCGCACGTTGTTCAACCAGTGGACTTCGAACTGGTCGGACCTGATGGAGTTTGAGATCGTTCCGGTGATGACCTCGCAGGCCGCGCGGGAGCTGATGGCGTGAGTGGCGGGGAAAAAGTCAAAAGTCAAAAGTCAAAAGTCAAAGAAAGAGGGCAGCGCGGCTAATCGTTGGCTCATGCTCGATGAGCCCGTGAGGGCACCCTCACTTGGTGTGGGCCTCAGCATAGCGGCAAAGTCAAAAGTAAAAAGTCAAAAGTCAAAAGGGGCTAGCGTCTCTTTTTTAGGGCGCTAGAACGAGAATGTATACGTCATGCCGGGTCTGGTGCCGCGGATCATGAGGAATGTCAGGCTGTGGGTATCGTTAAATGTGTAGGTCAGCGTGGGATGGACCTTTACGCCGTCAAACTGGATCAGGGACGTGAGATCTTTTCTTAGCCTGATATTTAAGCCGCCGATCGCACGAAAGCGATGGTCGTAAGTGCCGTAGACGATGCCGCCGTACGGGGCTATCGGCAGGCCTGTCCAGTGCTGGAGGTCCTTGCTGGCTGTTAGATAAATGGACGTGCCCCTAGGTGTACCGATGCGGTCCGAGCTGATGCCAAAGATGACCGCGGGGCGGTTTTTGGTCTCGGTCAGCGGGATGAGTGTAAGAAGGGGGTGCACCTCGCCCACCTTTGGGTTGTATTCGACACCGAAATGAACGCGCGGGTGCCACCGGTACACGAGCGTTGTCCGCACCGCCGCACGGTTGACCTGCCCCGTCAGCAGCCGCAGGCCCCACGTAAATTTCTTTGGGTTAGTGGCGGTCCCCCGGACAGCCTGGCCTTCGCCCGGTCAGACGGGTCAGGCGGGAACGAGCGACGCGTTTTCCTTAGCGCGTTTGCCCGCCGCCGCAACTTTGCCGTTATCCGCCGGGGTGAGCAGTCGATCCAGCTCTTTGCGCAGTGCGGCCGGTTTTATAATGCCGATCTCACGCCAGACGATCTTTCCCTGCCGGTCGACGATGACGGTAGCGGGCAGGACCGTACCCACGCCGAACCGCTCCATGTCGGGGTTAGTGGTGCCCATCCATACGGGGAAGTTGATCTTGTATTGACGCACGAACCTTAACACCTTTGCTGAATCGGTTGCTGCGTCTGCTGTGGCGCCGATCACCTGTACGCCGAGGGCGGCATAGTCATTCTGAATTGCCGAGAGGTCAGGCATCTCCTTTTTACAGGGCTCGCACCACGTGGCCCAAAAATTAAGCACGACCACACGGCCTCGCAGACTCGCCAGGCTCTGATCGACGCCTGCCATGTCCTTTAAAGCTAGCACGGCATCATCGGACTGCGGTACGGGCTTAGGAGCACTTTCTTTTAAAACGCGGAGCGCATTGACCTTGACGAATCGCTGGTCTTTTTCCGTGCGAAGCTCGCCCTCGATCTCGACGGTCTTAGGGACGAATTCGAGGAAATCCTTCGTTTTAGTTTTGTAGCTGCCGCGCTCGAGCATGTAAAGAGTAAAGCCTTTCTCGTCTTCCACGGCGAGTGCCTGCGGCAGGTCCTTGTCCGAGCAGTCCGCCGCGCATTTGATATCGGCAGGTGTCCCGTAAGGGTTTTTCTTGCGATCGACGGCTTCGGTCCAACAGACCGAACACACTACCTGACCTCTGAGAGTGACGCTCATCTGGGCCGATATGGAGAGGCCGCAAAAAAGGAGCATGAAAATAAGAGCAAATGATCTCATGTATGTATTCTGGCTGTTATCTCTATTCGGACGCAAGCGATAAACGGCTGTAGTAAAGTCTCTTTTATGGAAAACAAATATCAGGTACCAAAAAGTAAAAAGCCCGAGACGAAGACAGAGATCCTGCAGCACCAGATCGAGGAGTTGGTGAAAAAGCGTGATAAGGAAACCAGTCTCGCCGCCAAACAGGCGATAAATGCCCACATCACAAAGCTGTTCGCACAGTATGAGCGGCTAAAGTTGTAGTTAATGCGGTAGTGCACAAGATGCTGACATTCCGTGGATCATTAATCATTAGGCAGCCACTGCTCGGGCCAATAGTAATGGCGTTCGTTTTCGCCATCACCTGTTCCGCGCAGAGTCGGCCTGAGCCGTCGCCGTCACCAAAGGCCGCGGGTGAGGACGCACCTGGCGCACAGCCTGCCAAACCCGCTACGGCGTCGCCAGTGCATCCTGAGTTCAAGCGATGGGTAGACATCGAGGCCGTGTCGCTGAGCACCAGGTACCGGCTGGTGAAAAACTCGGCGGGCGTGACGACCAACAATCAGCAACAATGGCAGATCGCGGCCCGCGGGCGATTCAAATTCGATAAGCGCGGCCGGTATAGCGTCTACGCGGGCCTTTTCACCGGCAATGCCATCAATTCCGGCTGGAATAACACGGGGCTGGGGACCGGTGATTTACAGACCAAACTTTACGTAAAGCAGCTTTTTCTTCAGGCGAAACCGGGCGGGGGCGTTGACATGCAGTTTGGCAGCATCGCGGTAAACAACGGCGAAAATACCGAGATAACCGGCTATGATAATGACGTTTACATCACAGGCGAACGTGTCACACTACGGCGGCCTAAGGACGTGTATTTTGACGAGGTGTCGGCGACCTTTGCGTTTTTGGGCGACAACAACAGGCCAAGCGTCTTTCGCCGTTTCCGGCATCTCAACAAGTCAAATTATCACCAGTTCCTTGTCAGAAAACAGGTGACGAAGAGAGTCGGCTTTTCGGCCGATTATACTTTCGAATCGGGTCGGGACACCCTGCGGCAGGCCGTTCGGGTCAAGGTGCCGGAGACGGAATTAGTTGACGTAGTGCTTTTTGAAAACTATCAGCGAGTGTCCCCGGATGTCGGTTATGGGTTTAACCTGTCCGGCGAAAAAGCGGCCACAAAGAAACTCACCATTAACGGCGGTTTTGCGCGAATCGACCGGCCGATGCTGAACGCGGACAGGTTTCCACCCGGCAAGCGGCTGTACCTGGGCGGCAGCTTCAAACTAAGTCGCGAATTTTCCGTTAGCTCGATCATTATCCAGGGGGTTGGCCGGTTGCCCACGCTTCAGACACCCCGCACCAGATTTGAGCTGATCCTGACTTACAACTTCGTCCAAACGCTTCGCCGGCTCAAGTTGCTTTGATTCATAAGCCCGTAAAACGTTACCTTGCCGTGTATTTTGCCCCAGGGAACGTGCCTCCCGCCACCACCCCAAGATCATCAGAAGGCGTGTGTTATCTCAAACAACTTCGCATAATACGCGGAATCTGACTGTAATACGGATTGATTACGCTCAATTTATGCGGCCTTAAGGTTTACTTTGAGTATCTGAAGATGATAATAAGAACTTTTGACTTCGTATCTTAAGATAAGGTGCGTTACTGCATCTGCTCAAGCGATCCAAATTAAATCGAAAAAGGAGAATAACAGAATGACAGATACGGAACTTAAAAACTTCATCGCCGAATACACCGATGAAGTGTGGAACAAAGCGAACGTCGAGGCGATGAATAAGTATTATGCGCCGGACTACGTTCATCACGACGTTTCCCGTCCAGACGTTAGCACGCTGGCGGACTACAAACAATGGGCCAACGACCTTTTTGCAGGCTTGTCTGAAGTGAACGTCGCAATTGACGATTTAGTCGGCGAGGAAGGCAAAGCGGTCAAGCGTTGGACGGCGAGCGGGCTTCACGACAAGACGTTTGCAGGAATTCCGGCAACGAACAAGCGCGTCAGCTTCTCCGGCGTGAGCATTTATCGGATGGTTGGGGATAAAATTGCGGAAAGTTGGTATGTCTATGATATGTTCGGACTCTTGCAGCAGCTTGGCGCGATTCCGTCACCGGAGCGAGCCGAAGGGCAGGTTGGTTAATTTCTCCAAAACATGTTCATAGTCCACGCGCCGCAGTCGGGGAAAATCACTGACTACGGCGCGTGGTGTTGAGACTTGATCTAGCGGCTACTACTCCGGCTTGAAGGTTGCCGTGAGCATTCGGCCACTGCCGCTCTCATCATACGAACCGCCAGTACGGAGGATGAGGGTTACGGTGCCCGGGCCCGCTATGTTTACAGTGGCTTCGGTTCCCGTCTCATATTCAGAGAGACGTTCCCAGGGAGGGGGTGGGGGATAGAACCGATGATTGATGAAACCGAGCGAGCCAGAATCACCGTACACGATCACCTCAACAGCGGACGGCAAGTGGCTAGGCGGGGGTCTGGTCGCCCAGTTAGGATTGACGACGAGTTTTAGCGTGCCGGCCTCTTCGAAGGTCAACCTCACTGTATACCAGGCTCCCGCGAGGGAGGTTCCGCCCTCGCCTATACCACCGGGCGGGTAGCTGCCGGAGGTCGCCAGCGTGACGTCCCAAGCCAGAACATTCGGCCGTGGTTGGGTCAAGGCGGACCTTATCGTGGCATTACAACGTTGCTGCTCAAGCGTCATCGGAGGAGACGCTTGTTGAGCAGACACTGATTGGTACGCACAATTAGTAATGAAATAATTCTCTGCACTCGAACCGTCATTTTTGTACCTAAACGCGAACGAATCAACAAACGTGCTGGAGGGAAAAACTGTCACCGTCATATCCCCGTCGTTGCCGCAATTTTCCATCGCCTCGCGGATAGCATCGCCGAGCGTCGGGTCAACGGTCAGGTCGAGCGCGACAGCCGCGTGCCACGTCTGCGCCCTCAGGAATTCGGCCTGCGCGGCTGCCTCATCGGTGTCGCACTGTGCAGACGCCCGCGCGACAATCACGCGCACGCCCGCCGCCACCTTCACCAGAGCCTGACGTTCGTGGGCGGAGAAGCCCAGTAGCTGTGCCCTCGCCTTGAGGTCCAACAGGCGACGCAGATTCGAGTCCGAAGGGTTTGCCGTGGCGGTCGCTCCGTCGCGGTCTATGAGCGCACGGAATACGTCTTCGGACTTTTGCCGGGCGAGCGTGACCAGATCGGGGAAGCCCAATTGCTCGGCCCTGCCCCACAAATCGATTACGCGCTGCAA
>JBHENG010000064.1:0-12348 GCA_046262195.1 Pyrinomonadaceae bacterium | reverse complement strand
GCTTCTGGCCGCTCCGAGCGGCGGCGGTGCCTCGCATATTTACAACGACTACTTTAATATTCCCGGCTTTGAGCTCTGGAAATTTCTCAACCTCGCGATCTTTATCGGGATCATGATCTATCTGGTGAAAAAGCCCCTCAGCGAGGCATTCAAAGCCAGACGAGAACAGATCAGGTCTGAGTTGATAAAGGCCGAAGAGGAGAAGCGTGCCGCACTTGAGAAACTGACCGCGGCCGAAGCGAGGCTTGCCCAGCTCGAATCTGAAAAGGAAAACGTTTTAAAGAAAGCCAAGGAAGAGGTCGATTTTGAGAAAAAACGACTGTCGGAACAGACAAAGGTCGAGATCGGGCGTCTCAAATTGCAGGCCGACGCGGAATTGAATCGGCTGGCCGGACAATCGACATCGCAGCTCCGGCGTTTTTCGGCCGAGGAAAGCATCAGGCTCGCCGAGGCAAAGCTCAGGGCCGAGATCGACGCTAAGAAGGACGCTCGGCTTGTCAAGGCCGGCCTCCGCGAGATGGGAGGGCTGAACTAAATGAGCTCGGAAACAATAGCCCGCCGATACGCGGCCGCACTCGCCGACGTAGTTTTAGAAACTGGTGAGACAGAAACGATAAAGACGGAGCTGGAAAGCTGGGGCGAGCTGATCGACAGGAACGCAGACCTTAAATCCGTCTTCAGCAACCCGGCCATAACTCACGCAAACAAGGTGACCGTTCTCGAAGAGCTGATCGCCAAGGCCAAACCTTCAGCGGCGACGGCAAACTTTTTACGCGTTCTGCTGCAGAACGGCCGGCTAGGCGATCTTGGTGTTATCAACGAACGGTTTGAGACCGTTCTGGCCGAACGCGGAGGTACTGTTAAGGCCGAGATAATTTCCGCGCGCGAGCTGCCGAGTGACGAACGTACCAAATTTGAGAAAAGCCTTGCGAAACTCACGGGCAAGAAAGTGACCATCAATTACGCGATCGACAGCGAGATCATCGGCGGGGTGGTAGCCCGCATCGGTTCGACCGTTTACGACAGCTCGGTCAGAACGAAGTTGGAGAATTTAAGAGAACAACTGGTGAACGGATAGGTTTTTGGTTTTTGGTCTTCGTTTTTTTGAAAGACCAAATATTCAAACCCCAAAACCTAGAACCAAAAACCGAAACTTTATGGAAGCAATTAAAGCTAACGAGATCAACGAGATCATACGTGCACAGATCCAGAATTTTGACGCCAGCATGACCGTCGACGAGGTCGGCACGGTCATCAAGGTAGGCGACGGTATTGCCGAGATCTATGGCCTCGAAAAGGTCATGGCCGGGGAGCTGCTCGAGTTTCCCCACGGCGTGCGCGGCCTGGCACTGAACCTCGAGGAAGATAAGGTCGGCTGCGTGCTGTTTGGCGATTTTCAGAAGATCAAAGAGGGCGACGAGGTAAAGCGCACGAAACGCATTATGAGCGTCCCTGTCGGGGATGCCCTGATCGGCCGCGTTGTAGACGCTCTGGGCAATCCGATCGATGAGGCAGGCGAGGTCGTTACCGACACATATTTTCCGATCGAACGCATCGCCCCCGGCATCATTGACCGCCAGCCCGTAAAAGAGCCGCTTCAGACGGGTTTGAAGGCAATCGACTCGATGGTGCCGATCGGCCGCGGCCAGCGTGAGCTGATCATCGGCGATCGACAGACGGGCAAGACGGCCGTCGCCATCGACACCATCATCAACCAGAAAGGCAAAGATGTTATCTGCATCTACGTTGCCATCGGGCAGAAACAGTCGACCGTTGCACAGGTCCGTCAGAAGCTGGAGGAATTTGGTGCAATGGATTACACCATCATCGTGTCGGCTACGGCGTCAGACCCTGCGGCGATGCAGTTCCTCGCTCCCTACTCGGGCTGCGCGATGGGCGAGTTTTTCCGCGATAACGGCCGCCACGCTTTAACGATCTATGACGATCTGTCCAAGCAGGCAGCTGCTTACCGAGAGATCTCACTGCTGCTACGCCGTCCGCCCGGCCGCGAGGCATATCCGGGCGACGTTTTCTATCTTCACTCAAGACTGCTCGAGCGTGCCGCAAAGATGTCTGACGCGCGCGGCGGCGGTTCGTTGACCTCACTGCCTATTATCGAGACACAGGCGGGTGACATCTCGGCCTATATCCCGACGAATGTTATCTCCATCACTGATGGGCAGATCTTTCTCGAGTCCGATCTTTTCAACTCGGGCGTTCGACCGGCCATCAACGTGGGTAACTCTGTATCACGCGTCGGCGGCGCGGCACAGATCAAGGCGATGAAGCAGGTCGCAGGCACACTGCGTATCGATCTCGCTCAATTTAGAGAGCTTGCGGCTTTCGCACAGTTTGGCTCCGACCTCGATAAATCGACGCAGGCCCAGCTCGAACGCGGCCGCCGTCTCACCGAGATCCTAAAACAGCCGCAGTACAAGCCGATGGATGTCGTCGAGCAGGTGCTGATCATCTGGGCGGTGACGAACGGCCTTGCGGACGATGTCGCGGTTGAAGATCTCAAGCGGTTTGAACAGGAACTGCTCGTGTTTGCCGAAAGCTCGCATCCGGGCGTTCTGAATACTTTGCGGGACAAGAAGTCGATCGACGACGATCTGAAGGCATCGATGAGAGAAGCTATAGAGGACTTTAAAGCTACTCGGTGGGAATCGGCGGCTGCTGCTGCAGCGGCGTAAAACACATGCATAATTTTACCGCGGTCGTTGAAAAGTGCACTGAAACTGGCCTGTACGTGGGTTACATTCCCGGTTTTCCCGGGGCTCATTCGCAAGGTGAAACTCTCGATGAGCTGAGTGAAAACCTGCACGAGGTCGTCGACATGCTATTGGAGGACGGTGAGCCACACCTGGAAGCCGAGTTTGTGGGAACGCAGCTGATAGCATTGGATTAAGATGGGCGCAATACCCATTCTGAAACCTCGTGAGGTTGTAACGTTGCTTGAAAGGTTGGGTTTCATTGAGGTACGGCAGCGAGGCTCTCATAAGCAATTCCGCCACGCCGACGGACGGTTTACTACGGTACCCATGCATGGCGGCAGAGATATATCGCCGTTTTTGCTGCGAAAAATTGCGCAAGACATTAAGCTAGCGGTCGAAGAGTTTTTGAAAGGGTAATAAGATGCCAAGTCTCCTGGACATGCGCCGGCGTATCAAGTCGGTAAAAAACACACAGCAGATCACCAAAGCGATGAAGATGGTGGCCGCTGCAAAGCTGAAGCGGGCACAGGACCGCGTGATCGCCTCACGGCCGTTTGCGGGCAAGATGTCCGAGGTGCTCGGCAGCTTGAGCGGCAAGGTCGCGGGCGAGTTTTCGCATCCTCTGCTGGACGAACGCGGTGACGAAAAATATCTCGTAGTGTTGATCAGTGCCGACAAGGGGCTGGCCGGCGCGTTTAACGCGAACGTTATAAAGGCAACGCAGGCGTTTCTGAAAGAACATGACGGAAAGGTCAGCGAAATGATCGCCGTGGGGCGCAAGGGCCGTGATTTTTTTAAGCGTCGGGACATTAAGTTTACCGATGAATACATCGGCCTGACCGGCTCGGGGCAGGTGGTGCATGCGGATGCCGTCGCTATCGCTCATAAGCTCATCGAGACTTTCACCACGGACACCACAATAGACAAGGTATTTGTTGCATTCACCGAGTTTAAGACGGTGCTCTCGCAAAAGCCCGTGATCGAGCAGATCCTGCCTATCACCCGATCGGAGGACGCGGGGCAAGGCGACACGTCGGCCCAGGCAGAGTACATTTACGAGCAGCCAGCTGCAGAGATCTTTGGCCGCCTGCTGCCCAAACAGGTTGAGACGCAGATCTATAAGGGAATGCTCGAGTCGGTCGCCTCGGAGCAGGGGTCGCGAATGACGGCCATGGACTCCGCGTCTAAGAACGCAGGCGAGTTGATCGATTCGCTGACGTTGAACATGAACCGCATCCGCCAGGCAGCGATCACCAAAGAGATCATCGAGGTGGTCAGCGGAGCCGCCGCGGCGTAATCCGCTCTCCCCTCCTTACAAAGGGGCGGTGGCCGGTAGGCCGGGGTGGTTCTTGTGAGGATGTTTGTAATATGCATCACCCAGGCAGCCCTTAGTATAAGAAAAGTCCGTGTACGCGCAGTTCCCCTCCTTACAAAGGAGGGGTGGCCGGTAGGCCGGGATGGTTCTTGTGAGGATGTTTGTAATATGCATCACCCAGAGAGCCCTTAATATAAGAAATGTCCGTGTACGCGCAGTTCGCCTCCTTACAAAGGAGGGGTGGCCGGTAGGCCGGGGTGGTTCTTGTGAGGATGTTTTATTACCCGGGATGGTTATTATCAGGTGTTTTTATAATACACAGAATTCGGACAGACCAGCACAAGAACCACCCCCCGGCTACCGCCGGACCCCTCCTTTGTAAGGAGGGGAACTAGCTCTTCTATTTCGCCTTTCCCTGGTGCGCGAAGGCAAGTATATTACTGCCTTAAGGACAGACCAGCAAAAGAACCACCCGGCTACCGCCGGACCCCTCCTTTGTAAGGAGGGGAACTCGCTCTTCTATTTCGCCTTTCCCTGGTGCGCGAAGGCAAGTATATTACTGCCTTACGGACAGACCAGCAAAAGTACCACCCGGCTACCGCGGGACCCCTCCTTTGTAAGGAGGGGAACTCGCTCTTCTATTTAGCCTTTCCCTGGTGCGCGAAGGCAAGTATATTACTGCCTTACGGACAGACCAGCAAAAGAACCACCCGGCTACCGCCGGACCCCTCCTTTGTAAGGAGGGGAACTAGATATTGTATCGCCCTCCCCTTGCGCACGGCCTACTCGCGACAGGCCACAATTCGAGCTGCCGATCGTACTGATCCGGCAGCTCTTCTTACTTCGTCCAACCCAGGTTTGTTTCGTGTTTGGATGTGGTGTAGGATACACCTCGATCCCTCGTACGCAGACGCGGTCAGTTTGCGGCACTCTACAATTAGGAGGCTGGAAGAAACTATGGGTATGTTGGCTATGCTTGGCTGGTTGCTCGCGGTAATTGGGTTGATCTGGCTTATAGTGACGGCGGTTCAGACAGGGAACAGCACGGGCGAAAAAGTTATATGGGCCCTGGTCAACTTTTTTTGTCAGCCGCTCGGCGGCATCATTTTCTATGCTGTTAAGCGACAAGGTTTATATCCGCTGCTTATCATGATCGCGGGCTGGGCCTTATTGATACTTGGTGGTGGATTGACCGCTTTTAGAGACGCCTATCCGGTTACGCCGTAGTTCTTGTTTTTGAACCTCAATAGATCTGCATCATCATGGCGCGGGCGAACGATTCGCTACGCGCCGCTTTTATTTTGGATCGCCGTCATTTTTTACCTCTCGAGCAGCCAGGGCTCGATGGAGCAAACTTCTCGTTTTATAGGGCCGTTTCTTAAATGGCTCTTTCCGGCTGCGCCGCCCGAAACCCTTGAGTACTACCACGGGTTTGTCAGAAAGCTGGCCCACTTCGCGGTGTATGCCGTGCTTTCCCTGCTGGCGGTGCGCGCCTTTTATGGGTCGTCCGCACAGGCGCTCAGGTCTCGCTGGGGTCTGGCAGCGATCTTTGTCGTCCTCTCGGTCGCCGTCATGGACGAGATCAACCAGAGCCAAAACCCTTTAAGGACCGGCTCACCGTTTGATGTCGTGATCGACCTAACGGGTGGAGCGTTTGCGATTCTTTTCTTTTGGCTGCTGTCCGGTCGCCGTCCTAAAAAGGTACGATCGGACGAAAAAGAACACGGGGTTTTTCCCCTATGACTAAGGGATTTTCCCTATATAAATTCCGCAACTTCCCGATAGTACCCCCTATCGTCGAACCACATAATGGTGACTGTCGAATAACGACGGATCGCAAGTGATGGTGCGGTTCATATAAGGGGGTGTTATTCGGCGAAACAAGGGGGAATAAGATTCAAGGAGGCTTTCGGGCCTCCTTTTTCTTCTTTTGCGCCTGCGATACCAGTGGACGGAATGACGTGGCCACGCAAATCGCAGTTCTTTCAATAGCCCGAACTTTGTGGCATATTCTATCGTTATAGATATTGCATAAGGAGGGCTGAGAATGAGCATAATTGAGAAGATCAAAGGCGCCGCGGTGAACCAGTTCATTGAGGTCATTGAGTGGCTCGACGAATCACAATCGACGCTCGTTTACCGGTTTCCGGTGGCGGGTCAGGAGATCAAGAACGGCGCGCAGCTGATCGTTCGTGAATCGCAAACGGCAGTTTTCGTGTACGAAGGACAGGTCGCGGATGTCTTTACGCCCGGCCGCTATGAGATCGATGGCGGCAACACCCCGATCCTCTCGAAGCTGGGAGCGTGGAAATACGGGTTTAACTCGCCATTTAAGTCAGAGGTCTATTTTGTCAATACGAAGCAGTTTACGGACATGAAGTGGGGCACATCTAACCCGATCATGCTCCGCGATGCCGATTTTGGCATTGTGCGGCTGCGTGCATTTGGCGCATATAGCCTGAGGGTGGCGGATGCTGCCGGATTTATCCGTGAGATCACAGGCACGAATGCTCATTTCCAGACAGAGGACATCGACGGCCAGCTCAAACGGGCCATCGTCACGGAGTTTTCAGATGCGCTTGGCGAGCTAAAGATCCCGGCTCTGGACCTGGCCGCTCAATACAAAGAGATCGGCGAGCAGATCCGCGCCAAGATCAACGAAGATTTCAACAGTTACGGGCTCGAGGTAACCAAGTTTTACGTCGAAAACGTCAGCCTGCCCCCCGAGGTCGAGGCTGCGATGGACAAGCGCTCCTCGATGGGAGCTCTTGGCGACGCTCAAAAATATATGCAGTTTCAGGCCGCGGACGCTCTGCGCGACGCCGCACAGAATGAGGGCGGCGGTGCGGGGCTCGGCGCCGGACTCGGTGCGGGATTCGCGGTCGGCGGACAGATGGCCAACGCTTTCGGTCAGCAGCAGGGCGGCGGAGGCGGAGGGGGATCGGCAGCGGCCTCGGTACCGTGCCCCAGCTGCGGTAAAGGAAATGCGGCCGGAGTAAAGTTCTGCTCCGACTGCGGAGCCAAGATGGAAGCCTCGCAGGTTCCGTGTCTAAAATGCGGTGCAAATCTTCGCGAGGGTGCAAAATTCTGCTCTGAGTGCGGTGCGACGCAGGAAAAAGCGAAATGTGCCAAATGCCAGCATGAGCTGGCCCCGGGAGCAAAATTCTGTCCGGAATGCGGCACTAAGACAGGCGGCGAGGCCTAAGGGCGTCATTTACATGGATCATAAGGGGTGAGGGCTCGTCTCTCACCCTTTTAACTTTCAGGCCTCACAGAGTTAAAATCAGTCGTCAAAGACGCGCGAAGGAGAAATATCAATGGCAGTCAGCCCCGAGCTTTTGGAAATATTGAGATGCCCGCAATGCAAATCCGAGCTTCAGATCGACGAGGCCCAGACGCGGCTCAAATGCCTTAATTCACAATGCTCGCTGGTTTACCCGATCCGTGACGACATACCTGTAATGCTGATCGAGGAAGCCACGGTCGAAAAATGATGCCTCACGGCGACATTGACTGGCAGAGCGTAAAACGAGTTCTTGTCGTAAAGCTGCGCTCGATCGGCGATACGGTCCTCTCAACGCCCTCATTGATAGCTCTCGACCGATTTCTTCCTGAGGCTCAGATCGACATCCTCCTTGAGGACTGGGTTGCGCCGATCCTTCACGGGTTTGAACACGTCGACTCGGTTATCAGTGTCGGCAAGTCCGCCGCGTCGAGGGCGTCCGTGGCGTGGAACATCCGGCGACGCGGTTACGACGTTGTTTTTAACCTGCACGGGGGCTCGACCTCAACCTTTTTTACGCGTGCGAGCGGTGCCCCCCACCGCATCGGCAATGAAAACTATCGATACTCTTTTTTGTATAACCGGCTTTTGAACTCGTCAGCGGATTTTTGGCAGAAAGCGGCGACGCATTCGGCTGAGCAGCAGCTTGCACTATTGGGCTCGGTGGGGATTTCGGTCATGGACAGACCGCGGACAAAACTTGTAGTCACCCCTGAGGCGGCGGAGCAGATAGATCAAAAGCTCGGTTCGCTGGTTCCCGATACGGCAGCTTTCGCATTGCTGCATCCGGCAAGCGCGCTCGCTACGAAACAATGGTCGGCGGACAATTTTGCCCGGATCGCGGAGTTTTTGGCAGGCCTAGGTTTGAGCACGATCGCGATAGCTTCGCCTCGTGAGCGGGAGGTCCTGGAAGCTGTTAAGCGTCAGGCCCGTGTGCCAATAGCCATCCTCGACGACCTGTCGCTGCCCGAGATCACTGCTCTTGCTGCACGCGCGCGGATATTTGTCGGCAACGACTCAGGCATTGCTCATATTGCCGCGGCGGTCAACACTCCAACGGTCGTGATCTTTGGCTCATCCAACCGTATTCACTGGCACCCATGGACGGACGCGCGAAATGAGATGGTTTATTTGGAGATGCCGTGCCAACCCTGTCCGGGCTATTCCTGCGCAGTCTTTGGCGAGCCTAAGTGCATCCTCGGGGTCACGGCAGCAGACGTGACGCGAGCCGTCGAGCGGGTTTTGACTTAAAGATCGTTAGATTTGATCAAGAAAAAAGGTGGACAAAATGCCCACCTTGCAGAGAAAAGCGCACCCAACCCTACCTGTTTGAGTTGTTGGAATTTGGCCGGGTGTTCGAGTTGCCGGCGTTAGCATTATAAGTCGTCCCAGTGTTCGCATTGCTGTTTGCAAGGACTGCGGTATTGGCATTGTTGGTGCCGAGATTTGTAACGCTGTTGGATCTCGCGCTGTTGGTTGAATTGCTGTTTGTATTGTTTGTCGCGGTACCGCCGCATGCTGCTAAAAAGCCCAGCATACCCATTAAAACGACGAACGTCAGATATTTGAATTTCATAGTTCCTCCAATTGTTCAAAAAGTAGACAGTTAGACACGTTATTTAACGGTCTGGGTCATCATAGCAGGGGAGCGGCGGACAATCCAGAAGCATGATCGGCGAATTCGGCCGTTCAGCCGACTAGCACGTCTCAAAAGTGCCGCTTTCTTGACACGCCTTAGGCCAGGCCGTACCATTAATAGTTTCGACTATTGTGGCCGAAGTGTATCTATATGTTCGAGTCGTTATCGGATAAACTCAAGAGATCGTTAAAGAATCTGCGTGGCCAGGGAAAGCTGACGCCGGAGCACGTGGATGCCGCCCTGCGCGAGATTCGCATGGCGCTGCTTGAGGCCGACGTAAACTACAAGGTCGCAAAGGATTTCGTCGATTCGGTACGAGCAAAAGCCGAGGGCCAGGCCGTCTGGCAGGACCTGAAACCTCACGAACAGGTAGTCAAGATCGTCTATGACGAGCTGGCAGAGCTCATGGGCGGGACTTCGTCTCGCCTTGTTTTTACGAAACAGACACCGAACGTCGTGATGATCGTCGGCCTGCAGGGGTCGGGCAAGACCACTTCTACGGGTAAGATCGCCCGGTGGCTCGCGGACAATCAGGAGCGCAAGCCGCTGCTCGTTTCAGTCGACGTCTATCGCCCGGCTGCCCGCGAACAGCTAAAGGTCGTTGCAAACGCCGTGGGAGCGGCCGTTTACGAGGACAAGGCGACCAACGAACCGATGGCCCTCGTCCGCGGCGCTATGAAGCACGCTGTCGAGACCGGCTACGACACGCTGATGATCGACACGGCGGGTCGCCTGCACATCGACGACGACTTGATGGTCGAGCTCGAGCAGATCAAGGCCGAGACAAAGCCGATCGAGGTGCTCTTTGTTGCCGACGCAATGACGGGCCAGGATGCGGTCCGTTCGGCAGAAGTTTTTCATCAGCGAGTTGGTATTACGGGCGTTGTCCTAACAAAAATGGATGGCGACGCTCGCGGCGGCGCTGCCCTCTCGATCAAGCAGGTCATTGGCCAGCCGGTGAAATTCGTGGGCGTCGGGGAAAAGTACGACGCTATCGAGCCGTTCTACCCGGACCGTATAGCACAACGCATTCTCGGAATGGGCGATGTGTTGACCCTGATCGAGGAAGTCCAGGGCAAGATCAACGAGGACGAGGCGCAGGAACAGCTGCGAAAAATAACGAGCAATCAGTTTTCGCTCGAGGATTTTCGCAATCAGCTGGGGCAGTTTAAGAAGCTGGGATCCATGTCGAAATTGATGAAGATGCTGCCCGAACAGATGACCGGCGGGATGCAGATCTCGGACGAACAGTCGGCCGTCGTGGATCATCAATTAAAGCGGACCGAGGCGATCATCGACTCGATGACCAAACAGGAGCGCCAGGGACAAAAACCCATAGACGCAAGCCGTAAGACACGCATCGCAAACGGTTCCGGCTCGACCATTGCCGAGGTCAATCAGTTGCTCAGGCAGTATGAACAGATGAAAAAGATGATGGCCCAGATGAACCGCGGCGGACTGTTTGGCGGAATGGGCCGGAAAATGATGGGCGGCCTCGCCGGCGGGCTAGGCGGCGGGCTCAGCGGGCTGCTCGGCGGCGATATGGGGCTGACCGGAGGCGACGACGACACGAACGGCAGCGTGTCGCACAAGATCAAGAAAAAGAAAAGGCACAAAAAGCGACGATAAAAATAATCGTACGGAGCAATTATGTTAGGAATAAGCTTAATGAGAATGGGCGCAAAGGGTAAACCCTTTTACCGCCTGGTGGTTAAAGAACGACGCAGCAAACGCGATGGCAAATACCTTGAAAACGTAGGAACATACAATCCTATGGTGGATCCGGCTGAGGTGAAGCTGAACCACGAACGTATCCAGTACTGGATCGGCGTGGGTGCCCAGCCTACCGATACCGTCAAGAGCCTGATCAAGAATAATCCGCCTGCCGCGCCGGAAACGCCGGCGGAATAGTTACCGATGAAGGAAGCTGTAGAAAGAATGGTGCGATCTCTCGTTGGTGAACCTGACGCTGTTGAGGTGACGGGCGAGGACAGCGGGAAAAATGTTCGTCTCGAGGTCCGTGTTGCCGACACCGATATGGGCAGGATAATCGGGCGCGAAGGCCGCACCGTGAAGGCGATTCGCAGCATCCTTTTTGTTGCCGGCCATAAGCATGGCAAACGCTATCAGCTGGACCTGGTCGAGGACTAGCAGTTGTGGCCGACATCGAAGATCTCGTCGCAATTGCCAGGATAGTCCGGCCGCGAGGATTAAAGGGCGAGCTTGTAGCCGAATTGTTGACCGATTTCCCCGAGCGCTTCGACGGGCTTGAAACGGTGATCGGCGTTCGGCAAAACGCGGAACAGCTGGAATTGAAAATCGAAGATTTCTGGTTTCAGAACGACCGCGTCGTGTTGAGATTTACCGGGTACGATACGGTTGAAAAGGCTGAAACTCTGCGAGACGTTGAGATCTGTGTCCCAGAATCTGAGGCCGTCCAGCTGGAATCAGATGAGTTCTTTGACTGGCAGCTCGAAGGGTGCAGAGTTGAAACCATCGAGGGGACAGCGATCGGCACCGTAAGAGAGCTAATGCGGCCGGGCGGAACCGAGCTACTAGTTGTCGAGGATGGCGGCAAAGAGTATCTGATCCCTTTTGCCGAATCGATCTGTGTCGACGTGGATATTGAGAACAAGATTATTCGCATAGACCCGCCGGATGGATTGCTGGATTTCTGATCTTGTTCGTTCGGTTTTCTTAATGGCTAATGAAAATCGATGTTCTAACGATATTTCCTGAGTTTTTTGGCCAGGTCTTTGATTTTGGAATAATTCGTAGGGCAAAGCTTGCGGGTATCGTCGAGATAAACGTTCACGATATACGCGAGTACACTGTGGACAAGCACAGAATGGTGGACGACAGACCGTTTGGCGGGGGCGACGGAATGGTGTTAAAACCGGAGCCGATATTCGCCGCAATTGAAAATCTGGTAGGGACGAGCCATCGCGGTTCTTATCCCGACGGTACCCACGTGGTGCTGCTTTCGCCGCAGGGAAAGCCGTTTACCCATCGGGACGCTCGTACCTTTGCGGAGAGCGCCGGGCACATTGTTGTGATCTGCGGTCGATACGAGGGTGTCGACGAACGCGTCAACGACGCGCTTGTCACCGACGAGATATCGATCGGCGATTATGTGCTTTCGGGCGGGGAACCCGCAGCGGTGGTGGTGGCCGACAGTATCGTCAGGCTGCTGCCGGACGCGTTGGGCAGCGAGACGTCGGCGGAAAACGATTCGTTCTCAGACGGGCTCCTCGATTGCCCGCATTATACGCGGCCGGCTGAGTTTCGCGGGATGACCGTCCCGGATGTTTTATTGAACGGCAATCATGCCGAGATAGAAAAATGGCGCAGAGAGAAAGCGCTCGAGAAAACAAGATCGATCCGCAGGGATCTACTT
>JBHENG010000063.1:0-12372 GCA_046262195.1 Pyrinomonadaceae bacterium | reverse complement strand
GTCGTTCTCAGGCCCGTGAACAACGTCGGCGAAATCCGCGAACGCTCCCATCAGCGAAAGAGGGAACCAGTCACGCGTCGGCTCCGTGATCCCGACCTGATCGTGAACGTCATGAGCAAGGTGGGCAAGCGTGTAACGCTGCTGTAAGCGACGCTGTTCCGTGATCAACTCGTCGCGGCCTGTAAACGACACGGGCTGAAACGCGATGAACGAGATCTTTTTAGGATTCTCAAGCGCAAAGCGGATGATGGTGCCGACCTGATCATTGTTAATGCCGTTGACCAGCGTTGTGACAAGGATGATGTCGACGCCGGCTTCGTGCAGGTTGTTGATGGCACGCAGCTTTACGTCGAACAGGTTGCCGATCTGGCGATGCGAGTTGGCGTCATTGCCGATACCGTCAAACTGCAGGTACACGAAACGAAGACCCGCTTCCGCAGCCTCGCGGCAAAATTCTTTCGATTTAGCGAACTCAATTCCATTGGTCGCGGCCTGCACCGAGTTGTACCCGACCTTGCGGGCGTAACGCACCGCGTCGAGGAAGTGCGGCGACAATGTCGGCTCGCCGCCCGAATACTGTACCGACATCTGACGACGCGGCTTGATCTGAATGGCGTTATCGAGGATCTCGCTGACGTCTTCCATCGAGAGCTCGTGGACGAAGCCGACCTGGTTCGCGTCCATGAAGCACGGGTCGCACATCATGTTGCAGCGATTCGTCAGATCGAC
This sequence comes from Pyrinomonadaceae bacterium, assembly GCA_046262195.1. Lineage (GTDB taxonomy): Bacteria > Acidobacteriota > Blastocatellia > Pyrinomonadales > Pyrinomonadaceae > OLB17. Next base: position 11,643 of record JBHENG010000063.1, on the reverse strand, counting down.
CGTAAGGACCGCTCCGCGGCCGAACTTAACAGACGATGTGCCGTGATTGTGAAGCTTCTCGTCGTTGTGCGATTCGATATCGCGGCCAGGGAAGAGTGATTCGATGTGCTGGAGAAACTTCGAGTCGATGGCCATCATGTCCTCGAAATGGCCATGCGTCGGACAATCTTTGATCATCCACACCTGACCGTCACGCTCGATGATCTGCGCCTTGATCTCACCCACCTTTTCATTGATCAGCATCGAGACCTCTTTCTCGCCGCTGAGGATCGACTCGCGGGCCTCGATCACGCAATTAGGACAGAGTGAATCCGTCATACGTGGAAAGCCCAGGGTGGGCTTGGACTTTTGCCACGATTTCAAAAGCGGCTTGTCCGACCACTTTGGCGTGAACGACGGGTTCGGTTTGAATTGATTAACCGACCTAATAGCGTTAAACGCTCCCTTGGCCACGTATGTCAATCCCTTTTCGAAATGTTTTATAGGTCTCATTTTTTACGATTCTCCAATAATCAAACTCAGTACCACGTGCTCTATCGCCCAATAAAGCGTACGAGCTCGATATTCCGTACCATTAAAGCAAACCGCGTGCCCACATCGGAAAACCACTGGTGGTCCCCGTTTTACAGGTCCGCTATGATTCCTTAAGACAATCGGCAGCCTCCGGAAGGTGTTGCGTCCTGACACACCATCCGAATATTGTTAATGATTTGGGCATTCTGACACAATGAATCTAACACTTAATTAATAAGTTCCTACGCGGCCTTCTATATGGCTCTGGCGGGCTTAATCGAATGCTTAAGACGATTTCGTCTATACATTAAATTCGACGACACCACTATTTTTCGGCCGACAGCAAAGATTAAGTAGATCTTACGTTTAAGAAAAAAGTACACACAATGTTCATATTTAAGCGCAACCATAAATACGTACATTAAATCGATAATGCCAAACTCGTAAAAACAAAGAACTTAAGTCGATAAAAAAAATTCTTTACTATCTCGAACCGCGTATGTTAAATTTCCAACACTTCAAGGGTTCTACGGGTTCAGGTTTTCACACACAAGTACAGACGGGATCAAGCGGCTTCCATCGCATGAATGATATTTCGGATATGGATCTGATAAATATATGTCCATACGCTTTGGGACGTCAGGCTGGCGAGCCATCATCGCGGACGACTTTACATTTGAAAACGTTCGGCTTGTTACAAACGCGATTTGCAGATATTTGACAACTGATGCAGCCGGCGGGAGAGTCCTCGTTATTGGACATGACTCGCGGTTCATGGGAGAAAACTTTGCGGATATGGCCGCAGCGGTAGCAGAGGAAAAAGGATTTAGCGTTTTACTCTGTACCGGACCAACCCCGACGCCGACGATCTCGCACGCAATCCGAGAAAACAATGCGGCAGGCGGGATCAACTTTACAGCGTCTCACAACCCGCCTGCGTACCAAGGTATAAAGTTTTCCACAGCGGACGGGGCACCGGCTTTACCAGAAATCACAAAACAGATCGAGGGCTTCATCGCCAATGCGGCGCTCGCGGACAAAGCAACGGGCGGTTCGATAAAAGCTTACATTCCACGGGACCCGTATTTGGGTGATTTGCAGAGGAAGGTCCGGTTCGATGTGATAGCTGCTGCCAATGGCCGCTATGCCTATGACGCTCTATGGGGTACGGGCCGGGGCTACCTGGACAAGAGTTTGAGAGATTTTGGCGTCCAGGTCGACACGCTTCATGACTGGAGAGATGTGACGTTTGGCGGCAAGTCGCCGGAACCCGGTGAAACCCACCTCGATGAGCTACGAGAAAAGGTTCGTACGCGACAACTGACTCTAGGTCTGGCGACCGATGGCGACGGCGACCGATTCGGAGTGATCGATAGTAATGGTGTGTTCATTACACCTAATCAACTGATCGCTCTTTTGACAGATTATTTGGCGGACAGCCGGGGATGGAATGACGGCGTTGCAAGAAGCGTAGCGACGTCCCACTTGGTGGACCGGGTGGCAAAGGATAGGAACCTGAAGTTGTATGAGACGCCGGTCGGGTTTAAGTATATCGGCGAATTCATAAACGAAGACAAGATCATACTCGGCGGCGAAGAATCCGCGGGCTTATCGATCAAGGGGCATTACCCCGAAAAGGATGGAATTCTGGCGTGTCTGTTAGCGGCCGAAGCAGTTGCCGAGCGAGGGACGAGTTTGACGGAGCAGCTGCATCATCTTTATGGCCGTGTAGGAAAACTGGAATCTGGCCGTATCGGCGTCAAACTGACACCAGAGATAGCAGCCAAGTTAAAAGATAGGCTTGACCAAGAGCCGAACGAAATTTACGGACGCAAGATTGAAAACATAATCCGTACGGACGGCGTCAAGTTTCTTTTTAGCAATGACGCCTGGATGCTGTTGAGACCGTCAGGCACCGAGCCTATGGTCAGGATCTACGCCGAAACCGAAGATAAAGACGATCTGGAGAACTTACTTGAGCAAGGCCGCAAATATTTACTGGGATAGTTCGCACATAAGTCGGGTGCCACGCCGGCGAACTAGAACCGCCCCTCGCAAGATGGCCGAGACAAAGACAAGTCGATCGGCTCCATGGTGGCTCTCGATGATGTTTCTCTCAACCGTGTTTGTAATGTTGTGTGTTTCCGTCAATTTCCGAGCTTACAGTGAAATGAATGAAGAAGCGGGCAAAAATACACGGCTCGCATCACAGATAGAAAGTCTAATGGATGAAAACCTGGTTCTGCAGGAAGAAATCCACACGCTGAAGACCGACCCACAAGTAATAAGGCGAGAAGCTCGCCGTCTCGGGGTCTATCTTCAAACAGAAAAAGTTCCGATGCCGACGAACTTAACAATCGCGGAGTAGTTTGTTCGTTAGCACTTTACCTGCCCTTTGAAAATCCGCCTTTTGCCTATCCACTCCGCGGAGCCTACAGCTTAATCTATCCGATATATCAGCGGCTTGAGTTTCCCGACTCAAGCCGCACTTCCATTTGTACGCTTCATGTCTAGAACATGGAGAACCGAAGTGCATCAATCCGGTTAAGTTAAAAAACATCTAAACTCCAGATTCATTGAGTTTACAGTTCTTTGATCGATGGTGTAACATTCAGGCATCTAGATTTAAAGGTGGGTTATGGCAAGACCTTTGATACTCTCGCTCGACGGGCAGGAATTCCCCGTCAGTATCGTAAAAATCGACCGAGAAAAGCTTTACGGCCGCGTTGAGATCGAGGCCTTTGACGAGAAAGGCCGCGAAGCTTCACTAAAGATCTTAGCCGCCGATGGAAAGACACTCATTGATAAGGGAGGAACATCGCTTGCGACCCTCAATATCAATGGAGACTCCGTGGATCGCAATGAGCTTTTGCCTGTCGACAGTGAAGGCAAACCGATCGAGCAGGTACCCTCTTCATTCAATGGCCCAAATGTACTCAAAAGGACGACGGTCGAGGACTATCTCCTCCAGATAGTTAAATCGGTATACCTCCTCAAACCTTTTGGTGAAGCCGATCTAGGCTTTCTGTACGATCATCTCTCATCAGACCAGATCTTTACATTTCCGTTTAGTTACCGGGGAGGAGTCGAATACGACAATGCATTTGTTATCGGCTCAGCCGGCGACGGCTTTATGGTTACCAGCAAACTGGCGCAATTTCAATTTATTAAGCTTAATCAGGCTGTTCCGCTTGGATCCAACGAGGAAGGAGAGATATCGGCTGACGATATTGACTTTGACCTTCTATAGGACACTATGGCTATCAATATCAGCAACCCGCGAAACCGCGATGCCGTCGTAGAGCTCGAGGCGCTAAATCCTAAACGTGAGGTTCGCTACGTTGACAGCAAGGGCGAACCAACGATTACGGCCAAGCTGCTCAAAACGGATGTGACACACGATCTGCCTGAGCTAATGAAGAAGCGGAAAAAACTCGAGAAACTGGCTGATGTTATTGTAAAAGAAGATCCGGAGATCGATATTGAGTCATTCGGTATGTTCCTGACGGACACATCTCGGGTTTACGTGACAAAAAAGGGCATCATCCATCTTGTCGAGGAATTTGAAGTCATCTACAACCCTGACGGAACCCTTCGCGACCGCAGACGCAGGAAGAAAGAACCGCAGAACATGAATAGTGAGTTCCCGCTAAGATGGACCGGGAAATTCATCAAGAAAGAGGAAGCAGCTCACCGATTCGTATTTACCAACAAGAAGCAGTTGATACATGTCAACGGGCTTACGTTCGACTTCTTATTTGAAATGGCAAAAGAACTGCATGAAAAGAATTCGCTCCTGCTAGTCCGCGGTGGGGAAAAGGGGAATCAGCCGTTGATCATGAATCGGGGCGGCAAACCCTACAATGCGTTTCTTGAAGGACGTATAAAGGGAGATGCGTACTGTCTCGTCCTGCACTTGTCGAACATGGAGCTGAAAAAACCTAAGGAGATCGACACTCTTGAATCTTGATTTCGACAAAAGTAAGTTTTCGTGCAAATACGGCTACTGCACTGGGAAAGCGGGGGATCTGGCCGAACCGGCATTGCATGTCCGATCGCAGGAGTACAAACGGAAGATCGGCGGAATGACGCGCGCGATACCGGCTGAAGATGCGTTTCGAATGCCGAAGTCAAAGACCTACTTTGTAAGCCGAAAGTACGACGGCGAACACGAGATGCTCTTCTTTGATGGAGAAAAGCTTCTTTCGGTGAATCCCGGCAGTACTGTTCGCGTCGGGCTTCCGTGTTTTGGGGAAGCTGCGAAGCTGTTAAAAAAAGCAAAACTCAAGTCATGTATTCTTGCTGCCGAGATCTATGTCAGAGAAGAGTCGACAAAGGCTCATCCGGTTCAACAGGTAGTCAGGATCCTGAGGACACCATCATCAAAAGATCAACTCGAGAAACTAGGATTGGCCATCTTTGACATTGTAGAAGTTGCGGGGAAACCCGTTACGGCAACTGCTAAAGTATTCGAGCTTCTCAACAAATGGTTCGCCGACGGCAAGACGGCTCATGTAGTCGAAAATGCGCATGTTGATTCGATCGAGGACGTGATCCAGCGTTTTACCGAATGGGTCATCGGGGAAGGGGCTGAGGGCGTTGTAGTCAGAAACGATCAGAACGGCTGGTTCAAGGTTAAGGTTCGTCACAACATTGATGTTGCGATCATAGGCTATTCGGAAGGAGTGGAAAATCGCAAGGGCATGTTGCATGACTTGCTTGTCGCCGTTGTCAGAACTGATGGTACTTTTCACGAGTTTACGCGAGTGGGGGGCGGGTTTACGGACGATGATAGACGTTCGATCATCGATGAACTTCGGAGGCGGACCGTTCCTTCTGAGTATGTAGCCGTAAATAATGATTACGTGGCGTATGAGATGATCCATCCCGGCCCAGTAATTGAGATCTCGTGTCTCGACATGATAGCTGAGCGTGCGAGGGGCGGACCTGTCAAGAGAATGGTGCTTGACTGGACGGGCAAACATTACCGGGCTCTTACGAGAATGCCCCTCGTAAGTGTGATATCACCACAGTTTATTCGCATGCGCGATGATAAGGAAGCCACTGCGGAAGACGTGAGCATCAAGCAGATCAGCGATCTGGTTGAAGTGTCCGAGGTAGACAAACCAGTAGAGAGGAATGATGAGCCCGCAAGCGAGCTGCTTGAGCGTACAGTTTATACCAAAACCATGAAGGGAAATAAAATGGTCCGCAAACTGCTTTTGTGGAAAACGAACAAGACTGAACGTGCAGACTTTCCCGGTTTTGTGATATACCTCACCGATTTCAGTCCTAATCGACAGAACCCGCTCGAACGCGATATGAAAATCGCCCACACCGAAGCGACCGCACGCAAGATCTTTAAACAGATAGCCGAAAAAAACTTTATCGGCGGATGGGAAAAAGTAAAATAGACCGGTGCCACAACCCTATTACGAATTCGCAGGCAACAAGCGCCTACTTTGGATTGCAGCTGAATGGCATCGATATGCAGACGCCCTGGCGGATTGGGCGATGGAAAGGCTGGTTAACCGCCGAGACGTGTGGAGTCAATACACGTTGAAGGACGGAAAGGTTCGGGTTGTAATGCTCCCTATTCCGGAGCGACGTAAAGCCGGGACAGACATGGTGACGCTTAATAAGCTTCATCGCCATTTTACCGCGAAATCCGTCGCGCACCTCATTGGCCTACACTCGATCAGTGATCATAGTACGTGCAAGTGGTTCGCGGTCGATATCGACCTGCACGATGAAACGGTTCCGAACGCGGGCGAGATCGCTGGAGCAAATTTTGCGGCTGCTCTTCAGTGGTCGGAACGTCTTCGTGCCATGGGTATGGACCCAATATTGATGGACAGCAATGGTGTCGGCGGTTATCACGTCTGGGTACTGCTTGACAGGGAATATCCGCTCGCGGACACGTTCGATTTTGCCAATGATCTGCGATCGGATTGGGACAAGCTAGGTCTGCCTAGAAAGCCAGAGATATTTCCGCCGAAGCGGGAGGTCGCCCCGGATGACTTGCCCTATACGCTTCGAACGCCTGGGCGACATCACACCCGTCATTACTATACTCGTGTGTGGGATTTTGATGGCTTTGGAGAAAATGAGTGGCTGGAAGGCGGAGATGCGATCGAAGTACTCTTAGCAACCAAACTCTCCAAGCTGCCCAAGAGCAAATCAAGGAAAAAAGCGTCTTCACTGACCGTTGCACCGGCGCCCAAAAAAAAGGAAGCGACGCGCAAGCCGCGAGTCTGTCTTGACCTCGATGGAGTGTTGGCCAAGTATGACAAATGGAAAGGTGTCGACCAAATTGGTGACCCTATTCCCGGGGCTCGGGAATTCACAAAGAAACTGGCTAAATTTGCAGAGATCGTAATTTTTACATCACGCTGTTCACAGGACATTGCAGAAGGTTCGCGCATTACGCCCGGCATGCTACGGATCCAGGTGATCGAGTGGTTGGAAAAGAACAAGTTCCCGTATAACGATGTTTATATCGGCCAGGGCAAGCCGCGAGCAGCGGCCTTCATCGATGATCGGGGCGTAAACTGTTCTCCCCAAACGGACGAAGACGCGTTTGAAGAAGCTCTCGTTCGAACCCGTGCACTGGTCGCGAAACCTCACGGCCCCCCGGACTACTCAACCCTCGCAGAACCACGATCCTAGTAGAAATACGGAAAGAGCGCCGCTGTTAAAAGAGCTTTACCTTTTACCTTTTTACGCTTAGAATCCTCCCATGCCTTCCCGTTATGGCCATTTTTGTATTTAGGCGGGCAACTTCAAATGAACGACAGTTCATCCCAATCGGGAACGCCTTTTTTTGATTTTTTCTGTGGTCTATTTAGGAGCTTTTATGGATCCAACCTCGGCAACGATCGAGAAGGACCTGGCTTTAGGGTTTCAGCAAGTTGAATCTCCCGTTTTACAGATATCCGCCGTCCAAGCAGAAGGGGCCTTGGATTTGGATGCTCATGACATAGATCTGTGTAGACTCGCTGCGCAGGGCAGTCTCGCCGCATTTGAAGTTATCTACGCGCGTTACCACCGGCGCACGTTTAGCCTGTGTCTGAGAATGACCAGCAGCCAAACTGAGGCAGAAGACCTCACTCAGGAGGTTTTCATTCAGCTTTTTAGAAAGATCGGGAGCTTTAGGGGAGACTCGGCGTTCTCGACCTGGCTGCATCGTCTGACTGTGAACCAGGTGCTGATGCACTTCCGGCGGCGAAGCGTAAAGAATGAACGTACATCAGAAGATGGCGAAATGCCCGAACAAACGGTGCATGGGACGTCGAATCCCGATCGAATGCAGGTCGTTGACCGGATCGCACTGAAAAATGCCATCTCAGAGCTGCCGAATGGTTATCGAAATGTATTTGTTCTCCATGATGTCGAGGGATTTGAACATGAAGAGGTGGCCAGGATGATGGGTATTTCCGTGGGAACATCCAAATCGCAGCTTCATAAAGCACGACTGAAATTGCGGGGGCTTTTGATCAAACAGCAAGACTGACCATCTGATACCAATCACGAAGACACGAAACCACGCCCGGCGCGGTTCGTGTTTTTTATGTGTAAATTTATGTTTGTTTTTTCCAAAATGCGCTTGTACGAAAGCAACTTTTGGAGGGTCTGTTTAATCTATCACTCTGGATGACGTGCGATGATTGTAAAGTTTTGATCGGTGTCTTCATGGACAACGATCTCGATGAAATGCGAGCTGAGAACGTTCGCGATCACCTGGCTATTTGTTCAGGGTGTGCGCGGATATGTGAGGATCTGGCGTCAATACTTGACGTCTGCAGTTCAGAACCAGCGTCCGAACTTACTCCAAACTCAAAAGCACTCTGGTGTCGGATCAATAACATCATCGAAAGCGAGGTCAAAGCAAATGCGGCGGTAAGAACAGAATCACCCGCCGGCCGTTTTTGGCGGCTGTCGACATGGCAGGCGACTGCCGGCGTTTTGTTCATCGCAGTATTGAGCTCGTTGCTAACTTTCGTTGCGGTCCAGAATTATCGCGAGCCGATTGCGGCTGATTTTACCACCCGAACGGTCGCCTCGCAGACCACATTTGAGAAGCTCCTCAGCCGGGTCGGATTGGCCGATTCACCCCAGCAGGCACGAGAACGTAGACTTAAAGAGCAGCGGTCCGCAATTGAATATTGGGATTCGCGCGTTCAGGCGCGGCGAGTGCAGTGGGACCGGCCGACCCGCGAAGCATTCGATCGAAACCTGCAGGTGATTGACGAGGTGGTTAGCGAGTACACAATGATCCTGGACCGGGATCCCGGTGACGAACTCTCGGGAGAAATGCTAGATACAGTTTTGAACGAGAAGATGAATCTTCTTCGTGATTTCTCGGATCTCTAGTTTGCAATGATATTCAGGCCCTACTATCTGTCCGGGCGCGAGCCGGTCGTGAGAACTACGATCTTCCTGAGCCTAGTTTTTTTCTTTGGGTGTTTTTGTTCAGATGCAGCGGCACAGAAAAAGTTTTCACGTAATTATCCGGCGGGCGAGAACGTGCGGCTCCTGTTGATGAATCGTACAGGTACGGTGACCGTTGAGGGGTGGGATCGTGCGGAAGTGAACATCACCGCAGGCCTGGAAGCTCCGGCGGCAAACATTGTCCCTCAAAATCAAAGCGGCACGATAGTCATCAACCTCGTACGTGATAATCACGGCCGCAACGAAGTTGGCAACGTAAACTTTCTGATCCGGGTTCCCTACAACTCAGCGGTCGATATAGAGACGAGGATCGGCAATCTAAGCGTCAGCAACGTCCAGAGTGCGCTCGTGCGGGCCCACATTTCCGCGGAAGGCGATATTGTTCTTACAAACATCGTCGCAAACCAAGTTTCGGCGGAAAATGGCTTAGGCGATATCTTTTTCGATGGTGAACTGAAAGCCAATGGGAGTTATCGTTTCAGTTCTATGAAAGGAAACATCCATCTGCGAATTCCATTCAACTCTTCCTTCAAACTTATGGCCACTGCCCCTTCGACTCGAAATATTTCCGTCGGTGCCTGTGCAAACGCTAATATGAACCTGTTGGGTGATGGTCGGCGCGTTGTTGGCCGCTGCGGCGATGGCAGTGCTACTTTGATCGTCACTAATCAACGCGGCAACATCGGTTTTTTAAGCCGTTAAACCGGTTTTCCTGGATTCGATCCGTTGCCCTCTCGCATATAAAAAAATGAAAAAACTAGTGCTTTTGCTTGCCTTCGTTGCTCTATCGGCGGTGCACACTTTGTCCCAATCGCCTTTCTCACTGAAACGGATGACGACAAAGACCGAAACTTTTTCGTTTGGAAGCGGCGGAACAGTATCGATCATCGGTGCCCCACGGGGATCAATCACCGTTGACGGCGGGCCAGGCAACGAGATCGAAGTTACGGCCGAGATCGAAATCGAGGCGGCGACGGATGCGGACCTTTCCGCCTTATCGGAAGTGGTCGGCTTTGTGCTCGACGGCGGACGGACAAAAAGCTCGATCATTACAATCGGACCTCACAACAAATTCGGCGGTCGAAAACTGCCTAAAAAATTTCCAAAGCACCTGATGGGGCTCCCGTTCAGGATCAATTATGTCATTAAGGTTCCTCTCTACACCGATCTCCAGATCGATGGAGGCGTAGGCGAACTGAAGATAAAGAGTGTCCAAGGCTCAAGCCGTATCAATTTTCTTGATGCCACGGGAACAGTAGAGGTGGGCGGCAGCATGACAGCGACCTTTGGGGCAGGGTCTGTGGATGTTGTCTTCGGCGTAAACGGCTGGCGTGGCCGGACCGCAAATATACAGATGGCGACCGGAAATCTTAGTATTGCGTTTCCTGCCAAAATGAGTGCGGATGTGGATGCGCGCGTACTACGCACCGGGAAGGTAGAAAACCTGGTGCCTGCACTTAAACCCCGCGGTCCGAAAGCCGCCTTTACCGACCAGGCAGTGCTCGCCACAGCGGGGGCCGGGGGCGTGCCGCTCATATTTTCCGTGGGTGACGGTACGCTGAAATTGACGCGGCTGGACCCCCGTCTGTAACCATCATCACTCCCGTTTAATTTCGCACGGTGATAAACTACACCGGTTTATCACCTTTTTCTTACTGTTTTCTTGACGATACACCTTGACAGTGTTGACGACATATGAGCATTAAATCAGACGTCTGGCTGCGCACCATGGCATCAAAACACGGTATGATCAAGCCATTTCTGGAACAATTGGTGCGGGAAGTCGATGGGAAACGGATCATTTCCGCGGGCTGTTCGAGTTATGGATACGATATGCGTCTAGCCGACGACGGGTTTCGCATTTTCTCATCAGTGCATGGTAAAGAGATCGATCCAAAGCAATTCAACGAGCAGTTTTCGCTCGTCGAGCCTGAGATGCACACGTCGGCAGATGAAGCGAAGTATTATCTTTTACCTCCCCATCATTACGGCCTCGGCGTCACCGTAGAAACATTTAATATGCCGAGGAATGTCACGGGTGTTGCGCTTGGGAAGTCTACCTATGCGCGCGCAGGCCTGCTGGTCAACACTACGCCGTTAGAAGCGGGCTGGTCAGGTCGCCTCGTCGTCGAGATCGCAAACCTTGCGAACCTGCCGCTGCGCGTTTATGTCAACGAAGGCATCGGGCAGATCCTCTTTTTCGAATCGGATGATGAGTGTGCAGTCTCCTATTCCGACCGGGGGGGTAAATACCAGGGCCAGACCGGGCTCACGTTCGCGAAAGTCTGAATATGCCAATTCTGATGAAATCCATACCGACAAGAATATCTTTTGCCACGACCCTGTTTCTAACGATTTGTTTGGTGGGATTTCCGCCTAACTGTTCATCACAGTTAGAAAAAAAAGAAGTGCGCCCACGGGCAAGGGATATTGGGTTAAAGATCGGCGTTCTGCCCACTGGAAAGCTTAACGCGATAACTGATGTAGCGGGCGTTTTGGTCGGACAAACCACTATGATCCGCGGCGATAACGTGCGGACCGGTATAACAGCAATCGTGCAGCATGGCGGGAACCTGTTTCAGGAAAAGGTCCCGGGGGCAATATACGTAGGAAATGGATTTGGAAAGCTGATCGGTTCTACGCAGGTGAATGAACTCGGCGAGATCGAAACGCCTATCC
>JBHENG010000062.1:0-12692 GCA_046262195.1 Pyrinomonadaceae bacterium | reverse complement strand
GATGTACCCTTACCAGCACGACGCCGAGCGGAAAATGACGGCCTTGGCGACCCGCTATTCAGATCCCTCGAAAACCGAAACCCGTATTCTCAACCAACTCGCACGGGAGCTGCTATTGGCGCAGTCGAGCGACTGGGCGTTTCAGATCTACCAGGGCACGACGGTCGGGTATTCTTCACGCCGCTTCCAGTCCCACATTCACCGTTTTGATCTGCTTATGAAGATGCTCGACGAGGGATCCGTCGACATCGATCTGCTCTCGCAAATAGAGCGGCGCGACACCATCTTTCCCGAGATCGACTACCGCATTTACGCCGCGAGGCCATAAATAATGCAGTCTTGTTGCCTCACGCAAAAAACGGGACGGCCGGCGTCCCCCAAGGAAAGGAAAGAAACTACCGTGTACAGCAGCTCCCCTCCTTACAAAGGAGGGGTGGCCGGCAGGCCGGGGCGGTTCTTGTCCGGGTGTTTTATATTAATGCCAGCACCCGGACAGCTGATGCGCCCGAAAATTCGTGACGCCGTACAAGAACCACCCCCCCGGCTACGGCCGGACCCCTCCTTTGTAAGGGGGGAACTGGCAAGTTTTTGATACGAGGCGGCCGCATCTGCAGAAAAAGAAAGAAAGAAACGACCGTGTACAGCAGCTCCCCTCCTTACAAAGGAGGGGTGGCCGGCAGGCCGGGGTGGTTCTTGTCCGGGTGTTTTTATAATACGCAGAACCCAACAGACCTCGGCACAAGAACCACCCCCCGGCTACCGCCGGACCCCTCCTTTGTAAGGAGGGGAATTGGCAAATTTCTCGCACCGCTGTCGCTTCCGTGATCCGCTTCCTCCCTTTCATCTTTAGCCTCATTCAACCCTCCGCAAAATCCCATCCTGCGACGGGTAAATCTCCCTTACTTTTCGAGACGACTTTTTTCTATGAGGCAACAAATCCATTTCGTGCGCATTTTTGATGAGGCAATTCGGAAATTTGCCTGCGGCCGGTTCAAATTGTATTCTTTATGTTTATGTTTAGCGGAGGAAATTAATGGTCAGTAATGGCGTGGAAATTGCTCCAGCGGAAGGAAAACTCGGTATTTTATTGGTCGGTCTGGGGGCCGTGAGCACTACTCTGGTGGCAGGAGTAGAGGCGATCAAACGCGGCATCTCACAACCGGTCGGCAGCCTGACGCAGATGGGCACCATCCGGCTTGGAAAGCGCACTGACAATCGCACGCCTAAGATCAACGAGTTTGTCCCACTGGCTTTGCTAGACGACATCATTTTTGGGGCCTGGGATATCTTTCATGACAACGCTTTTGACGCGGCAATGAATGCGGGGGTCCTCGATAAGGACCTTCTCAATCAGGTGTCTGAACAGCTTGCGAGCCTGAAACCCATGCCCGCGGTTTTTGAGCAGAACTACGTAAAGCGACTGCATGGCGAGAATGTCAAAACCGGCAAGACCAAGATGGAGCTTGCCGAGCAGCTGATCGAAGACATAGCTCGATTTAAGGCTGAAAATAACTGTAGCCGGCTCGTCATGGTGTGGGCTGCCTCAACCGAGATCTTTTTAGAAGAGTCAGCGGTTCACGGATCGATCGAGGCATTTGAAACGGGACTTTACGACAACGACCCGGCGATCGCTCCGTCGATGATCTACGGGTACGCGGCGATAAAATCGGGCGTACCTTTTGCAAACGGTGCTCCGAATCTGGCAGTCGATATTCCCGCACTGACTGGTCTGGCGGACCGGCATCGTGTCCCCATCTGCGGCAAGGACTTTAAGACCGGGCAGACCTTGATGAAGACGATTTTGGCGCCCGGTTTCAAGTCGCGGATGTTGGGCCTCGATGGATGGTATTCAACGAACATTCTCGGCAACCGCGATGGTGAGGTCCTTGACGATCCCGAGAACTTTAAGACTAAAGAGGAATCGAAACTCTCGGTTCTGGAACACATCTTCCAGCCGGACGTTTATCCGGAATTATATAAAGATTTTTCGCATGTGGTGCGCATCAACTACTATCCGCCTCGCGGTGATAACAAAGAGGGCTGGGACAACATCGATATCTTTGGATGGCTCGGCTATAAAATGCAGATCAAGATCGACTTTTTATGTCGAGACTCGATCCTTGCCGCGCCGCTCGCACTCGACCTTGCACTTTTCATGGACCTCGCACAGCGTGCAGGAATGAAGGGTATCCAGGAGTGGCTCTCGTTCTATTTCAAAGCGCCGCAAACGGCCCCGGGCCTTTATCCGGAGCATGATCTTTTCATCCAATTGATGAAGCTGAAAAACACGCTGCGGCATCTCAAGGGAGAGGAATTGATCACCCACCTGGGCCTCGAATACTACGATTAGCCGACGATCATCCCTGGGCTAATAACGCATAATTTCCAGAAACTGGTCAATTATTATCAGTTTTTTGTTGCGGTCCCAACGTTTTCTATGGTAATCATAGACTAGCGGCGGGCCTTCATACCCGCTCAATCCCTCTGGGCACATCCGCCCGGGGCCTAATTCAAGCCAACGTACAATCTATTGCAATCATCATTATAGACGACGATTGCCGTCTCCGTTTTCGGCAAATGTTGATTGATAAAGAGTATCTTTCAGAATCGAAGTCCAAACTTCGTCCCGGAGATAAAAGATGAGACAGGAAGCTGCCAAGAAAAAAGACAACGCGGAATCAGAAACAGGAATTTTGCTAGACCCGGAACGTAAGAGCCCGAGGGCCTCAGAATTCGAAGATAAGCTTTCATCGCTGATCGTCGGGCAGGAGCGGGCAGTTCGTCGCATGAGCGGATTGTTTCAGATCTATCTCGCAGGGATGAACAACCCTTCGCGTCCGATCGGAACGATGCTGTTCCTCGGACCCACCGGTTCGGGTAAAACCCGCGTGGTCGAAGCTGCCGCTGAGGTGCTCTTTAATGAACCGCATACAGTTGTAAAGATCGACTGTGCCGAGTTTCAGCATTCACACGAAATAGCAAAGCTTATCGGCTCGCCTCCGGGTTACTTGGGTCACCGCGAAACGTCACCGATGTTGACGCAGGAGAACCTCGATAAATCGCACACGGACGACACGAAACTCACGTTTGTGCTTTTCGATGAGATCGAAAAAGCGTCAGATTCTCTCTGGCAGCTGCTTTTGGGCATCCTCGACAAAGCGACCTTGACGCTTGGCGACAACCGGCGCGTAGATTTTTCCCGGACGGTGGTCATCATGACTTCCAACCTCGGCGCTCGCGAGATGTCAGACATGATCTCAGGCGGGATAGGGTTTACACCGACTAAGACCGACCAGGCTAAAGAAGACAACGAGATCGATACCAAGATCTATCGCACGGCGCTCGAAGCGGCGAAACGAAAGTTTTCGCCGGAGTTCATGAACCGCATCGACAAGGTCGTCGTTTTCCGGAGCCTCAAGGAACACCACCTGCGCCAGATTCTGGATATAGAACTGACCTCGGTTCAGGACCGGATCACCGAGTCGGCCGGCACGAAGTTTATTTTTGAGTGTTCGAACGAAGCGAAGGAATTTCTCTTGAGCGAGGGCATCGATCTCAAATATGGGGCTCGTCACCTCAAGCGTTCGGTCGAGCGGTTTCTGGTATACGCTTTGTCCAACCTAGTCGCGACACAGCAGGTTGAGACCGGCGATTTTGTCATGGTAGATTATGACGCCGACAAGGATATGCTCTCGTTTACCAAGCAGTCGGGCAAAATGATCATTTCGGATATTCCCGACGAGACGAACGACGACGAACCCCTCACCAGCGCGGACGCCGTTGGCCTGCCCCTGCCTCAGGCGCAGGCAGCAGCGCAGATGAGCCGGTCAAAGGGCGAGAACGAAATCTAATACAAATCGATCGTCGATGATTTTGGGAGCGGACGTTAATGTCTGCTCCTTTTGCGTTATATACGTTAGGACGTTTAACTAGACCTTGTAAAGGGCCTGCTCAATGTCCGCGACCAGATCGTCAACGTGTTCTATACCTACTGATAGCCTGATGAGTCCGTCTGTGACGCCGGCCTTCAATCTTGCTTCGGGGGTCAGTGTGGAGTGAGTCATCGATGCGGAGTGCTGCAGGATGGTTTCAACTCCGCCAAGAGATGTCGCCAGCGTGCAGAGCTGGACGTTATTTACGAACGTTTTCCCTGCTTCCACCGTGCCGAGGTCCAAAGCTATCATTCCTCCAAAACCGCCCGGCATCTGCTCTGCAGCGATGTGATGATTCTTGTGCTGTGGCGATCCGGGATAATACGTAGAGACGACCTTCGGGTGCTTCGACAACATATCTGCTATGACAGATGCGTTCGTGTTGTGCCGCTCCATGCGTAGGGCGAGTGTCTTGATCCCCCGCAACACGAGCCACGCAACCTGGGGAGCGATATTACCGCCGTAGAATTTATTAGCGCCGTGGCGAGCGGCTTCAACGATCTTACTGCTCCCTACTAGCACGCCCGCGGTGAGATCGCTGTGGCCGCCGAGGTACTTGGTCGCGCTGTGTATCACCCCGTCTACGCCGAGATCGATGGGTCGCTGGTTGAAAGGAGTTGCAAAGGTATTGTCCGCGATAGTGACGATAGCCTGGTCTTTGGCTATCGCCGCGACGGCGGCAAGGTCTGTAATGCTCACCAGCGGATTTGAGGGCGTTTCAAGCCAGAAGAGCCTAGTATTCGGACGAACTGCCGCTGAATAGTTCCCGGCGTCGGTAGCATCGACGAATGTCGTCTCGATATTGAATCGCTCGCCTATATGCCGAAGAAAATTCGCCGTCGTCGAGTATCCCGACTCCGGCGCCACGATATGCTCGCCCGATCTCACAACAGTAAAGACAGCTGCTGAGATGGCGGCCATTCCGGAGGCCAGTGCGAGAGCTGATTCGCCATTCTCGAGGTCGGCAACAGCCGCCTCGAGCGCCCGCTGTGTCGGATTGCCCAACCGCCCGTAATAATACCCGTCCTTAAGCTCATTGTGGATCGCGGCTCCCTCGTCCGCGTCCGGAAAAGCGTACGCGGACGCGGGATATATTGGCACCGACAGAGCTCCGAAATGGTCAGAATGGTTGTCGCCTGCGTGAACCGCGGCAGTATAAATAGACTCGTTTTTCATCCGCAAAATATTTGTCTCCTATGACTCGGCTAATCGTAAACGGAAAGCAGCCGGAGAGCAATTTTGACGAAGGTTTCCAAGACGCTTGCTTTATATATATGGATGGCGTAATATGAGCCCGTTCTCGAAGGTTCAAATATATGGATGAAGCGATGTTGAGAGATCTGGAGCGGCTGTTGTTGGCCTTGTCGGACAAGACGCGGCTAAAGCTGCTGGCATTGATGGCGGACGGCGAAGTTTCTGTAGGTTACCTGGCAGATAACCTTGGCGAGAGTCAGCCGAAGATATCACGCCATCTCGCATATCTAAGAAGCGCAGGGCTCGTTTCCACGAGGCGAGACGGCAAATGGATCTATTACGCCATTGAACGCGGCGACAGCGAGGCCGTTATGACCGTCCTTGACTCCGCTCTCGCGTGTGTAGCCGGCAAAGCCGCCGATCCTCGCCGGCACGTCCCGCCCCTATCAGTGGACAGCTGGAACGATAGTGCGGCCGATGAAGATTGGCATCCGAACGACCTTGAAATATATCTCCTCTAGACATTGTTCCTCTCCCGGTAGCCGTAGGGACAGTGACGACACCCGCTTTCGCAGCAATAGCCGCGTTTGAGTAAATACCGGCTCGTCAGTACCATGAGTCCATCTTCGAGATAAAAGTCGAGCCCTTCAACGAGTGGTTTAGGTGCGGCGTCCTTTTCTCGCATGCTTTCGCCGCTCCACATATATAGAGCAAGAAACTCCTTGTTGCCTTCAGCGCCCAGGATCGGCGACTCAACGACACCACCGGGCTCAAGCCCGATCGAAACTGCAAAAGCGTCTATCCCATCGATCACCCGCTCATGCTTTTCTGCGTCGCGCACGATGCCGCCTTTGCCTACCTCCCCGCGGCCCACCTCAAACTGCGGCTTTATGAGAATGATGAGCTTGCCGCCGGGTTTCAGTAGCGCGGTGACGGCCGGCATGATCTTCGTCGCCGAGATGAACGAGACATCCATCACGGCCAGGTCAAAACTCTCCTGAAAATCACCAGGTTTAAGATTGCGGGCATTAGTGTTTTCGCGCACTTCTACACGGGGGTCATCGCGCAGCGACCAGACGAGCTGATTGGTTCCGACGTCCACGGCGACCACCCGGGCCGCCCCGTGTTTTAACAGACAATCGGTAAACCCGCCCGTTGAGGACCCGATATCTAGGCAGACGAGACCCGTCGGATCGATACTAAACGACGATAGGGCCTTCTCCAGCTTCAAACCGCCGCGGCCGACATATTTGTTTTCCGGCGAGTCACCCTTGATGCGTATGGTAGTTTCGGGAGGATAAGATTCAGAGGGCTTCGAAACGCGTTTCTCGTCCGCCAGAACGACACCGGCCATGACCATCGCCTGTGCCTTGTTGCGAGAGTCCGCGAAACCCTTGTCGACGAGCAATTTATCTATGCGTTCGCGAGTCATAAATGACGCCCGGTATCCAGATAAGGATAGCTGATTGCCGACACCTTTCCTCAATCATGCGATCGAGTGCTATTTTAAAACCAGTCAAAGGCCAAGTGTGACAGTAATGTCTAAAAAATTATCGGGGTTTGCGAAATACGCCTGGTTTGTACTCGCATTTAACCTCGTGGTGATCCTGTGGGGCGTTTTTCTTCGCGCATCCAAATCAGGCGATGGCTGCGGCCAGCACTGGCTGACATGCGGAGGCGAGGTGATCCCGTCGGCGTCCGAGCTCAAAACGGTCATCGAGTACTCGCACCGTATGACCAGTGCTATCGCATTCGTCGCGGTTTCGATATTGTTGATCTGGACGTTTCGCCGGTTCGCTAAAGGCAGTGCGATCCGTAAAACAGCATTTCTTTCATTCGTTTTCATAGTGACCGAGGCCCTGGTAGGTGCGGGCCTGGTTCTGACGGGAAATACGGCCGAGACACTGTCCGCGGCGCGCCCATTCTGGATGGCGGGTCACCTGATAAATACCTTCATCCTGCTGGGCTTTCTGACACTAACGGCGCGAAATGCGTCCGGCGGTGCTCCGCTGGATGTTCGACGAGCGCAGCCGAAGTATTTGATGGCGCTCGCGATCGGGGCGGCAGCGTTGCTCATAGTAGGCATTACCGGCTCGATAGCTGCTCTTTCGACAATGTTGTTCCCGTCGGGAACCATCGCAGAGGGTATGGCCAAGGATTTTTCTTCGGCGTCGAACGCACTGCTCCGGCTACGCCTGCTTCATCCGATTACAGCCATTCTTAGCAGTGTCTTCATCATCTTTTTGACGGGCAGTCTGGCAAAGGACGCTGCGTCACCGAGCGTGACACGCTGGTCCTCGATATTGTCTCTCCTAATACTGCTGCAGATCGCCTTCGGCGCGGCAACGCTCCTGACGCTTGCGCCCATCATAATGCAGCTCGGTCATTTGCTGATCGCCGACGCCATATGGATCAGCTTTGTGCTCTTCACGTCGGAGTTTCTGTCCGCACCACTAGCGGCCGCAGAGGATGATTTCGTGCCTGTTTCAGGATGACTTCCGCCACTCCTCGCCTTGTCGCGTGAGATCCTCAAGTGAGGCTTGCAGCTCCATGCGTTTTGCTTCCATTTCTTCGTCGTTCGCATCCGCCGACACGTAGATCGGCTTTCCTATTACTACCAGGGCAGGGGTAAAAGGCAGAGGCACCTGCATCTTGTCCCAGCTTTTGACCGTCCTAAAGCGGCGTGGCTCGACAAGAAACGGCAGCAGGGGATTGCCGGTTTTCCTCGCAAGCATGATCGGCCCGGGTTTCACCTCGTATCGGGGGCCTTTTGGCCCGTCAACCGTGATGCCCATTGCATGTCCCGCCCTCATTAACTTGATCATTTCGACAAGGGCCCGCGATCCTCCGCGGGTCGACGAGCCGCGTATAGAGCCATATCCAAACCGCTGAATGAACCTCGCGATGTACTCGCCGTCAAAGCTTTGGGATGTCATAACCACGATACCCTTGTTTCGAAAGAAGTACGTTCCGAGCAAAATGCGGTTGTGCCAAAAACTCCCGATCGGCAATTTTCCCGCGGCCTCGATCTCAGCCAGATGCTCGGAACCCCGCACTTCAAATCGAGTTATCGTGCCCAATGCCTTTATAGCTGTGTAGAAGGATATGTCCGCCAGTCGAATCAACATCCGTTCTTTCCGGTTGTAATTTGCCAGCGGCGCAAACCGGAAAACTTTGTCGGTGGGCTCTTGCACAGTTAGAGAATAACTATCAAGTTGGGGTATTATTTGCAACAACGACGCCCGACATATCGTATCCTCTGGCGGCCCTCCCCTCGGACCTTATGCAGCGACAGATCCTTATCATCGATGATCATGACGACCTTGCTTCGTCGCTCGATGAGGTCTTCACACATCAGGGCCACTCGGTGAAGGTGCTCGAGCGCCGGACCGAAGCTCTCGCCCTTACTGATATCGAAGCATACGATCTCGTAATAACCGATCTGGATGTGGGCGGCGACCTTCAAAGAGCTCTCCCGGACGGAAACGGAACCGAGTGCTTGCCGGACGATGTTGAGACAAAACGGAACGAACACGTAAAAGCCTTCAAGCTGTGCGCATCAAACTTTCGCCGAGATGAGTTCGATGAAGATGAACTCAAAGAGATGGTCGCGACCGTGCTTGATTACAAGATACGGTTTGTCGATAAGATGGATGTTGTAAAAGATCTGCACGAGAACATCGAGTTTGAACTCCCCAGCGCCCTGTCTCTCATGTACGTGGTCCTTGAATATCTGATGAAGCGGGTTGAGAAGCTGGGCGTAATCAAACCCGAACAGTCAAACCTCTTTGTCGCCTTAGACGAGGCATTCGTTAATGCCGTCAAACACGGGAACAAATTCGATGCGCGGAAACTGATAAGAATAACCGCCGAGGTGTCCAGCCAGGAGGCCAGGTTCACGATCGAGGACGAGGGCGAGGGTTTTGACGTGAACAGCATTCCCGATCCGCTCGATCCGGAGAACCTTTTCAAACCCTCCGGCCGCGGCGTGCTTTTCATCTACAACATAATGGACGAGGTCAAATATAACGACCGCGGAAATCGGCTTACGATGGTTAAAAAGGCGACGGAGCCGAGAGAACCACCCATGGTGTGAAATGTTTTTAGTAGATGACAAGTTAGTCTTTCCATGGGTCGCAAGCCGTCTTATTGCCGTAAGTTTGGTCTCATTTCTCGCCACGACATTTACAAGCTCAGCGATTGGACAATCACCCACGCCGACACCCGATCGTAAAAAAACATTCGGTCATAGCCTTAAACGCTTCGAGTCGGAACTGAACTTGGGCTCCTCTACGGCCCGCGCTATTGCCTCAGACGACATCATACGGATCGAGACCAACATGGTTGTCGCGGACGTACTTGTAGTTAATCCGAAGGGGAACGCGATCGTCGGACTTTCAAAGGACGATTTCGTTATTACGGAAAACGGGGTTCGTCAGGAGACCGATTTATTTTCAGGCGGCCCGGAGCGAAGTATTCCCTGCTCGATCGTGCTTATTATTGAAGTTGGGACCATTCCGTCAATGGCGGATAAGAGTCTAGAGGCTGCAAGGCGACTCGTCGACAAATTAGGCCCTCACGATCGAATGGCGATTGTAAACACCAACACCCAGCTAATACTGGATTTTACTTCTGATAAGAAGCTGCTGAAGAAGACATTAGAGGCGTTGAAAGCAGAGTCATGGGCGGGGCGCCATAATTACTCCAGTCTGATAGCTTCGCTCCTAGAACTATTCAGTCCTCAGGACGTGCGACCTATCGTGATCAACCAATCGTACGGTGACGAGCTAGGGTTGCTCAAGCCTTTGTCGGAGGCCAATAAACGGTATTGTCAAAAAGGTGTGCGTGGAATGTGCGAGAGAAAATACTCATTCGCGCAGCTGCGCGACATCGTTGAACGATCACGAGCGACAATTTACTCGGTGGTACCTGGACCGCAGTTTGTCGGGCGTTCAAAGGACCAACAGATCAAACAAGCTCTCATGTATCTGACCGGCTATTGGGACGAGATTCGTCTTGCCGACCACCCACTTCAACGCGCGAAAGAGACATCCGCGAGAGACACATACCGCAAAACATGGACAGAAAATGAGATTTTTGCGCACGTCGAATCTCAAAAGAGCCTCATAGATATTTCTGGAACGTCGGGCGGTGTGACACAATTTTTAGAAACGCCCGGGGATGCGGAGGATATCTACGACAGCATTTACAAAATGATTGAGAACCGATACACGATAGGCTTCTACCCAAAGAATGAAACTAATGACGGGAAGCGCCGAACAATAAAAATTGAGGTGAAAGGGCACCCCGAATACTTGATCCTCGGCAGGAAAACGTTTTTCAACCCGAGATAGAACAAGCTTCTCTTCCCGAATCACGAGAACTGAGTCGATCATTAATTCATTGGTCAGTTTTTGAATGAAAGTAACCATCGCCCAGATCAACACAACTAACGGCGATTTTGCCGGCAACACAAAAAAGATAATCGAGGCCATTGAGAAGGCCAAAGCGGACGGGTCGGACCTCGTCGTGTTCCCGGAGGTGGTGACGCATGGATACACGTCGCAGGACTGGTTCCAGGACGCGGACATCATCAGCACATCACTCGACCCCTTGCGAGAGATCGTTCCGGCTACCGCTGGAATAACCGCTGTAGTCGGCACGATCAGGCCTAACGAGAGCGGCGACGGGCGACGCCTATTTAATACCGCCGCTGTAATTCACGATGGCGAGATCATGGGTTTTGCCGACAAGACCCTGCTGCCCGAGTACGATGTTTTCGACGATCCGAGGTATTTTGAGCCGTCAGACGGGCGGCGCATTTTTGAGATAAACGGGGTAAAGATCGGCGTGGTCGTGTGCGAAGACTTTTGGAATGACAAAACCTTCTGGAAAGACCGCCTTTACAAGAAAGACCCTACCGACGAGGTCATCGCCATGGGCGCCGATCTCATCGTTTCCGTGAATGCCTCGCCATATAACAAGGGCAAGATAAAGCTCAGGTGCGACATGGTCGCTCATCGTGCAAAGCTGCAAAAGATACCGATCGTCTTTGTAAACCTGATCGGCGGAAACGACGGCATCATCTTTGACGGCGCGAGTCTTATTGCGGATGAAGAGGGGGACATCATCCTGCAGGCGACGGCATTTCACGAGTTTGTCGAGACGGTCGAGCTCGATTGCCGAAAGCCGGACGCTCGCGGAATAACGGGTGACGAATGCGAGTCGATCCATAACGCACTGGTTCTCGGCATCCGTGATTACGCGGCTAAAAATGGTTTCAAAACCGCCGTTCTTGGCCTTTCGGGCGGCATCGACTCGACTCTTGTAGCGGCGCTTGCGGCCGAGGCACTCGGTCCCGAGAACCTGCTTTGTGTCATGATGCCGTCGCCATTCTCGTCCGAGGGCAGTATCAAGGACTCGGAGGAATTGGTTAAGAACCTGGGATGTAAGAGCCGGCTGGAGCCGATCTCGGATACATTCGAGGTGCTTCTAAAGCAGATGAAACTGCACAAGCCGACCAAGGGCGGTGAGAGCCTTGCGGCTGAAAACATGCAGTCGCGACTTCGCGGTGTGATCCTGATGGCGATCTCAAACGCCGAAGGCAGGCTCTTGCTGTCGACCGGTAATAAGAGCGAGCTGGCGGTGGGCTACTGCACCCTCTACGGCGATACCAACGGCGGACTTGCGGTGCTGGGAGACGTCTTGAAAACCGAAGTTTGGCAGATCGCGCGTCAGCTAAATGAGCGAGCGGGCCGCGAGATCATTCCCAATAAAATAATAGATAAAAAACCCTCTGCCGAGCTTGCTCCAAACCAGTTTGACCAGGACAGCCTGCCCCCTTATGATCTGATGGACCCGGTGCTGGAGCTGTACTTTGAGCACAAGGCCTCACCTGCTCAGATCGTTGAGGCAGGTCACGACGCTGAGCTGGTATTCGGAATACTGAACAAGGTGGAACACTCGGCAAATGAGTTCAAAAGGCAGCAGCTGCCGCCGACACTGATCATCTCGCGAAACGCGATAGGCGTCGGCCGCAGACGGCCGATCACACATAAGTACAGGCGTTAGTGTCACCGTGTTAATATCTGAATATGAACAGCACCTTTGTTGACGTTGTCGAAGATGTTAAACAACTCACCGTTGAAGAGCAAGAACATCTGCGTGACTTGATCGACAGCTATCTTGTTGAGGCGAGACGGGATGAGATACTCAACAACTATCGCATCAGCCGTTCAGAGCATCTAGAGAGTTCCGACGACATAGAACGGTTGAAGGAGCTGCTAGATGCCTGAGGTTGCGTTTAGCACCTCGTTCAGGAGGGCTTTCAAACGCAAAGTACAGGGCGACCAAACCAGAACAGCTAAGTTCTGGAAAGCCTTTGAAAATTTCAAGAACGATCCATATCACCCCTCCCTCGGCACTCACGATGAAGTTTATTGATTCTTAACGTAATAGCCCTGACGCGCACGAATGCGGCCGTCGCGGTTTTGCAGGCGAACTTCAAGAGGAATATACCGGTTGAGCGGGTATTCACCCTCGGAGTAGTACTGGATGAGGTACTGC
>JBHENG010000061.1:12858-13124 GCA_046262195.1 Pyrinomonadaceae bacterium | reverse complement strand
ACGGAAGAGTATTACAGGTCCATCCCGTGCCACTCATGCCTGTTATAGTCAGACCGGATGGTGGGCTGTCGGTTACGGTTACTAAAGAGCCCGCGATCTTTTCACCGGGGCCGGTATTCGCTACTGTTACCTGATAGCTGCCACTCCCGCCTTGTGTGAAATTGCCCGTGTGGGTTTTTGAAATGGAAAGGTCAGGCAAAGCGCGTGCTGTGCCCTGGATTGAAAAATTATACGGGTTTTCATCTGAATCATTATTCGCGATTGAA
>JBHENG010000061.1:0-12823 GCA_046262195.1 Pyrinomonadaceae bacterium | reverse complement strand
GCTGTCCTGAGGCCTACTGCTTGAGGGACAAAGTGAACGGTGAAGTAGGTTTCTGTCCCGCCAGCAACAACCGATGCGGGCTCAAGTGTCACCGTGAAATCACCGGGGTTTGTTCCGCCAATAACGACCTTAGGAGTTCCAGGGAGTTGTAAGCTAGACGCACCCGTGTTCCGGATAACGTACGTTGTCTCCACAGAGGAGCTTATAGGGATACTGCCATAGTCTGTAGCATCACTTTGTGAGGGTGAATTATCGCCGTCCTGTATCTCGACACCATTCCCTGTAATCACTATTTCGGGCGTTGTTGGAGTAGGAGTTGCCGTTACACCAGTCCCAGTTACAGAAACATTTTTTGACGCCCCAGCAGTGGTGTGCGTAATATCTCCGCTAACGGTGCCGGTGCTTGTGGGTGAAAAGCGCACAAACACCGTCTGATTGTTGACGCTTCCGCCACTCTGCTGAAATACAATAGAGTTAGAAAACCCTGTACCCGACGTCTTGGAAACTTGGTATTCTGCGGATGGAGCGGTGACAGTTATATCACCTGTGAGGTTGCCACCCGATAAATTATATGACTGTTCTGGCGATACACTTCCCACAACCACTGAACCGAAATCAAGGCTATTCACACCCGTAACGATTATCGGTGCAGGAGTGCCAGTTCCAATTAAATTGATGTCATAAGGGTTTTCATTGGAATCTGTATTGGTTATATGTATCGCCGCCGGGTGAGATGTGGCTGAGCCTGGAATAAACTGAACAGTGAATGTTGTGCTTTCACCAGGCGCTATTGTTGTGACTGTGGAGCTCGTGTTGACAACGAAGTTGCCTGCATTAGGGCCATCTTTCGTGAACGGACGAGTCACGTTAAGGTCTGACGTACCAGTGTTCCTAATGGTAAAAGTTCTTGCCGAACCTTGTTGAGAAACCGTAACACTGCCGAAATCAACGGTTGAACCGTCAGCAACCGCGACGCCGTCCAAATCGACATCCATTTCAGGCGCGGGGGTGGGAGTGGCCGCGTCATCGTTCTGGATCGTGCCTAAGCCCTGTCCGTCGCCAACCGTCGCGCCGGTGACATTGCTGATATTTACAAAGAATGTTTCGTTTGGCTCGACCGCCGTATCACCATTAACCGTCACATTGAATGTATACGAGGAACTGCCAGCCGCTATCGTCTGCCCGGTCAAAGTACTGGCTACGTAGTCTGTTCCGGCTGCTGCCGTGTTATTCGCTGTTGCGATATCAAACGTCACGCCACCGGCCGGGGCAGGCGATGAGAGGCTAACCGTGAACGCGAACGTAGACGTTCCGGCATTGCCTTCGTTGAGTGAGACATCGTTTATGCTCAGAGTAGAAGCAGCCGGTGTTCCAATATTGCCGTCAGGGGTTTCTGTGGCAAAAGTCCAATCACTTGCCGTATCGGTATCGGTATTTGAAGTACGCTGGAGTGTAGAGTTTGTATTTGCCACACCAGCAGTAGGAGCCGGATTCAGACACGTGGTGACCGTGCCGTAACTCATACAGTCGATGGTAGTTGAAGCGTTATCTTTCAACGTTAAAACGTCCCCGCCATTAGCTAATCCATTTCCAATCGTGCCGACGGCGAGAACAGTTCCCGCGAAGGCCGGATGATCGGTCGCAAAATTGGCGGTACTATCCGCAACGATCACGCGGCCACCCGGTTGAAGGGTGACAGTTGGGATCGTGTCGCTTGAGGTGTTATCGGTAATGGTCCAGCCGTTGAGCGTAATCGCCGCCGAACTAACATTTACCAGCTCGAACCACTCAAAACCGCTCGCTGACGCGGCCTCTACCTCACTGATGAGTATTGTTGTAGAAGCAGTCTCTTCGTACGTAGCAGTGGAAGCAAACCCGAGGAAGCCTTTTACGGCCTGCATAACGGAAAATGCGGAGGCTTCCGCCCCATTTGCCGCAATTCCCAGTGCCACATTCACGATCAAGATGGTTAGCAATGCAATGCGGCCGACGATTACACGCTGCGATTTCGGGTTCTTTGACATAAATTCAGATACACTTCGGCAATTTTTTTGAGACGTCGGGCAAGACACTATGGCGGCGAGTGACGGCGCTGCGGCCACGGCGAATTACGTTCTTTTTCTTTAACTAAGGTGGAGAAATTATAGGGGAACTGGCATGGATATCCAACCAATTTTGCTCGGCGAGCTTAAAAATGATCTAAAAACCGAATTTTTTTGCAGGGTTCTTGAAGGGTGCGGCTGAATGAAACCCCGAAAACACGGGGTTTGGCACCTTTAGAAAACAGAAAAATCCAACAGTCGTTATACCCGTGTTTATTGGGTTCTAGTGATAGCGATCAAGCTCCTAAGCTCTATTAGACTCCGATAAAATCTGCTTCCGAGCGTTAAACGTGCATTTTGTGCAGAACACGTCAAAACGTGAATAACACGTCATTTTGTGCATAACACGTCATTTCGTGCAAAACGGGGTTTCAATTTTCGAAAAGCTGTTCTAGCCTGATGTTGGTCGGGCGAAACGCAAGCGGCGAATGAAACCTCGATGACGCTGTCGCCCCCCTGTTATCGTCCGACCATTGCAAAAAATATAATACCCGATATACAGACAATGGTACTCCAGAAAGAATTGAACACGGATGACGCGGATTGGGCAGATCAGGGGGATCGGAACAGGTAACAGACATATTTCAGGAGATCCGCATTCTCCGCTCGATCCGCGTCATCCGCGTTAAAAGAGAAACTCAAGACCTACAGAAATGACATACACAAACACCGATAAACTAAAAGCACTCGCCATCGTCGGCATATTTGAGACGTCACGGCCGATGGGCGACTACGCAGCATGCGTGGTGCTCAACGATGGTGCAGGCGTTTCGTACGGCATCAGCCAGTTTACACACCGCTCGGGCTCGCTCGGCGCGGTCGTCGAGGGCTATCTGAAAGCGGGCGGCCAGGTGGGCCGCGACGTGCTCACCGCGGCAATGCCTCTATTACAAAAGAGTAGCCTGACGGCCATAAGCCGGCTGGCGGCCGACGAGCAGTTCAAGCGAGCGTTGCGTGCAGCAGCGGCAACGCCGGAAATGCGTTCCGCGCAGCAGACGGTCACATTTAGCAGATATCTCGGCCCCGCGATCACGATCTGTGAAAGGCGTGGCTTCGTACTGCCGCTCTCGCTGGCCGTGGTTTACGACTCGGTCACGCACGGCTCGTGGGAACGCATAGCCGCCCGGGTCGCGAGCTCCGGCTCAGCCGAAAAAGCGTGGATGATCGAATACGTCCGCAAACGTCACTACTGGCTAACCATCATTCCACGGCTCAGGGTCACCGCCTATCGCACCAAATTTTTTCTTGATCAGATCGCGATCGGCAACTGGGACCTCAACCTGCCGCTGAATGTCCACGGAGTACGGCTCGGATCGGCCTTCGCCGCCCCGGCCAGACAAGAGGCAGGAGACATGAGACAAGGAGACGCCGGCGACGGCTTGTCAGTACCACCTGCGTCAGCGGGTGGAACAAGCGAACAGACAGACGCCGCCAGTCAGCCAGCGTCCACCGCCATCTCCACGGCGGTTCAACGTTTCGATCAGGTCGAGGGTGCCGTTACAGGGTTCGTCCGGCGGACCGACTCGGCCAAATCGCTCTGGACCACAGTTGGCGGCACATTGTGGCAAGCCGCGTGGGCCGTATTCGGATTTATCACCGGCCTGCCCCGCGTCGTCTGGATCGTCGTCGCCGTCATCGCCGCATCACTGATGCTCGCTTACCTGTACCGGCAGATCGAGCTGGGAAAGATCCGAGAGTTAGCAGTGAGCCGTGAGCAGTTAGCAGTAAGCGGTGAGCAGTAAGCAGTAAGCAGCAAACATACGATTCACGATTCACTATTCACTATTCACAATCTAATGAACGACACAAAAAACATTCTATTAGCCTGGGTCAGCTCGATCTCGTCCGTGTTCGCGGCCATCGAGGCCCGCACCTGGATCACCGTGATCTCGGCGATCGTGCTGCCCATACTTTTCTTCACCGTCGGCAAAACGGTCGACGTCCTGCTGCAGCTGCATTTTAACCGGAGGAAAAATCTCAACGCGGATGGCGCGAATCGGGCGGATAAACACAGATCAAAAGATCAGATCTAACTATCGGTCTCAGATCCGCGGGGATCAGCCTGATCCGCGTCATCAGCGTTCAAAAGGACCGGTCTCCCGACTCTCAAAAACGATATGCCATTCAAACCTTACATATATATAGTCGCCGCCGCGCTGATCGTCATCGCCAGCGTCGCCGGTATAACCGCCTGGTCAAACCACAAGATCGTCACACTGGAACGTACAGTCGAGGACGCTGAAAAACAGGCACAGATCAGCACGCGAAAGGCGTTCGACGCCGAGCGTGCGACGGCCCAGTATCGCCAAAAGATCGACTATCTCGAACAGCAATTTACCGAAATTCAAAAACTAGCGAGGAAACAAGATGAACAGATGGACAAACTTATTGATAACAGCGGCCGTGCTCGCAGCGATGTCGAGCGTGCCCGCGGCATTCGCTCAATCGACGCAACCGCCGCCGAGCTCTGTGAAAAGCTCGCCGACCTTGGACACGGATGCCGGTAGTTCGCCGGCGGCCGTCAGCCGGCGCACGCCCGCGGAGCCAAATGTGATCCCGGCCTGCATGGCGGCCGCGGATGAGCTTGCGAAAAGCCGCGTGCTCGTAACCGCACTTGAAAGCGAGATCACCGTCGCCCGGCAACGGCTCGACACCGAAAAGCAGACGACAGCAATTCTCACCGAGCTGAACAGCACCCGACGTGCAGAGGCCGACGCGCTGCGTCAGGCCGTCACGACAAAGGACGAGACCATAGCCGCCAAGGACGGCGTCATCGCCGCCCAGGACAAGCTCGTCGACGCGCTGAAAAAGAAGCGGCCTTCGCCATGGCGACGAATCGGCGACATCCTCGTTGGCGTCGCGGTCGCGGCGATCCTGAAATAGTGAATAGTGAATAGTAAATAGTAAATAGTGAATAGTGAATAGTGAATAGTAAATCGTGAATCGTGAATGGTGAATCGGGCTTTTAACTTTTTCACCTTTCCACTTTTCCACTTTTTCACTGCTCGCCGCTCACTGCTCACCGCTCACAGAAATTTATGAACAAAGACATAGAAAAAGCACTTACAAACCTTCGCGTCAACGCAACGCGTTACACAAGAGTCGAGCGCTACTACAACGGCGATCACGACCTCGCGTTCGCCACCGAGAAGTTTCAGAACACCTTTGGCAGCCTGTTTCGCGAATTCGCGCTCAATCTCTGCCCGGTCATCTGCGACGCCGTGCGCGATAAGCTGCGCATTACCGGCTTTAGCGTCGAAGACCAGCCAAGAGGCGGCACGGTCCGACTTGGGAACCCTGGCGAGGCTGACGACGCTCCTCTGGCCGAGGCCGCACGCGTCATCTGGCACCGGAACCGTATGGACCGGCGTTCGGGACAGATCCACAAGGAGGCTCTTCGCGGCGGCGATGCCTATGCCATCGTCTGGCCCGACGACAGCGGCCGTGCGGCGATCTACCCTAATCGCTCGACCAATATCACGGTCGTGTACGACGAAGACCTACCCGGCCAGGTGGCATGGGCCGCCAAGGGGTGGCGGTCGGCGGACAAACGCACTCGCCTCAACCTCTTTTACCGAGACCGCATCGAGAAATACATTTCGCGGCGAGAGACAGAGGGCTCGCTGCCTGAAACGTCGGACCTCGTGCCCCTCGACCCGTCGCCCGCGGTCGTTCCTAATCCCTACGGCATAGTCCCGGTATTTCATTTTGCCAACAATGCCGACCTCGGGCTCACCGGGCGTTCCGAGCTCGAGCCCGCGATACCGGTCCAGGACGGCCTTAACAAGTCGGTCCTGGACATGCTCGTGGCGATGGAATTTTCGGCGTTTCGCCAGCGTTGGGCGACAGGCATCGAGGTCAACGTGGATGCTGAGGGCAAGCCCGTCAGTCCATTCAAGGCTGGCGTCGACCACGTCTGGGTGTCGAACGACGCGGGCACCAAATTCGGCGACTTTGACGCAGCCGAGCTCGAGCAGTTCCTAAAGGTCAAGGACAGCTTTCGCGTGGACATGGCGTCGGTGACGGGCACCCCGCTCCACTACTTTATGCAGTCGAGCGGCGATTTCCCAAGCGGTGAAAGCCTGAAAAAGTCCGAGACGAGATTTTTAGCAAAGGTCCGCGACCGACAGGAGTCGTTCGGTCAGGTCTGGGCCGAGATGATGTCGTTTGCACTCATGATCGAGGGCCGAGGGCCGAACATATCGCTGCTGACCCAATGGGAAGACGCGTCGCCAATGTCCGAGCGCGAGGTGCTCGAAAACATCCTCCTTAAAAAACAGATCGGCCTTCCCGTAGAGCAGGCGCTCGTCGAGGCGGGCTACGGCACCGCCGATGTTAAGCGAATGACACCCACTGAATAAATAAATATACGCACAACCATATATGTAACCAACAACTATGAAACCAGAAACAGAAAACACAGAACACGACAACTCACATGACAGGCCCGCGCCGACCGCGGCCGATCATGAGGAGATCTCACAACTTCGATCAGAGAACGAACAGCTGAAAGCGACCTTGCGCCTCGGCGAGGCTCACCGGCAGATAACGGGCGAGCTTGCATCGGCAGGGGCACGTTCGCCTGAGCTGCTGTTCAACTCGGTAAAGGAGGATCTGCAGTTTGACGACGGCGGCGAGCTGCTGAACGCGGCCGCGATCGTACACCACCTGAAAACGACGTTTCCCGAACAGTTCGGCCGGGAGCGATCGGTGCAGTCGATCGACGGTGGTGCGGGACTTCAGACCGGCAGCATGCTGACGAGAGAGTCTTTGGCCCACATGACGCCGGCCGAGATCGCCGCCCTGGACTGGTC
This sequence comes from Pyrinomonadaceae bacterium, assembly GCA_046262195.1. GTDB lineage: Bacteria > Acidobacteriota > Blastocatellia > Pyrinomonadales > Pyrinomonadaceae > OLB17. The sequence goes on along the minus strand of JBHENG010000061.1, from coordinate 5,907 downwards.
CGACGTCCGCCGCGTACTCGCTAGTTGATTTTGAGCCAGGAGACAACGAACCACGAACAACGAACAACGAACCACAAACGATAAAACTAACCACATAAGGAGAATATGGCACTAGAATTTATACCCACAGTTTGGGCGGCAAGACTGCTTGTCGCATTGGAAAAGGCTCTCATATACGGACAGGCAAATGTATGCAACCGCGACTATGAGGGTGAGATACGGGAGACCGGAAATACGGTTAAAATAGCGTCCATCGGCAATGTCGCCGTCAACAACTATACAAAGAACACGGACATACTCGATCCTGAGACGCTCACGGACGAGGTCCAGAACCTGCTGATCGACAACGCTAAATACTTTAACTTTTATGTCGACAGCGTCGACCGGGCTCAGCAGAACGTCAACGTTCTTGACGAAGCGATGCGCCGGTCGGCATGGGCGCTCCGTGGCGTGGCCGACGTCTTTCTTGCGACGACAATGGACGCGGCCATACCGGAGGGGAATCAGATCGGTTCCGTCGCGGAGCCTGAGGCGCCGACAAAGGACGACGCTTACGAGTACCTCGTCGACCTGGGAGTTTTGCTCGACGATCAGAACGTCCCGACCGACGGCCGCTTTGTTGTGGTGCCTTCGTGGTTCCACGGCCTGCTGCTCAAGGACGACCGTTTCGTCCGCTCGGGTACGGTGATGGGCGACCGCCGTCTAAAGAACGGCGAGGTTGGCGAGGCCGCGGGCTTTACCATCCTCAAATCGAACAACGTTCCAAATATCGCCGGTGCTAAATACAAGATCATCGCCGGGCACCCGATGGCGACCGCTTACGCCGAGCAGATCCTCGACGTGCAGACCTACAAACCTGAGAAGCGCTTTGGTGACGCCGTCAAGGGCCTTCACGTTTATGGGGCAAAGGTCGTTCAGCCGAACGCACTTGCCTGCTTGATCGCGGACAAGGAGTAGCGATATGAATAGTGAATAGTGAATCGTAAATCGTAAATAGGAATCGCGACATGCGGCTTATTCCATTCACGATTAACGATTAACGATTAACGATCAACGATCAACGATTTACCTTTATGGAAACAGCACTTGAAAAACTAAAACGAATGACGGCGTGGGACACCGAACCCGCGCTTACCGAGGACGATCTCAACGCTGCGCTATCCTCGGCCGCCCTTGAGGACCCGGCCGGCCTGGCACCGCTTCACGAGGAGTGGACACCGACCTACGACCTGAATGCCGCGGCATCTGCGGCATGGCTGGCAAAGGCTGCAAAAGCTTCGGCCCTTGTCGAGGTCGACCCGCCGGAAAGCGGGATCGTGACGTCGCGTGTTTTTGATAATTGCCGCGCGATGTCGCGGCTTTATGCGGCAAAACGGTCCATGACCGCGTCAGTCAGGTAATACACGCCCAACCGCGAAACATTAAAAAGGCTGCGCTCGCCGTCCATCGGCCGCGCAGCCTTTTTCTCGTCTATTGGAAGCCTACGGCCGTTTAGAGCCTAGGTCCGTGCCTGCCTGATGACATATCCATTCTTGGCCCGAATGACCGCCCCCGGCCTCGTCACCTTGATCTTGACGCTCTTACGGTCGCCGGGCTTGCCGGGATTCTCAGGGTAATACCCGATCGAGTATTGCCGCCTAAGTTCCTCGGCCACCTGCTTGAACGATTGCTCCATGTTCGTGATCGAGTCCGCATCATACATACGGCCGCCGGTATTCTGTGCCAGAGCCTCGAGATACAACCTGCCGCGTTCGTATTCACCGTAGCTCGTACCGCCGGCCGACCTGATGGCACGCGGGTCGATCGTGAGACCTCTCGCACGCAGCATGGCAACAATATCCGGGGGAAGTGCGGCTATCGGTCCCGACGGGCCGCGGACTATCGCGGTGTTGTTGTCGGCGGTGTTGTACCTGATCGGATAGATGAGGGCATCGACCTCCTGGACCGCGGCTACGGTGCTCTCATAATTGGCCCGTCGTGAAGTCGTATCGACCCCGTCGGTGAACAGGACCACGGCCTTTCGCCCGGTCACATTTATTAGATCGAGATTAGTGACGAAATTGACTGCTTCGTAAAGGCTGGTCCCGCTGCCGAAATTTGACTTGTAGATCGCGGAGTACAGGGCCTGTTTGTCCGACGTAGGCTCTGGCGTAAGGACCTTGACGCGCTGGTCAAACGCCACGACCATGACCTTATCTGTCGGCCTCAGCTGATTGATGAACGTAAGGGCCGCATAGTGGATCTCGTCGATCTTGTACTTGGTCGAGGGGCTGATGTCGATCATCAGGACGACGATGAATGGCTGCTCTTCCGATGCAAAATAGGTTATCTGCTGCGGCATGCCGTCCTCAAAGATCTTGAAATCTTTTTTCTTCAATCCGGGGATGAAGCGGCCGTTGCGATCCAGCACCGATACGGGCGTGGTCACGAGGTTGGTTTCTACCCTTATCGTCTCGTCGTCGCCATTAGCGGAGGTGGCGGGATTTGTGGCCATTGTCGATCCGCCCTTTAGCGATGGCGGTCCAACAGGTAATTCATTTTTGAGAACGGGCGCAGCGGGTGTCGGGTTCTGGGCCATCAACGAAGAACTCGCTATGCATATAAGGGCGATCAGACTAACTATCCTGGTCATTGTTTCCTCCTCGAGACGAGATGATTTTCGAGCTATCGAACTGGTTTTGGTCCCGGCAGCACACGCATACAGGTCGGCCGACCGCCGGCAGGAGCGAAAGGTGTTTTGCAGTGTTTGAGATAAATGCACACCGCATGAGGTTTAGCGACACAAAAGCTCGCTGATATTAACGCAGTGATCAGCGAAAACGGCTGGTCCAGGTTTTCCCCTTGATTCGATACAAACAGTTAACACCGCGCGGGGCAGTTTTGTGACATAACTTTAAGACGCAAAAACATGAAAAAAGGTTACAGCGGCGAAAAAGATTTTTCCGGCCGCTCGGACCGTCTCATCCGGCGCGTATGTAATCGTACAAACATCGTTCCCGTGCCTCTGCCAACCTAGTATCAGCAAAAAACAATATATGGAAAACGATCGAGAGCAAAATGCCGAGATAAAAGCCGTGATCTTTGACGTCGACGGGACCTTGGTCGACTCGAATGACTTGCATGTCGAGGCGTGGCAGCGTGCATTCAGGGAGTATGGCAAGCAGGTGAGCCGAGAGGCGATTCACGAGCAGATCGGCAAAGGTGGCGACCAGCTCATGCCCGAATTCTGCAGCCGTGAAGAGCTCGACCGTTTCGGTGAAGAGCTTGAAAAGTACCGTGGTGAAATGTTCGTCCGCGAATATCTGCCCCGGGTGAGGTGCTTCCCGCGGGTGCGCGAGCTGTTTGAGCGGATCAAGGGGGACGGGCTGAAAACCGCACTTGCATCATCCGCAAAGGAAGATGAGATCGCCCAGCACAAAAAAAGCCTTGGCATCGACCGTCTCGTTGACGGCGCGACATCAGCCGATTATGTGGATAGCTCAAAACCCGACCCGGACATTTTTCAGGCCGCACTCGACGGCCTAAAGGACATAGAGCCGCATGAAGCGATCGTCGTAGGTGATACGCCGTGGGATGTGATCGCGGCCCGCAAGACAGGCGTGCAGACCATAGGCGTCCTGAGCGGCGGCTTTACCGTGGACGAGCTGCGAGACGCCGGTGCCGTGGAGATCTACAAAGACATTGCGGATCTGTTGGAAAATTACGATCGATCCCCGCTTAATCGGCGCCGCCTGGCGGCCGCTTGTGCAGAAGCCCGCACGGAGTAAGGGCGCCTTCGGTCATTCAGAAACGGCGCGCTGACGGAAATACCACCGGCCCTGACTCGATCACTATCGCGGGCGCCCTTACTCCGTGCGGGCTTCTGCAAAGCAGCCACATCTGCGATTTGTGCACGCGCGCGGTTGCGACCGAATCGCCGCCTGCAAATCCTCTTTACAAAACAATTAATTACTGGTAACTTAGACGCTCTAATTTCAAGAGTTTATGGGCCCAAAAGGCCGAACCAGTTAACTACAGGAGGATGAGTATGTCTGTTTATATGGTCGAGCGAGAGCTCCCGGGGATCACGATGGACCAGCTTGGTGCGGCGCAGAAAGCGGCGATCGAAACGAGTGAACGATTCACCAGCGAGGGTAAGAACGTACGCTACATCCGCACCGCCTATGTGCCGGACGAGGCACGAGTAATGTGCATGTTCCAGGCCGACAATGCCGACCTCGTTCGAGAGGTGAACGAGACCGCACAGATCCCGTTTACGCGGATCGTTGAGGCCATGGACCTTACGCCCCAGTAGACGCGAATCAACATACTCCCGCCGGGCTAACTCCTGAATTTCGGCGACACCATGATGCCGCGGCGGCCGCCCGTCATTTTGCCGATCCCGACGCGGCCAAAGTGCGGGCTTAGAATGTTCGCCGTGTAGCCGCGCACACACACCCGGAGCTTCGCGCTCGACACCATCTACGATAGCCAGAAATTATTTCGGCTCCGTGTTCCACCAGTACTGATTGCCCAGCGGCTTCTGCGCCGGCCAGATCTGGTTAAGCGTCTCCGCGTCAAAGAGTTCGCCATTTTTCATCACTAACTTTATCGAGTCCGTGTTGCGAATGTCCGTCAGCGGGTTCTTGTCCAGAATGATCAGGTCAGCGAGTTTTCCAACCTCTATCGAGCCCACATCATCAGACAGTCCTATGGCCTCTGCCCCGTAGAGCGTAGCCACTCGCAGCGTTTCGAGCGGAGTGAGGCCCCCGGACTGTATCGACCAGATTTCCCAATGAACACCGATGCCCTGCATCTGACCGTGACCCCCAATGCCGACGCGCCCGCCGGCTTTTACGACGTCGGCGGCGCCTTTTGCCACCCCTCCGTAATTATATTCCTCCGGCGCAAACCACTGTGGACGTCGCCGCATCATGGCATTTGTCAGCTCGCGTGGTATGTAGCGGGCCAGCCTCTGGTTGTTGAGCACGTCCGTTGTTTCGAAGAAGTGGTTCTCGAGCCATGGACTGCCGTACGCAACCAGAGTGGTCGGCGTGTAGTAGGTCTTAGTACGAGCAACAAACTGGACCACGTCATTATAGATCGGCTGTAAAGGCAGCGAGTGCTCGTTACCCGAATAGCCGTCGATCATTTGTGTGAGGTCGAGCTTCATGTCGAGAGCTCCCTCGGTTGTCGGTGTGATCTTATTGTCCGCACTGGCCATCGCCACCATTTGACGAACGTTGCGGTCGCCCACCACGTACTGCTTTAGGGTGTCCGTTTTGTACGCGTCGCGATACCGCTTGATGTAATTGTTTATAGAGTCTTTGTCGTCGAGACCGAGGCTTGAGAAAACGCCCGGACCGGTCGTAAACACACGCGGCCCAAGTATGTCACCCGTTTCCACGAGATCGGCATAAGCGTACACGTCTGTCGTCGAGCTCTGCGGATCGCGCGTCGTTGTCACGCCATAGGCAAGATTTGCCAGGTATTGCCACACCTGCGTCTGGTGCAGATCGCGCGGCGGCCACATGTGTGCGTGGACATCGACAAAGCCGGGGATGATCGTCTTACCGGTCACATCAACCACTTTTGCTCCGGCGGGGATCGCAACCTTGCCTTTCGGACCAATTGCGGTGATTCGGTTATCAGTTACAACGATATCGCCCTTCTCGATGACCTCATCGCCTTTGATCGTGATGATCCGTGCACCTGAAAGCACCGCGGTGCCCTTTGGCTTATGCCGTGCGGCCGTGACCGTAATATCAAACGTTTCAGGCTTGTCGTCGGCGATCGACTGGCGATAGAGCTTTGTGCCCCATGACCAGCTCACCGCTTTTCCGTCCCCCGACCAGCTAAGGTAGTCGCCGCCGAAGACCGACATCTTTTTCACCGGCACGTTCGAGGTCGGGGACGCAAGGCTGACAT
>JBHENG010000060.1:0-13259 GCA_046262195.1 Pyrinomonadaceae bacterium | reverse complement strand
CCATTAGTTTCACCCAGTTCGTGGATGGTAAGGATATTTGGGTGATTGAGAGCCGAGGCGGCCCGAGCCTCTTGTTCAAAGCGTCGCAGGCGGTGCTTGTCCCGGGTGTAATCGATCGGTAGAAGCTTTAGTGCAACCTGACGATGCAGCTTTTCGTCAGCCGCAAGATAGACTTCACCCATACCGCCCTCGCCAATCAGCTGAATGACGCGGTAACGGCCCATCGTGGCGCCGGGTTGTAGCTGCGGCTCCTCATCCGTCAGAAGTGGAGCAGCTACTTCTAACGCGGGCGTTTCAATAAAGTCCCACGAGAATTCGTCCGACTCAAGTAGGGCTTCAACCTCTGCTCGCAGCTTCTGATCTCCGGAACATGACTCATCAAGAAACGCAGAGCGGCGCCCCGGTTCGAGATCGACCGCGGCGTCAAACAGCGCGTTTACTTGTGTCCATCGCTCAGGATGCATGAGTGACCACTTCTTCAAGATGTTTAGCGGGAAATCAGCTTAAAAGCTATCAAGAAAGTTAGTTGGTGTGGGCGACGGCGGTGATCTCGCTATGGAGCCAGGCCTTTGCCGCTCGCCACTCGCGCATTATCGTTACAGGTGAAAGGTCCATAGCTTCGGCGGTTTCTTCAACCGTAAGCCCGCCAAAAAACCGCAGTTCGACGATCTTGCTCTTGCGCGGATCAAAACGCGCGAGGTTTGTAAGGGCTTCATCGAGCGCGATCAGGTCTGCGGCTTTCTCCTGTCTAACGATTGCCGCGTCATCCAGCGGCAGATGCTGCGCTCGGCCGCCGCGTTTTTCATAAGTCGCCCTTCGGGCATGATCGATCAGAATGTGCCGCATCACCTGTGTCGCCATCGCAAAAAAATGTCCGCGATCCTGCCATTCAACCGCCTGCTGATCTACAAGACGTAAGTACGCCTCATTGATCAAGGCAGATGTTTGCAGCGTGTGTTCCTCTCTTTCGCGACGCATATAGCGTCGGGCCACCTTTCGAAGCTCGGGATAGACAAGGGGCATGAGGTCCTGAAGTGCAGCGTGATTGCCTTTGCTCCAGCTAAGCAGCAATTGTGTTATCTCCTGTGGCGCGGATGACATAAATGAACTTTTTTATTACCGCATGATAGCAACGTTCACAAATTCCCGCTATGGAGAGTAGAAAAATAAAAAACGGAGATCGGCTTTTACGGAAGCCGGTGCTTTTCTAAAGGAGGATCAAGATGAAATTAGTAATGACTTATACACCTAGGCTGCTCGTTTTTTGCTTCACAGCTATTTGCCTGGTGACGCTCGGAAACGATATTAAGGGACAAGCTCTTACGGCAGCAAAAGGCAAGCCCACACCAACAGCGACACCCATGCCCACGCCCCCATTCCCCGTAACATCCACGGTTTACGATTTCGACATTTTCGGGGGTCAAGCACTGATGCGGAGTGACGAGTATAACGCCGTCGGTCAGGCAACTTACACGACCATCAAGGCGAGCAAGGGCCCGGGCAATCTCGTGACGAGCTCGATCAATGACGGTGGCGAGTGGTTGCTGGCCCTGAATGAGAAGTCGGGGCGAACGTTATGGCTGACGCCTAACCAGGCAATTGACACGTTGCAGCCTGCGGCGGCGCCGGCGGGCTATTACGCAATCCAGAAGGCCTACAGCAACTGTCGCGACCAGAACGGCAATATAGTCCCTTATCCTAACCTGGTCAGTGGCAGCGATAACTGCTCGATGGCTGTTAACTTTCACTATGGCGGCGTCCTCTACAAGCTGCTGATGAGGCCCGGCTCTCTGCTCGGCACAACTTGTCCTTCGGGCGGATGTCCTGCGACCGGGTTGGCGAGGGTGACCTGCAATGCTGTCAAAAGCAATCAGTGCGTAGACTGGACCATCACGCCAAACGCTGACGCGGTCCGCTACGGCATCTCAAACCTTTACAGCTATACCGGTCCGCGGGGCGGGGAGTGGGTGTTCATCGGTCAGTACTACAACACATTTCGTATCCACGCTACGAACCCGTAGTGATCCTTAAATGTCTTGTGCCGTCGATCTTTACTGCGAGGTGTATTACGGTGAACAACGTTTGCCGTAGGACGGGCTTGGAAGAGGAGTAGCAATGGGACCCGTACATTCGTCGGCCACTATTCGCTGACCTACGGTATAAATGTGACATATCCATGAGCAGAACGTGCAAATTTTCCCTGACTCCGCATTGGCCACCTGCTGGTCAGGTAGCCAACAAATTGCCCTCGACGGTTAGAGCAAACCTGCCCGGTGAAAAGCTGTCATGATTTCATTCTCGGGCTCGACGTGATGATGAAGAGGCTGTCTGAAAAGTCTCTTTTCCATTGCCCCCGGCTTGAGCCGGGGGATTTTTGTGAAACGCTTCGGGCTTTAGCTCAAACTCAGTTTTGAAAGAATTCCCTTGGCTCGGGTCGCCACGCGCGTAAGTGTCTGCGGCTAAAGCCATAAGGATTTTTTCATGTGAAGTTCGGCTAAAGCCGCTGGTCATTCCTGCTCCTTACCCCTGGCTGAAGCCAGGGGAAATTCAAAAGAGTTTTGGGCCTTCCGCCCCTATCTGTTATCTTTGCTGCTGGGTGAGTTGCCGGTAGATCATCTGATGCTCCTTTTAATTGGTAGTCGGAAGAACGAATCGAATCTACTCCGACTCGCCCTCCCCAGCCAATTTCAAAAGTTGCACTTATTGTATGAATTCAAGGTAGTTCCACCGTCGTGTATGAAACACTTGACTATGCATGCAACAAATGATAGAGTGGTGCCTGCACCGGAAACTAACCCGGACGATCTTTGAAGAACAGAGACAAAAACACAAAAGGAGACAACACAGTAAACGTTGCTCAGGACTAATACACACGTGACAACTTCCACCAGGAATAAGCACTCGAAAGCGTCAACTTGTTTCAGAACGACACAGACCTTACAGCATGCCTTGCGCGCGCTGGGTCGCTGGGACATGGGACAAAATAACCCCGGCTAATAAGCGCATTTAACAGGTATAAGTTCCTTCACAGTTACTGTAGACTCCCGGCCGAGAAGGTGAAATCGGATTTGCACTGATCTTAAAGTTTTCAAATCGTCTCACTTGTCCGAAAGGGCGCATAGTGGGACGCTGAAGTGACGTAAATACTGAATGTGAAGTGGTTAACCCGTCTCAATAGATTGGCGCAAGCGAGACATCTCGGTTTCGGCTTGATTAGTGACCGCAGGCGCCCTAACCCGGACTTAAAACCTTAACAGTTTTAGTTTAATGGTCTATACTCTAGCCATTACGGCAACTTTGGGCGCTGCATGCCCTTTTGTAGATAGTCCATACAAATCATTTCGGGAATGGTGTTCGCAGATGCTTTTTCGGCCCCGTTTTTGTGCAAATTGTGGTGAAAAGATCGAAAGGGCGGAGTGGACTGTTTTGACAAGCCGGCGATTTTGCCAGGTGTGCGAATCGGAATTCAAGGGGCAGGACCTCATTCCGCGTATCGTTGTTGTCGCCGGGATCCTAATAGGGCTATTCGGCTTTGGCAGCTATCTAAAGAGTGGTCAACCCGCCCATGCTGGACGAACCATTACACCGGACCGCATTGAACCTGCGGCGCAAAGCCGTCAGCTTATAACAAAAAATCGCAGCCCTGAGCCGGCGGCTAACTCACTCGCGACACGGTCCGACGTTGCTGTTCCCGTGGCTCCGGCCAATAGCCTCGGGAAGATCCCTCCAAAAGCCGTGGTCGATGAACGGGCGTACTACTGCGGCGCTGAGACAAAAAAGGGCACGCCCTGCTCGCGACGCGTTAAAGGTAAAACGCGTTGCTTCCAGCACATTGGGATGCCGGCTATGAACGTCGCAGCTCAATGATTATCACCAGGCGGGGTAGATAGAAAAAGGTATTTTTTTAGTCCTGTAAGCGGCTTGAGGCCAAACCCGTATTTACATCGACCCTTTGAAACTTAAGCACGACCCGCACGCTCTCAGGACGATTCTCCATCGTAGAGGGTACAAATGCAGCGTACGCCGGGTCGGACTCCAATGCCTTCTGCAGTTCTCTAACAGCTCGACGATCTTTTGAGGGTTCGACCACTTCCGCGATCTGCGCCAGACCGTTACCGAAAACGTCGGCCACTACTACCACTTCATCGTCTTTCATGCCGCCTCGAACCAGCGATCTTGTTAACGCGATGAGAGCTCCCTGGGGATTTACGCTGGGCGACTCCCCAGCCAATCCCAGCCGCGTGTGAGCAAAATCGAGGGGTGAAATTTCGGCGGTATCGCTTCGAAACGGATTCCTGTTACTGGCTAGCATGACGGACGGCTCACCGCGTATGGACTCGGCCCGTATTCCCGGCCCATCTCGAAGGCCGGAGAACATCATTGCCAGAAAGCTTATGCCTATTAAGACCGACGCAAGAACACCAATCCCATAGGGCATGATCCGCATTTGGAGAAATTCTCTAACGTCAGCAGATAAAGGGGCGGAGCCGGTTCTCAATTCCGAACGGACCGATCGTTTGATAGCGTCGTTCAACTCCGGTGGAATCTGAGGACGCGACATCCGATGTAGAAGGACCTGAACTTCGCGAAATTCTGCATAACTCTGCCTACACAACGGGCAAACATCGAGATGTCCCCGTAGAGACAGGTCCTCCGACTCACCAAGCGAGCCGTCCGAATAAAGAGATAGATTAGATTGTAGATCTGAGCATTTCATATTGCTGCTCCGAACTGTAAATGAATGGCTGACTGACCCCGGCTGTTCTATCTGTTAACAGAAAAAACAACGTTTGCTGCGATTGGGCTATATAACTGAGCGATAACAATACAGTTCTTCCTCGATGTTGCTGGTCGATTCAAACAATTGAAAGCACCGCTTAACTGAACTCCAAACCCCAACTCTCGCTCTCTTGACCTATCGTTTGGCACCGATTGTATTTAGTCTTCCACGAGACCGGGGCGAGTCAGCCATTCATTCAAATATCAAAAATCTTTGAGCCTGCGTCGCAGATCCTCTCGGCCGCGCGAGATCCGAGATTTTACGGTCCCGATGCCTACGCCGAGCGCGGCGGCGGTTTCTTCGTAGTTCAAACCCTCCACGTCGCATAACATTATCGCCTCGCGATAAACGTCCGGGATGTCGAGCAGTGCAGTCTTCAAGGCATCTTCCCGCTCTCGAATAAGCGCTTCGTCCTCAGGGCTAATCGAGTCGTCCGAGAGTGTGTCTCCCAGCGTCTTCTCCGAGCCTGCTATATGAGCGTCTATAGAGATCGTGAGATCACGCTTCCTACGTTTCCACCACCTGAAACGGTTTCTCGATTCATTGATGGCTATTCGAAACAGCCAGGTCTTGATCTCAGAGGCACCTCTAAAACTTTTGATCGAGCGAAGCGCTCTCAAAAAGGTGTCCTGCGTTAGATCGCCTGCTTCTTCGGCATTTTCGGTCAGGCGCAGAAGCAAGGCATATATATCCGCAGAGTATCGATCGATCAATGTCTCGAATGCCGCAGCATCGCCGGCTTTCAGTTTGTCAATAAACAGGGCTTCTTCTGCTGAGCGATCGAGAGCATGGTGAGCCGAAACAACAGCTCGTCCAATTTCTTCGTCGTCAAATGCGATCGACTTGCTGAAGATCATTGCCCGCTCATTCCAACATTCTCACGGGGAGAAGTTATCAGATTGCCCATCCGCGATAATGCTGACATATATTTAGACACCGTTAAGGTCATTTTGTTCCCACCTCACCAAAACATTTCAGGGGTCCGAGTTTTCCGTGGTGTCCCATCATCCATTTGCCCTTTAGTTATTTGCTCTTAACATGGTTTTACGTTAAATTAACTCTTTTGGAAAAAACCCGGTCAGAGCAATTATATAACGACCTGGACGGTGGAATTTGCAGTTTTTCTAACAATGGCACGTAAAAAGAGAAGATTTGAACAGCTTGAGGCGGCTGCTTCAACCCCAAAGGACAAGAAGACTTATAACGATCCGTTTCAACAGCAGGTTGGTCAGCGTCTCGAGGATGTTGGTAAGAAGTTTGAAGGTAAAGGCAGGACGATACTTTATGGAATAGCCGCCCTTGCCGTCCTGGCAATCATCGTAATGCTGTTCTTGAACTGGAGCCGTAAATCTGAGGCCGCGGCACAGTCAGCTTTAGGTAAAGCGATCGAAACATCCCAGGCCCGTGTGTCCGATACGCCGTCGCCGGCGGGGTCCACAGAAAAGACATTCAAAACTGAAAGGGAACGCAGCGAAGCCGCCATCGCCGAATTTCAGGCTGTAGTTGATAAATTTGGCGGCTCGATCGGCGAAAAGGCAAAGTATTTCATTGCCGTCAATCGGCTCAATATTGATCGGACCGCCGGAGTTGAGGAGTTAGAAGCCCTGGCGAATTCAGGATCCGAAGTAGGCAAACTTGCCAAATTTGCTTTGGCGCAAACGCGTGTCAATGATAACCGTTCGGATGAGGCTGCCGCCCTTTTTCAGGAGCTGGCGGCAATGGACAGCCCCGTGGTTGCCAAAGACACGATCAACTTTGAGCTGGCTAAGATTTATGAAAAACAGGGGAAAAAGCAGGAGGCCGTAGACATCTATTTCAATATCGCAAAGGCGGCCAGCGAAGCAAAGGATCTCGACGGAAAACCCGCACGACTTACCGAAACAGCGACCAACGCTAAGGAAAAGCTCAAGGAACTCGATCCTGAACGCGCCAAACAAATTATTGAACCCGAACCAGAATCTCCTTTCGGGGCCGCCCCAGCCGGTTTACAATAGACATAGCGGATCGATCGAAGGTTTCCCTGTATGCAATGAAACGGAGCGATACACCACTTGAGCGACGCACCCTCTCCAGCCAAAGCCGCAGCACCCGCCGATAATATGCCGGCTGAGAAGGTCTCATTGAGTTACCCCATTTCGATTCGCGTTTCACCGCATAGCTATTTCTCGGCTCTTTTACTCGGGACTTTTGTCTCTGCTTTTCTTTTTTATTTAGAACTGGATACGAGCGCACTGATCTGTTTCGCTGGGTCCTGGATACTTGTACCCACTCTGGCCCTTGGAGACCACATCGTCTTTAATGGTAAGCGTTTGGTCCGCACAGGTGTCCTGCCTCGCGTTTGGTGCTGGATCAATTCCAGTCGCCACACTTTAAAGATCTCGGATATTGAACAGGTTGAGACACAGGCCATTCGGACCTTAAAGCGTGGTGGTAATGTGGTTTATCGCTATCGGACGGCCATTCGGGGTAACGGCTTGTCGGTATCTATCGCATCCGGCGGGGAGGATTATCGTCGAATCATAAAAGCCATACTGCCGCGGCTTTCCGATAATGTTCTCGACAATCGTTCCATCGAGCTTCGCGACCACCTTGCCGACCCCAAAGAGACGTTGATGAAGGCCGAGTTTTCGCGTATTCCAGATGCCGACGTTCTGGAAAGCTCTCTGCGTTTGTTAAATCGCCGTAAGCGCGGATTGCTGGTGCAGCCTTCTGAACGCCGTAACGAGACCAGGGTTGATGAATTGCGAAGCCTCGCCAACGAGCTCAGATTATCGGGCCACCTGATCCAGGCTCTCGAGGCATTCCGCAGAGCATTGATCGTTCAACCTGGCAATGCCCGATTGTTGTTCGAGTTCGCAAGGTGCCTGCACTCCTTCGCCGGTGTGCAGCGTGATCAGCGATTAGAGCGGCGCGCACTGGCGGCCCTTCGGCTTTCGGAGCGTCGGGCGGCCGACGACGGGGAATTGCTCGTCCGGCTCGGTGAATGGTACTTCCAGATCGGCGACTGGCGCCGGGCGGGAAATGTTTTCCAGGATGCTCTCGAACGCATCGGTGAGAATTTTCGAACCGCCCGTGGTTTGGCCGAAATAGCGCTTCGCGAGGGCAAAATAGCCCACGTCATACATCACTTCTCGACCGCAAATCGCGTCGCCGAGACTGCATCGCTCCGTCGCTGGTCCGGAAGCGAGGCAAAGTACTTTGCCAACCTCAACTCAGACGACGAATACATGGAGATGGAGATTGGCCGGGTAAATTTGCTGGAGACGGTCGAGCGTTCAAAAGTGACTGCTCTGAAGGTAGCTATCATCGGCTTTCCCCTGATCATCGCCGGTATCTTGTTCGAGGACGGCCTTGTGGCCAACGTCGGCTGGTCTATCTCATTTGTGAGTCTGCTGGTGTGGACGGTGCTGATCGTTGGCACCCGAATGCTGGAGCAGCGAATTCCTTATGATCTAATGCCGCCAGACGAATAAAAAGACGAGCTTAAAGATTTTCTAACAACCCGACGCTGCGCGGCCGCCGCTAGGACTTTTTCCGGCGGTCTTTTGTTTTTCTGACGGTTGCTCTGCTGTCGGCGGATTGAGCATGGCGGACCAACGATATTCAGGAGTTTCCCAGCCCTGCTTGAGCTTTCGTAATATGAAATCGGTCATATTGTCCACTATCCATCGGTGGTTGTATTCGCCGACAGATGCGAGTTCTGCATCCGGCGCCGGATTCATGAAATCGATGGCGTACGGCACACCGTCCTTAATAGCGAACTCCACGGTGTTCAGGTCGTATCCGAGCGCCCTGCAGATCGTTATAACGTCTTTCTCTACTCTTGCGTGAAGCTCATGCGTGAGATAGTTTTCGATGTTTACATACTGCATGCCCGACAGGTACGGCTTTGACGGGTCATATGGCATTATCAGCACTTTTTCCTGTCCGACACAGTAGCACCGGACAAAGTGATCGTAATCGATGCCTTCCTGCAGCGTCATGCATAGCGTACCCGTCTGATTGTATTGGGTAAAAAGTTCTTCGAGAGAGTGTATTTTTGACACGTTTTTCCATCCGCCGCCATCGAAAGGCTTTAGAAAGGCGGGGAATCCGACATAATTGACGATGCCTTCCCAGTCGATCGGAAACTCAAGGTTGCGCAGCGACTCGGCCGTGATGTCTTTGATATAGCTATGTTGAGGTAAAAGGACGGTCTTTGGAATCGCGACACCGATCTTAGCGGCCAGGCTAAAATTGAAAAACTTGTCATCAGCGGACCACCAAAATGGATTGTTGATGATGTACGTGCCCTCGAGAGCCATCCGTTTGAGAGTCGCGCGGTAATAGGGCACCTCATGCGAGATACGGTCGATCACGACGTCACAACGCTTGGGTTCATCCAGCCGGATCCCGCCGATCGTTAACATCTCGGCGGTTACGTCCCCGCCGCCCTTTTCGTTGATGGTGCTAATGATTGATTCCGGGAACGTCTGTTCGCGACCCACCAATATTCCTACTCGTTTCATAGTCCAAATCCTAGTCCGTCTATATCGAAAACTCTAATTTACTGAATTCACCGGACCCTAGCAAGGCGTTAAAAATTGTTTGCACTAGCTGCCACTTGCGTAGTATGCTTTATGTGATCACCAGTCTAGGTGACGCTTACCTCACAAGGAACCCACGTTCCAAGATACTTAATACAACTCAATGAACGATCACGCAGCTCGCGGTGAGCCGATGGTTGCCAGTCAGGCATTTACTCCCGTCGCGGCGCCGCAAGATAAAAACGTCGAATCATTTCACAATGTCCTGCGCCGTATGCTCGCGGTAGACAGCAGGGTTAGCGATCTCATTTTTTCACCCAGCCGTCCGCCTCAGGTCGAGTTGACAGGCGATCTGCAGGGGGTCGAGATCCCCGGCCTGGAGTCGTTGAAACCAGCTCAGATAAAAGCGATAGCGGACATAATGCTGTCAGGCAATGAGCAGGGACTGGATACACTTGAAAAAAAAGGTTCCGCCGATATTTCCTATAGCGTTCCGGGGCTTTGCCGGTTTCGCGTCAATATATTTCGGCAACGAGGCAGTCTGGCCATCATCATGCGTGTCATTCCTACCAAGCCACCTGACTGGAAGGAGCTGAACCTGCCGCGAGCTGTGACAAATGTCTCGGAGCTAAAGAACGGGCTTGTACTTGTCACAGGACCGACCGGCTCCGGCAAGTCCACCACTCTTGCTGCGATCATTGATCTGATCAACACGACCAAGAAGTACCATGTCGTAACCATCGAGGACCCGATCGAGTTTATTCACGAGCACAAGCTCTCGACCATTCACCAAAGGGAACTCCACTCCGACACACCCGATTTTGCTCTCGCTCTGCGCGCGGCGCTTCGCCAGGCTCCAAAAGTAATTCTGGTTGGTGAGATGCGAGATCGCGAAACAATCGAGGTTGCAATGGAGGCCGCCGAGACGGGCCATCTTGTCCTGTCGACACTGCATACGATCGATGCTGCCAAGACGATCGACCGCATTATCGGCGTATTTCCAAAGATCGAAGAGGCAGCTATACGTACGCGCTTGTCACAGTCATTCCGCCGGATCATTTCGCAGCGTCTTATGCCAAAGGTCGGCGGCGGCCGTACAGCGGCAATAGAGATACTGATTTCAAACTCTCGGACACGTGAATATATCGAAATGGGCGAGCGAGAGGGCCGTTCCATCACTGACGCGATGCACGACGGGGCGATCGACGGTATGCAGACATTCGATACAGAGCTCGAAAAAATGCTGCGCGGCGGCGTCATTACCAGGGAAGTGGCACTTGCCTACGCATCAAACGCAAATAATCTTGCTCTGCTGATCAACGATATGGGCAGTGCCACGGCACCAAAGCAGCCGCAGCCGGTCCCCATGGCACCCCCGCCAGTTCGAGACATGCCCAATATCGATGGGTTCGAAAGATAAAGAGCGTAGAGTTCGGCTATTTAGCGCCCGGCAGGAGTTCAAGGTTGCCCATCTCACGATTGTAAGTATCCAAGGCTCCGACCTCGTCCGCCGTTGCGTCGAGCATCTGCTTTGTCATCGCGATAGAATCTGAAAGCTGTTCAAAATCGAGCAGAGAGAATTTTTCGGGCGTTGAGATCGTCACGATCTCGTCATTTAAATAACTAAAAAAATTCTCGATGGACTGCAATTGGCCTTCGACTAGCTTGACGCTGCGTTCTATCTCGTCGAACGAAGAGACACGCCGCTTAAGTATCTCGACATTTGTTTTCTGGATGCGTTTTGTCTTCTCGTCGGTCGTCGCTTCCATAGCCCTGAACGCTTGCGAAAGCTGATTGTGCACTGCCTGACGGTTTATCGATTTGAGGTGCTGTTTGCGCCGGCGGTAAACGTCCAGCAGATCAACAAAATCCTCCCAACGCTGGTCGAGAGCTTTGAGATTGCTCGGCAGCTGGCCCGCCCCGGTAAACTTGCGATAATTGTCCTGGATCTTTTCTTTTAACCAGCGTAAGTACTCGACAGCCTCGCGTTCGCGAGGCGTAAATGATTTGATCAACTTTTCGCGGCCGGCATTGTTAGCGGCCAGCAGCCGCTCTTTTTCCCGTCTTTGGACGAGTTGTCGGTAGACGGTCAAGTTAGGGACTACGACCAGGTAAATGGCCTCGACTATCAGGGCGATAAGGCGCGGGATGACGCTTCCGGTGTAGGCTGCGGCGACGGCAAAGCCGGCGAGCCCCCAAAAGTTTACCGGCTCTTTCATGGCCGCTTTTGCGTAGCTCGTATTAAATTTTTCTATGTTTTGACCGTATTTAGCTAGATCAGCCATATCAAACTAACTAGATGCCACCTGTGCCGCGCGCGTTCGAAAGAAGTATAGAGTTTTAGTTCGAATGGCTTTTTTCGTCAAAAACGGTCGAGTCCAAGATCTCTGCTTCCCGCGCATCATTGCCTGACTCGATCTGCTTACTCGCGGGCGACGTTCCGGCGCCTAACATGCCCATCTGCTGTTTGTATTCGAGCAGCTTGTCCTGCATCTGGATATCCATCGCCTCGCGCTCGATATCCTGCATTTGAGAGTCGACCGAGCTCGTGCCGAGCTGCAATTTTGCCTCGGCAGCGGCGACCCGGCGGTCGATCTTTTCGCGCATCTCGTTAAAGGTCGAGGCGTCGTCGCCGATGTTGAAGGCCTCCATCGTCTGCGCGAGCTGTTCCTGCAGCTTGGCCTGCTTAGCCGCGCTGATAAGCTGCATGGCCTCGGCCGTGCGCTTTTTCATGTTGAGAACGTAGTTGTCGCGGGCCTTTAGAGCTTGCTGCGAAGAAAGCTGCGCCTGATCGGCCTGTGCCGTGGTGCGTTCGAGATCGACCTGCGCCTGCTGCAGCTGACCGATGTAAGCCGTCGCTATGTCATCGCGGCCCATTTTCACCGACGCCTTGATCTTAGAGTCGAGATCGACCACCTGCGTCGAAAGGTTCTCTTTTTGTTTCAAAAGCAGCCGCTCAGTGGCCATCACCTGGGCGACCGAGTTGTTCAATTCCGGCACCCGATCGCGCATGTCGCGGATCGTTTGCTGGAGCACCAATTCCGGGTTTTCGATCTTGTCTAACGCCGCGCCCGTGCTTGCAAAAAATACTCTCTTGAATCTGGCCCAAAGTCCCATTTATCTACTCGCTCCTCTCGAAAAGATGCTGAAAGAACATCCCGCCAAAAACTTTACGACACGCTAAAAGGCAAAGTTGCAAATTCCGAATCAGTATAACAGCAAAGGCGGGTTTTATTAACAGCTTTTGGGACCACTGCGTTCGTTAGCATGTGAGACGGATTAACTGCTGCAGTTTGAGCATTTACGTCGATCTGCCGTCTCACTTTGCGTGCGCTATCTAACGAGTGAGACGATTTTAGAGAACTAAGATCAGTCAAACCAGGCCTCACGTTCGTTTCCGGCCGCGAGTCTACAGTAATTGTGAAGGAACTATTCCTGTCAAGTACTCTTATTAGCCAGGCTTATTTTGTCCCATGTCCCAGCGTTTCAGCGCGCGAGCATGGCTATAAGCCGTTTGTGTCGTCCTGAAAAAAGTTGACACTTTTGAGTGCTTATTCCCGGCGGAAGTTGTCGTTTGTGTCTTAGTTCTGAACAAGGTTTACTGACTCATTTGTTAGGTTCCCGGGAGGCTGCCAGAGCGATTCGAGACGCTGAACGCCTGATACTCATGTCGATCCCGACCCGTTTTTCAAAGATCGTCCGGTTTAGTTTCCGGTGCACGAACCACTGTATCATCTGTTGCGTGCGTAGTCAAGTGTTTCATGCATGAGTGCGGTGGGCGCTTGAATTCATACAATAAGTGCAACAAAACGGTTATTGAAGACCTCGTCGGGTGTTCGGAAGTTGAGCACCTTGCGAGGTCGGTTGTTGAGGCGATCCGCGACGTCGCGGATCGCCTCGTCCGGCACGTTGGCGAAGTCGGTGCGTTTCGGGAAGTACTGCCGCACGAGCCC
>JBHENG010000059.1:0-13338 GCA_046262195.1 Pyrinomonadaceae bacterium | reverse complement strand
GCTGCGGACCCATTGACAACGTCATTTCCGACTCGAGTGGTTGGTCGAGCAGGTCCGACTGGTTTGTTTCCAGGACAGCACTCATTCGCTTAATTCAGACTGTAGGGCTCGTAACCGCGAAGCGGAAAATCCTTTCGAAGGGCATAACCGTCAAAATCGGACGGCATTAAAATACGGCGCAGGTCCGGGTGCCCCTTAAAGATCACGCCGAACATGTCAAACGTCTCCCTCTCGTGCCAGTTCGCTGTTCTCCAAACCCCGGTTACCGTCTGCACGTTAGGATCGTCTTCGCTTAACAGGACCTTCAGACGCAGGCGGTCGTAATGCTTTGTCGAAAACAGATGGTAAACAACCTCGAAGCGAGGGTCTTCCTCGGGTCCCCGGTCTGCTCCGTTAAGGTCCGCCAGCATGTCGAACCCCTGTTCGCTCCGAAGGTATTCGCATACCTCCGCGATCGACTCACGTGGAACGATCACCGTGACTTCGCCGTGGGCACTTTTAACATCGGTGGCCCACAACTCGTTCTTGCCCTTAAGTTTTTCTGCGTAGCCAAGCAGTTTTTCCGTCATATAAACTTACACCGCACAAATACTGGACACGGGGTCGGCCCGGTGCGTGTCAGTATCAATGCGGTTAAATTTCGCTTCTAGTGCGTTTTTCGTCGCTCGTGTCGCGACGGTATCGTGTACGGCCGCGAGATCTCACCCGCTTCTACGCCGGCCTCTCTTTCTCTTTCGAGTGCCGTGCCCTCGGTTACCGGCAAAGTTCCGGGTACTTTCGAGAGGCGTGACTCGGCCTCATACGTATCGCGGCGGTCCTTCACAGACTCCTTCATGATCTTGTCCTGAAGCATCATGATCGCGTGAACCAGCATTTCAGGCCGGGGTGGGCATCCCGGTACATATATGTCCACAGGTACGATCTTGTCGACCCCCTGCACGATCGCATAGTTGTCAAACACGCCGCCCGACGTCGCGCATGCCCCCATCGAGATGACCCACTTAGGCTCCGGCATCTGATCATAGATTCGTCTCAGAACAGGAGCCATTTTTCGGGAAACGCGCCCGGAAACGATCATGACATCCGCCTGCCGCGGGCTCGCACGGAACGTTTCTGCTCCGAATCGGGAAAGGTCGTTCCGTGAAGAGACGGTATTCATCATCTCGATAGCGCAGCAAGCCAGTCCGAACGTAGCGGGCCACAAACTCGATTTCCTCGCCCAATTTACCACTGCATCGAGCCGGACCGTCAACACGTCGGGGAGCGATTCAAATAATGTATTTTCTAAACCCATGTCACGCCACAATTCTCACTTTAGATGCTTCCTGACGGCGGCGTTTCGCTAGCTGCTTGGCTTCGGCCCGTGCTTCGGCACGTGCTTGAAGTCCCCACTCAAAAATACCCTTCTTCCAGACGTAAATGTAACCCACGACAAGGGTGGCGATGAAGACCATGATCTCGACAAACGCGATCGTTCCATAGGCAATGCCGCTTAAGCTTTCCTCAGCCATCAGGCTCTTGAAGGCGACGGCAAACGGAATGATGAACAGGACCTCTATGTCGAATAAAAGGAAGATAACAGCGACGGTATAAAATTTGATCGAGAAGCGGTCTCGTGCCGAGCCGACCGGATCCTTGCCGGACTCGTACGGCATCAGTTTTAACGCCGTTCGCTTCCGTGGCCCGATCAGCTGCGTCACAAGGAGCTGGCTTGCACCGAAGCCGGCAGCTACCAGGAACATGATGCCGATCGGCACGTAATCGAAAACATTATATTCGGACATTTTAGAACTAACTTCGCCTCGCGAAGAGCAGCCCAAACCGGCCCACATTTCCTAAACAAAACGCAAAATTGGCTCAACGTAAATCGTAATTTACCGTTTAAGGAGTGTCAAGGAACACTTATTGCCAATAAACGAGTTAACGTCGGTATCGTGCCTAATTATTCGTTGACCACACTCGAGCCCTGTGATAACTTGGATATGGCAGCCGCGCGCCAAAAAACCTCCGCCTATTCCCGCTCTTTTTCGACTGAATTAACCTGTGATCTCTGGTTTTAACACGGACATAGAACATAACGGTACCGTTTATCACGTTCAGACCGAGGATAAAGGTGTACCCGCGCGCGTTGTGATGTCGCTTGTTTTTGACGGCGGGACAATTCTCGCGAGCAAGCGGGCCACGTACGAGGATCTGAAGATCGGCGGGGCCAACGAAAAGGAACTGGCGGCGCGTGTAGGCAGACAGCACAAGCTTATATGCGCTGCGATCAGCGCCGGCCGCATCAACGATCTGATAAAAATGACGGCCCGATCTGGCGCCGGTTCGAAAGAACATGCAGGACCAGCGAGAAGGCAAGTGGGGGTTGATTCGCCCGAGACTTTACCGGTTGCACCGAAGCCCGAATCCGAACCGACGCCGCAAGCACCGGTCCGGGTGGCATCGGCCGAGCCACGGGCAAAAGCTGATCCGCCTGCGATCCAGGAGCCCGTCATAGACGCCGTACAGATCATCGAAGATGAGCTTATTCTCCCGCCAGATGCAGTAGCGGTCCTTAGTGAGCCATCAGGACAGGAGCGAGCGACTCAATCGAAATTGGCTATCGACCTTCTTGACCCGGCAAAGTTCAAAGGCGGAGACCGGCGAACCGTTAATTTGCGGATTTGCCGCGGAGGGGCGCAGAACGTTGTTTCCGGAGCTCAGATAATGCTCAAGGTGCTTGGGTCCTCGTTTCGCCCGGTTATCTATCATGCATCGTCAGACGCCAACGGCCTTGCAAAGATCCACGTGCAGATCCCGCAGTTTCAGGCCGGCCGTGCTGCGATTCTAATCCGGGTCATCAGCAGCGGTGAAGAAGCAGAGATTCGCCGTATCGTCACTTCCGCGTAGTAGACCTCAGAGCGAGGCCCCATTAAAATAGAACCGTGATATCTGTGACGATAAACGGCGAGACGCGAGAGGTTCCCGCAGAGATCGTTCTGGATCAAATGCTGGAGCTTTTTTCATTGCCGCGACAGCGAATCGCCGTCGAGCTTAACTGCGAAGTTGTGCCGCGGGCGGACTGGCCCGTTACCATGATCCGCGATGAAGATAAGATCGAGGTCATCCATTTCGTGGGCGGGGGCTAGCGTCGACGAAGTTTGTCTTCATTGCGTTCTCCCGAGCGATGCGTAAAAATTGATGTGAAATATGTCGGATCAGTTTTCGCTTGCAGGCACTACGTTCTCCTCGCGACTCATCATTGGGACAGGCAAATATCGGTCGTATGACGAGATGAAGTCGGCCCACGCGGCTTCGGGAGCCGAGATGGTGACCGTTGCCGTAAACCGCGTCCCGCTCGACGGCAGATCAGAGTCTTTCCTCGATCATCTTGACCAGAAAATGAAGATCCTGCCCAACACCGCAGGGTGCTACGACGCGGACCATGCAGTTCGGACTGCCCGCCTTGCTCGCGAAGCCCTCGACACTGAGTGGATAAAACTCGAGGTGATCGGCGACCCGGTCACACTGCTGCCTGACAACGAGCAAACGCTCACAGCGGCCCAGGTGCTTGTGAAGGAAGGATTTATTGTTCTGCCCTATTTTTCGGATGATCTCATTATGGCTAAAAAGCTGTTGGCCGCCGGATGTCCGGCCGTGATGCCCTTGGCGGCGCCGATCGGTTCGGGAATGGGTGTCCAAAATCCCTCAAATCTGCGGATCATGCGCGAGCAACTGCCTGAAACTGTAATAATCGTCGACGCGGGCGTAGGAGTTCCGTCGGATGCTGCCATTGCAATGGAACTCGGGGCTGATGCCATTCTTATGAACACGGCCATCGCCGAGGCCCTGGATCCAGCTCAGATGGCGAGGGCGATGAGACTGGCAGTGGAGGCCGGCCGCCTGGCTTACCTCTCTGGCCGCATGCCCAAACGCCCGTATGCGTCGGCTTCAAGCCCAATTCACGGTGCGATCAATTGACCTGATATGTCAGTCAAAGTTTTATTTTTCGGTGCGACAGCGTCGGTTACCGGCAAGCGACAGATCGAGGTCGCCGTAGAAGGTACGACGCGCGCGAGTAAGATCTTTGACGACGTCCTGTCCCAGTATCCGGCACTAACCTCGCATAGGCTGCTATTTTCCCTAAATCAAACCTACGCCGACGGAAGCGAGAGGATCTCTGACGGCGACGAGCTCGCCATCTTCACGGCCGTCTCGGGCGGATGATGGATCTCTGCGAGCTGACAACAGATCCGATCGACATATCGAGCGTAGCTCGACGCGTGGTTCCACCCGAGTGCGGTGCGACGGTCACGCTCGACGGCTACGTCCGCCAATTCACAAAGGGCCGGGAAACGCTGTATCTGGTTTACGAGGCTTACGAGCCAATGGCCGTGAAGGAAATGGAAAAGCTGACATTGGCCGCCAAAGCAAAATTTGAGATCTCCAATGTAAGCATCGTGCACCGCCTCGGCAAGCTTAATATAGGGGAAACAAGCGTAGTGATCTCGGTGGCCGCACCTCATAGAAATGCAGCTTTCGCAGCCTGCGAGTGGCTGATCCGTGAACTAAAGCGTACCGTCCCCATCTGGAAAAAAGAGGTGTACGCCGGCGGCGAAGAATGGATCGAGGGCGATAGCGCTCCCGTTCTAAATTAAGAATATCTAATTAATGAAAAGGCGGCTCGGTGGCCGCCCTTTTTATTGGAACTTGGTCGGATATTACTGAATTATCTCGATCGTCACCGTTTGCGAACCTGCAACAATGTGATCGCCTGCGGGAAGCTGCGTCTCGGCCACGATCGTCTGGACCGACGGTCGCAGGCCGCCCGCGGTCCGATCATTGTTGATCGTTGCCATCATCGACGGCGGCAGATTAGGCATTTCGCTGGAACCTATGACCGTGCCTGAGGCGCTGCGTGTTAATACCGCATACAATCGATCCGGGCGCTTTAGGCGATTAAACGTATTGATCAGGTCAGCGACCGACCTCGGAACAAACTGCGTGATGGCCGAAGACTGCTGCACTGCATTGCCGTCACCGATGATCAGGCTAACAGTTCCCACGGCCGCACTGTTCGGGATCGCAATCCGTATTTTTCGTACTGTAAACTGGCCGGCCTGGTTTCTTTCGTAGGCCGTCACTTCGACCGTTTCGCCGGGCCGCACCTGCTTCTTGTCCACCGATATGTGGTCCAAAACGGCAGTTTGACTGCCGTCGACAGCTGTCATATTGATCGAGACCCCGGTTATCTCCATGCCCGGAAAATCTGCCCGCAGCAGTGCTCCAAGTGGTATTACGGCAGCGGAAGATGCAAAGACCGAGGCCTGCGCGCCCGCGAACCGCCGGTTGAGCCGGATCGACTCCTCACCTTTGATCCGTATCTCCCCGTTTAATTCTATTGTGGACTCGCCGATTCCCCGTTCGCTCGCAATAAGAGCGTTGGACACACCTGCGTTAATGATCAACGGCGTGAGGAGCTCGTCGAACACAGATTCAAAGTTTATTTCTTCCGTACGCCCGCGGCTCGTGGTCAAGCGTATCTTGACCGGGAGCATTCGAGGCTGCTGGCCGAGCTTGCCGTATACGGTCGTCGCGCGGTCCTGAGTCATAGAACCGACGGTCGCATCGGGCACCGTAAGTTTGAACGAATTGTTCGCGTTCGGCACCACGGTAACTACGTGCGACTCGGACATCGGAAGGTCTGTCGTACCAAGACCGAAGAAAGGGTGGCCAAAGGCATATATCTTATCCCCGTCGCGAAGGGTCACTGTCCCCGCAGCGGCTATCTGAATATCCCCCCGGGCAAGGTGTACGACGACCGAATCACCGCCGAGAAGCGTCGTTTCAGTGGCCCTTTTCATAGATGTGATCCGGGAATCACCTCCCGCAGCAGCGACTGGCAAAAGGCCCACTCGCATCAGCTGGGGAGCAAGCTGGTCCAAAACCTGCTGAGAAATTCCGGAAAAAGCGACGGGAGTCGAGATCGGCGTAAAGGTTTGACCGGCTATTGCCATCAGGCGGGAATTCGACTGAAACCCAGACGCAAGGGCGCCAGCAGGCATACCGCTAATTTCCGGATGCCATGTGTCTGCAGCGAGTTCGCCTATTGAAAAAGCTCTTGCGGCCTTTACGCCCACACGGGTCGATGGGGCTTGTTCGACGACAGATGACATCTGATCAAAAGGAGTGATGCCGCATATCGGTTCTTTTGCGAAGGGAAAGCTGTACGATATCGCACCTACGAGCTTCCCATTGATATAAACCGGCGAACCCGACATGCCGGAGAACACGAAGGTCCGTTCGGCGTTTGATCCGCTCAGCTTACCGATGATCATGTCCTGCTTCGGCCCGATCCAATTTGGGATCACGCCAAGTATCTCGACGTTGAATTCCTCGGCCTGATTTCCGCGGAACACCGTCCGCGCCGTGCCGCGCATGCCTTCGCGCAGCTCGGATACCGGAAAAATCTGTACCTTTGTCTTGACGTCGGCAACCTTCTGAAACTGGCCCAATCCGTTAATGGCGACCAGCAGAACAGCGACGAAACCCCCGAAAAATGGTGCTTTTATCATCTAAAAACTACTTCCTTACCAACGGCGCTTATGGTACCATTTTAAATGGCTATCCGAAAGCTTTTCATTCTAAGCTTTTGACCCACTTCTTCGATGCCGTTTTTCGGCAATACACTGCAACATAACTTCAATCCGCTATGGCTAAATCCACACGTCTGTTTAAGAGTTTTACGCGTCTGCTTTTCCCAGTAATCCTGCTAATAATTGTTGCCTTAAGCGCAGGAGCGGTGTTTCTGGTTTATACGATGGCGCGCCCGATGAACGTGCGTTATCTGGTTACGCCCAGCAAGTATGGCCAGCTCAGTACCCGCGCAGCGCAGGTTACGGATGAAACGTGGCCCAATCGAGACGGAAGCACGGCTCGCGGTTGGCTGCTGCGAGGCGGTGAAAATGCACCAGCGGTCATCCTGATGCACAAATATGGCGCAGATCGTTCTTATGTTCTGAATCTCGGCGTCAAAATGAACGAATCGACCAACTTTACGGTGCTAATGCCAGACCTGCGCGGCCATGGCGAGAACCCGTCGGTACAGAATGCGTCCTTCGGGGGCTGCGAAGCGGAGGACGCCGGAGCGGCCATCGAGTTCCTGCGAGCCCTGAAATCACCTAACCAGGCACCGCTTATCGGCAAGAACCTGGGTGTCTTTGGAGTTGAAATGGGTGCTGTTATCGCCATTTCCGCCGCTGCTAAAGATCAGAGCATAAAGGCGATCGCCATGGATTCCGTGCCGGCCGATTCTAATAGCGTTTTGCAGGCATCCCTCGAGCGCCGGTTTCCCTTTGCCAGCTTTGCAACTACCAAGCTCGCTAAGGTCGGCACCTATATGTACTATTTCGATGGCTGCTATCAGCGAGAGACGGTCTGCAATACGGCGAGGCTGCTTCAGAACCGCGATGTTCTCCTGCTGGCCGGTGTGGATGCATCCGAATTTCAGGATTCGACCTCCAAGCTGGATCGCTGCTTTGCTAATACCAACAAGGTTGAGGTGAAAAGCGACCTAAGCCCGTCAGGCTATAGCATCATCAACGCCTCTATCGAACAGTCGCAGACATACGATCAGCGTCTGATCGATTTTTTCCGAAACTCTTTGGGCGGCTAGATCAACCGCCCGTTCATCACAGATCAATTGATTTCTTACTATGGCCGTTCGACCGTGAGGCGACATGGATCTCCGCGTTATCTTCCATTTGAGATACCGCGTGGTCGAGGATTTCTTTGAGGTGCAGGAGACGATTTGAAGTCGACGTCATTTCCAGAAGACGGTATTTCTTTTCATTGTCGAAATTAAAAGCCGCCGTGATCAAAAATGACATCGGTTCCGGATCTGTGCGCTGAATTTCAGGCAAGGTACCGCGGCTGCCGCTAATCTTAAAAGCCGCAGCCGCCATACGTTCGAATAGTTTAAAGACGGTCTCGGTCAGCGGCGCGAGCTGAGCGGAATCTTCTGTATCATCTTCAAAAAATTCAGGCACGGCGACCAGGTACGGTTCGCCCGCGTCCTTGTAGTCGAGGATCCTGTACCGGACGATTCCCAGACTGAGAATGTTCGATCGGCCGTCGGGCAGCGTTTCAGATTCCCTGATCTCCGCCACGCAGCCCACAGATCCTACGGGAGGCCTGTCAATTATCGAACCATCCGGCTCGAGCAGTGATATCCCGAATACGTTTCGCGAATGGACAATGTCCTTCAGCATCTGGCGATACTTCTCCTCAAAGATATGCAGCGGAACCAACTCGTTCGGCAGCATAACCAGCGGCAATGGAAATATCGGCAAATAGTCTATTCCGCGAACTCTGTTCAGGGCTTCGGACATGCTTTCTGCGCTATAAATTCGGCGATCTTTTCGGGCCCTTCGTCGCCCATCGCCATTCGTTTGGCACCGATTACCGCATCGGCCAGCTCGACGGATCTTGATTTATACCTCACATCGCGTAACACAAGATCTTCGACCACCCGTCGCTCGAGCCGCTCACGCCCGGCGTCGTCCGACTCGTCAATTGTCTCGAGATAGTCTGCTGGCACTGTTTGATTCTTGAGACGAACGTGGAGGGCGCCGGTAATCGATCTCGCTTCATCCCGGATCTTCTGGATCTCAAGCAGCGAATTTGGAAACCCAAGCTGGCCTCTCAGCGCGATCTCTATTATCGGCTGTGGCTGGCCCGGTTCCGATACACGAGCCTCTGACCTAACCTTATTCAGCACGCCTTCGGTAACCTCACTGGCGGATTCACACTCGCTTACATTGAACGAAAGCTGTTGAAACGGACGATGACGATAGTCGTTAACATGCCTTACACACACGTTATTGCTGGCGCCCACGTCTACGATGAACCCGCCGCGGACCTCACGAAATTCGCTGATATTGGTTATCTCTATCGACCCGGGGTTGAATGCCCAGTTGTCGATCTCATAATGTTTATGCGTGTGTCCGAGGCCGACGTATTCGACCGCTGTTCGCAGCTCGTTGAGGGCGGAGATCGACAGCGCGGGAATTGGATGTACCTGGTGACCCTCGACGTCAGTGTGCAGCATGAGAATGTGAAAGGCATCGTCCCGGCGATTTTGCTTTATGGCCTGGGTCAACATTGGGATCGCCAAATTTCCTGATGCACCGTACCAATCTGAGCCGAAAACGCGTGCTTGGCCGAGATCAATATAACCGCCTTTTTTGGTCAGTTCGTTCCATGGTTCGTAACCGATGTGCCCGTCGATCGAGCTTGGCTCGAGCAGTTTCACCATTCCCCATCTCGAAAGTGACCTCAGCCAGCTAAACTCACTGTCGGTATGTTTCTGATCGTGGTTGCCTTCTATCGCGACTACAGGAATGCCGGCCTCGCGCATCATCGTCAGCCCTTCGACGGCATAGTTCATGGTCTCGGGCGGGACGGAACGTTTGTGGAAAAAATCACCGCAAATGATCACAAAATCAACCGCCTCGCCGATCGCATATTTCTTGAGCACATCCATCCATGCTTCAAAGAAATCGCGGGGGCTCTCAGGCAGCTGATAGCGGGTACATCCTAGGTGGACGTCTGCGATATGAAGGAACTTCATTGCGGAAATCTTACCACACGGTCTAAGAGGCCACCCGGCTCATTTGAACCGCTTTTAGCGCGCTTCACGAGAACCGCCCGAACACTATCCAGTCAGACACGATGTTAAACTCAAGAAAACACTGGACAAACATGTATATCTAACTGATAATAGAAACGGCTGAAATAACGGCCCTCTCTGACGTTGAACTCGAGTGTTTCCCAAACCCCCCGCCGAAACATTCCCCACGTAATTATTGCAAATAAACCTTGTTACCGCTGCACATAGCTAGCAGATCGCAGAGGAATGGACCGAACTAAGATCTCGGATAGATACATGGTGACAGTTATCGTCGCCGGCGGGGCTGCTCTGTTGGCAGCGCTGTGGAACCTCGAGATCGAGCGTGCGGACTTTTACCTGATCTTGCTCGCACTTTTCACGGTGGTCATAGGATCGCGTGTAACGATCCAGATCCCTCGTTTTAGATCCCATATTTCAGTTTCGGATACGTTCATATTCCTCGTCTTGCTTCTATACGGCGGCGAGTTTGCCGTAATCCTTGCGGGGATCGAGGCCGGTGTGTCTGCCTGGCAATTCTGTACCCGAAAGGTAACGGTTCTATTTAACGCGGCCGCGATGGTCGTATCCACGACGTCGGTGGTGATTGTCCTCAAAACCGCCGGGCTGTACAACGTGACCCAGCTTCCGGCAATCGGCGATGATCGGCAGAGCTTAATCATCGCTCTATCGCTGATCGCGTTGATACAGTTCATCGTAAATACCGGCTTAGCTTCTATCCACGGCGCTATAAAGTATGAGAACCCGCTGTGGGAAACCTGGAAGAGCAAGTATGTGTGGGCGTTTCTTACCTATTTTGTCGGTGCTGCCACTGCCGGCGTACTCGTGCAGATCGCCGGCGTCATGGGGTTCGGCGTCATCCTCGCTACGGCTCCCGTCATCTTTTTCGTATTTCTCACCTACAAGATGTATATGAAAAACGTCGAGATCTCCATTCGGCAGGCAGAGCAGGCAGAGGAATATGCCCAGATACTCGAGTCTCAGTCCGACGCTTTGCGTGAATCGGAGGAACGCTTTCGAAGCGCCTTCGACCACGCGCCCATCGGCATCGGCCTCGTTGCCCCCGCGGGGAACTGGATAAAGGTAAATCATGCTCTTACTGAGCTCCTCGGATACTCCGAAGAAGACTTTTTAGCAACGGATTTCCAGTCCATCACTCTGCCCGAGGACCTCGGCCTGACCCTGATCAAGGTCCATGAGCTGCTCTCCGGAAAGATCGCGAACTGTCAGATGGAGCAGCGTTATGTCCACAAGACGGGCAAGACGGTATGGACCTCTTGGAGCGTGTCTGCGGCGAACGATTCGAGGTCGAAACAGCCTAATCTGATCTTTCAGATGCAGGACATCACCGACAAGAAATTGGCCGAGGAAAATCTCCAGCACGAAGCCACCCACGATGCTCTTACCGGGTTGCCGAATCGGCCGTTATTTATGAATCGCCTGCGCCATGCCCTCGAAAAAGTACATGGGATCGCGGGCTATAAGGTAAGTGTTCTCTTTATTGACCTTGATAGATTTAAATACGTAAACGATAGTCTAGGCCACTTGATCGGTGACGAGTTGCTTATCGAGATATCCGCACGACTCCGTGAGTGCATGCGACCGGTCGATACGGTTGCACGTCTCGGTGGCGACGAATTCACCATTCTGGTCGAAGGCCGATACAACGTCGATGAAGTGACGAGAATAGCTGAGCGAATACAACAGAAATTTAGCCTGCCTTTCGATTTGCATGGGCACGAGGTTTACAGTTCAGCGAGTATCGGCATCCTGCACGCGTCCGAAAAGCACGGGACACCCGAGGACGTCATGCGCGACGCCGACACTGCCATGTACCAGGCAAAGCGGGCCGGTAAGGCACGGCACGTGGTCTTTGACGAAAAGATGCACAGTGCGGCCAAAGAGATACTGAAACTTGAGACCGACCTTCGCCGCGCCGTCGAACGTGAAGAAATGACGGTCTTTTACCAGCCCATTTTTTCACTCAGTGATGGCCATATAGCGGGGTTTGAGTCACTGGCCCGCTGGCATCATCCTGAGCTTGGAAATATCCCTCCTGGAAAGTTCATTCCGTTAGCGGAAGAGATCGGGCTGATCGACCGCGTTTGCGAACAGGTTCTGCGGCAGTCGTGTCATGAAATTGGATCGCTGCAGAATCGTGAGACGGACGTCCACCGACTTTCGGTGAGCGTCAATCTTTCATGCCGCCAGTTTAGCCAGCCATCTTTGGTACAGACTATTTGTGACATCTTGCGGGAAACAGAATTCTCCCCAACGGATCTTAAGCTCGAGATCACCGAATCTGTCTTTTTCGAGCACCAGGACCGGGCAACAGTAATGCTCAACGAGCTAAAAGCTTGCGGTATTGAGATCAATATCGACGATTTTGGCACCGGATACTCAAATTTGGGGTACCTGAAAAAGCTTCCGATCTCCGCTCTCAAGATCGATCGGACCTTCATTTCTATGATCGAGCCGTCCGGTGACAATGATGAGATCGTCCGCGCCATCATCACGCTTGCGAGAAATCTCGGCCTAACGGTGATCGCCGAGGGCGTCGAGACAGCTTCCCAGCTTGAGCTGCTCAGGGAGCTTCAATGTGAGGGCGCCCAGGGTCTTCTGTTCGCCGAACCGATGCCATTTGACGATCTGCGCGCTTTTTTGGCCGACCGCTATCCCGATACGCTTCCCCGGACCCGGTTTGATGATCTACCTACGGTCGCGTTGGTTCAGTAACTTCCGACGACTCATCGCCCCGAACTGTCGTTTTGGTTGACGAATATGCCTCAACGGTGAACAATTGTTCACAAGATATGTATCGTCGTCCGAAAGTACTAGAGGTTTTACTCGAGATCCGTCGAGAGATGGCTGTCGAGGCGGACTACGATGTCGACCTATTTGCCGAGATGGCCCGCTCCGGAAAACGCCCCTCCCTTCCTCGAAAACGGGTTTTCCCGGTGCGGGCGACCCAAGCCGATCGCATCCCGGTAGCCGAACGTGTGGATGAAACATGATCGGGCAACCTGTTGATGATCCGATACCTGATCTCATGCCTGTTGATACTCGTCGTGCTGATCGCAGCGGGCGGGTATTTTTTTCCTGCATACTGGGTGCACCGGTACGACGAACTCATCTCGCGGCAGGCAAGGGTATACCGTCTCGATGAAAAGCTGGTTTGGAGCCTGATCTACGAGGAAACGTACTTTCGCGCTTGGATGCTCGGGGATGCGGAAGAGGTCGGATTGATGCAGGTCACACCGGCCGTTGCCAGGGAGTGGGCAAAGGAGACCGGCTTCAAAGAGTTTGAGAAACAGGCTGCGGACAACGTCAACAATTTTCTTTCTGACCCTGAGCGTAATATTCAGACCGGATGTTGGTACCTGGAAAAACTGCGCGAAGCGTATCGGGGACGTCCCGCTGAGACGGCGATGATGCTTGCTGCATACAATGCCGGCCCGAGCCGCGTCGAGGAGTGGACAAAGGGTACGGATTCGAACCTTCTGTCTGAGCCGGAGTTTATTGATCGCATTGCAATCTCGACCACCCGTGCGTATGTAAGCAATATTCTTGTTCGTTATCGATCAGAACAAGGCCCGTCATAAATGAGGATATTGACCGCGGACTACGTCCTGCCTGTGAGCGGTGACCCGATCACCCACGGTGCTGTAGCG
>JBHENG010000058.1:0-13562 GCA_046262195.1 Pyrinomonadaceae bacterium | reverse complement strand
GATTTTTATAGATCTTTTTGGAGCATAAAAAGACCATCGGTGCGGTCGCGGCTCCGATGACCGCACAAAAAGACTGGGCCGCAAAGATGTTTCGACCAATTACGAAATATATTGCCCCCGTGAGATAGTGCATGCCCCAGGCGGATCCAAGCGCCGTATTCCGGTAAATGAGCATGTCCTGGGCGGTCGGACTTCCGAGCCATACCGCGATCATGCCTGCGCCCGCCTCGTCGTATGAAAAAGCATCTCCGCCAAAAAAGTCGCGCAGCTCCAGCACATGAACAAAGATGCCAAATGCCATTCTAAGCACCAGGGCAGTGAGAAAGGTCTGTGTAATAAACCGCTTTTCGTCGGTCGTTCTTCGAAAAAGAAAGACAGCGGCCGCCCCCAGGACCGTCGTAAGCAACGCGGCATTCAGCCCGAGCGGAAACTCGACTACCACGCACGAAAGCACGAAGATCAGAACGCAGGCGAGTATTAAAAGTTTGTCAAGCATTACCAAAAAACGAGCGCGCTACACATCGTCGGGCATGTCGCTGCGTGTCTTTCTCTCGACCAGAAATCTGCCTTCTTCGCCGAGTGACTTCACCTCGCGGGCCGGAACGCCGGCTATCAGTTGGTCCTCCGTTTCAAATTTTCCTGCCACAACCGCACCTATGCCCACAATACATTTCGGCGGGATCGAAGCGCCCGGCGCAATGCGTATCTCCGAACCGAGATAGCTGTAATCCCCGACCGTGACCGGCTCAGTGCTCTGGCGGTTGTGGGTCCATACCGACGAATTGCGTCCACCCAGGATCACGCGCTTCCCAAACTCGACCCTATCCGTGAAATCCAGCTTATGTGATGCTCCGATCATGCAGCCGTCGCCCAATATAAATGTCGGGTCCGCAACATTGATCGTGTCCGGTTCCATGATCGAATTGATCTCATTCAGCCGCAGCACCTCACAGTATCTGCCGATCCTGATGGTTTCACCGCCGCGAAAAATATTCAGCACGCCGATCCGCGTATGCTCACCAATGGTGACATTGCGCGTGCCGACGAACGCGTTTAGATGGCCGATCGAGACGTCATCACCTATCTCGCAGTGGTCGACATCAATTATAGAAAATCCGATGCGGACGCGTTTGCCGATCTTGTACCCGAAAAACAATCGGTAACAGAGCCGGGCGATGGGCATGGGCAACAGTGCCACGATGGCGGAACCGACGATCCTTGATCTACGGGACATGCTCTTATCTCACCAACCCGTGTTCGGCCAGCTCCGAGGTCGCCTTTGTCACGCGGTCCTCCGGTTTCTGCGCCGAGAGCCAGCCGAGAAGCTCGTTAAGGCCGGATTGGAGAGAGACCTTAGGTTCAAAGTTTAAAAGCCTTCTGGCTCTCGAGATGTCGGCGATGCAGTGCCGAATGTCGCCCTGGCGATATTTGCCCTCGATGATCGGCTCAATGTCTTTATTGAGGCCTTCGGCGATCGTCAGAGCGATCTGTTTAACCGACGTGGCCTTGCCCGAACCGATATTTACGACGTGATGATCCGCCTCGGCACTTTCCATGGCCAGAACATTGGCGGCGGCCACATCACTAACGTGTACGAAATCACGCGACTGGCCACCATCCTCAAAAATGACCGGTGCCTGATCGTTCAGCAGCCTGGCCGAAAAGATCGCGCACACGCCCGTGTACGGGTTGGACAGTGCCTGCCTCGTCCCATAAACATTGAAATATCGAAACGCGACCGTCGGTATGTCGTACGCCCGGCCCACGGTCATACAGTATTGTTCCTGCGCCTGCTTATTAACGGCGTAAACAGACGTCGGCGACAAAGGCTTTTCTTCCGGTGTTCCGATGGCGTCAAGCTGCGTTCCGCAGGTATCGCAAACGAATTCCCACTGGTGCGCGGCAAGTTGCTCCTCGGGCCGTGGTGACGGTTGAGACACCACGTGACAGACCGGGCAGCGATAGGGGCCCTCACCATAAATGGACATGGACGATGCGACGATCAGCTTTTTAAGTTGCGATCGCCGTTTCACGATTTCCTGCAGCAGGACCGCGGTGCCCAGGTCATTTGCCCTGACAAACCGGACGATCTCGTACATCGACTGGGCCACGCCGACCTCGGCCGCCTGGTGATATATCACCTCGATACCATCAAGAGCTTTTGCAACGACTTCCGCATCGCACAGATCCGAATGTATGAATTCGGCCTCGTGATTCAGGTGCTCGGGCGGAGACGGGCCGTGCACCTGCTCGACCAGCGAATCGAGGATGCGCACCCTGTGGCCTTTACCGACAAGCGCATCGACAAGGTGTGAGCCGATAAACCCGGCACCGCCTGTGACCAAAATATTCATACTCGCTAGGTTAATGCGGATCGAAACGCAGAGATTATCTTTGTCCGGTTGGCCTCTAAGCTGTATTTCTCAGCAGCGTCCGCAGCGGCTGCAGCCGACATCTTGTTTCTAAGTTTAGAGTCTTTTGCCAAAATTGTCAGATATTGGACCCATTCGTCCGCCGTCTTCGCCAAAAAGCCATTTTCACCGTGCTGTATGACCTCGGGGTTCGATGCCATAGGCGTGCCGACCGGGACGATGCCGAGCGCCATATACTGGGCGGTCTTCATTATGAACTTGTACCTGTTCCACGAGTTATCCGGCAGCGGCACAAGCCCCGCCTGCAGGCGGCGAAGGTCCTCGACCTCCCTCTCTTCAGACCACCTTTGCGCCGTATAGTTTACGTTCTCCAATCCAAAATCTGTGCCGCCAATAAAGTGAATATCGCATATCCCTGCAGCGGAGATCCGCTGAAGCGGCTCTTCAACGAGTTTGATATTCTTCAGCGTTGTCGGGCTACCGCTCCAGCCGATGCAGACGCGTTCGAGATCCTCAGGAAATGGCTTATAAGTAAATTTCCGCGTATCCACCACACTCGGCACCTGCCAGATGTTCGAGTTGAATTGCTCGGCGTACTGCCGGATATGGGTCGAGTTCACCATCACCACCTTGCTTATGCGAATGATCTCTTTGATCTTGCCAAAGAATTTCAGATACGAAAGGTAGCCGTTCGACGGGCTGCGGTACGGCACGAAGAGCGGATCGTCGAGCTGGTAAATGATCGGTTTCCGTCGGGCGACCAATCTTTCAAGAAGGGCAGGCCCCAGTAACGCAGCTTCCCGGTACACGAACACCGCGTCATAGTCTTCGAGGTGCCGCACCTGTTTTAATCGAGCGGTATATCCCCGCAATGTTTCGGCGACTTTGGTGAGTTGGTGTCCGCCTTTATACAGGATCCGCTGCAGCTCGGGTGACTCAAAAGGAGCAAATACCAGCTCAATGCCCTCTGGCCTAAGTATGTCCTCCCAGATCTCGATGCTGCCGCGTTGACCGGGGGAATACCCTCTCTGGCTGGGAACCAGGCACAGAACTCTCATAAAAAATTTGGTCCGCAGCCTATTGTACTTTGTCCGACGATCATTTCGTCCTCAGAAGCCGATCGTATAGTCTTCGGTATCTCGTGCCGCCGACCTGCTCGAGGTCAAATTCCCGCCGGGCTGTCGCGATGCACGTATCCGAAATGTCGCCCAGCTCCTTGATGCGCCGGATGGCCCGTAGGTAGCTATCGTCCGACAGGTCTTCCACAAGGGTACCGACACCATTGCGTTCAATTAATCGGTCCACGTCGCCGACACCTGCATTTGCGATGATCGGAACGCCGGCGGCGAGGTATTCGGGGATCTTCGTTGGCGAACGAGATTTTGTGGCATACCCGGCCTTCACAAAAGACAGACCTACGTCCGAAGCGCTCAGATAAGCCGGGATCTCCGTGGGTGCGACCTTTCCGACAAAAAGATCGGCGTCGCCAAATCCGCGAGCTTTTAAAAGTGGAACGATCAATTCAGGGTCGGCCTGTGTCAGAAACATAGCAAAAGTACTGGCATCCTCTGCCCTGGCTGCTCCCAGCAGATCGGCAAGCTTATCCGTCAGATAAAGACCGCTGAGTCCGCCGATATGTGTAATGACAAAACGGTCCTCCACTTTAAGCTGGCGTCTCGTTTCGTCGCGCAGCACTTGCCTGTCGCGCGAGAATCGCCGGCGCAGATCTACGCAGCAGGGTATAACCTCGACAGGCCGGCCGCCACGGTCGTAACCATTTTCCCGCGACTCTGGAAATAGCACCTCACGCGCCGCTTCAGTGAGTACGACAAATGCGTCCGACTCTTTCATCAGCCGCGCTTCGATCGACTTTACCGTCTTAAAAAGCCAGCCTTCCCTCGGCCACAATCCCGCGTCGGTATACTCCTCGGGAAAAAATCCTCTGATGTCGAACAGTATCTTCGGTTTGTATTGGCTAAACCTGCGGGCTATCACCGCCATCAGTGCAGGTACATGAACCCGGCAATGCAGCACATCAAACCTGTGGTGGCGCAGGAGCTTCCCGACCACTCTTGCTCCGTTCATGATGTCAAACAGCGTGGCGGGAACCGACGGCCGTTTATGATACCGCAGGTATTCCCACCCGATGCCCTCTGACGCCATCTCCTGACGCGCCGTTTGCAGCTTTTCCTCTGTCCATGTCGCGTCGAAGTCCGCTTCGAAGGTGAGCAGCGTGACCTCGACGCCGCCCTTTCGCAGTTCGCGCAGATATGGCAGCACCTGGCTCTGAACAAGCGACTCATTGAGCCAGAAGTAGCAGATGTAGAGTGTTTTCGGCATTTGCTCAGTCACCACGCAGCTGGTCCATTACGCGATCGCGACAGCCCACTAATGCCTGCAGCCAGCCGAGGAAAGTGGCGGCGTCGATCACTAGGATCAGTCCTGCAACCCTAGCGACCGTGAACGGGTCGATCAGCGGCTTCCACGAAAACTCGTACCGGTGTGAAACGATGCGTTTTGCCGTGCGTGCGGCCAGCCATGCGGGAACCGCGAGCAGCCACCACAAGCTGTGCCAGATCGCCAGGATCACGAACGGAACCAGCCCCAGGTATTGTTTTGCTACGCCGTAATGCCAATCCCATTGCCGGCCCGCCCAAACATTGTGCCGGGAATAAAGTGTGAATTTCGCGAAAGTAGATGTCCAGTCCGGCCGTAGATGCCAGTGTACGAGGCCGTTGGGAGCCTCGGCAGTGCCAAAACCCGCGGCCTCGGCGCGCTCCATGAATATCAGATCTTCCGCCGCCCGCAGGTCCGGAAATCCGCCTACTTGTGCCCAAACCGCCTTTTTCATCAGGTACGAGGCTATGCTTTTGCCGCGGATCCCCGCCCTCTTTGGCGGTACGTAAGCGATCAATGCGCTTTTATCGAACGAATTTCTTATCTTGGGAGCGTAGTTGCCATAGACGATGTCAACGTCAGCGGAGGCTGTACAGAGCTCGGCGAGCCAGTTGTCCTCGGGTTCTATGCCGGCGTCCGTCAATGCTATCCATTCATGGCCAGCCGCGGCGATACCCACATTTCTACCCTTCCCCGGGGTGGCACCACCGGTTTCAATGAGTTTGATCCTCGGGTCCTGACGTGCGGCTTCTTCTATTATCGATATCGTTTCGTCCGTTGACCCGCCGTCGACGAAAATGATCTCATCCGGCTGCAGGGTCTGCCGAGCTATGCTGTCGATCAGGGCCCTTATGGAATCAGCCTCATTCAGCACCGGTACGATCAATGAAATGGAAGTGCTCATTTGGATAAGATCTCATCGACGGTTTCGATGACATCCTTCACATCGATGTTTTGCATCTGCCTGCACGGCACGGTTCGGCAGTGGTCCCACGAGCAGTTTCCTGCGCAGTTTTCATCAGTCCCAAGCAGCGTTGTCGCTGTCTTGTACGCGCCGGCGTGTTCGGGACGGCTCGAGCGAAATAATCCAATGACGGGTTTACCCATCGCTCCCGCTATGTGAAAAGGGCCGCTGTCAGTGGATATTGTTAGATCGGCATTGTCGATCGCGGCCATCAGTTCGGGCAGTGACAGCCGGCCTATCGTGTTTATGATGCCGCTGCTGATATCGCTCGGCAGTTCCGGCTCGACCTCGACGCCGTTCAGATCATAGCTCTTGCCAACGACCACACACCTGAGGGCTTGTTTTTCAGCCAGGTGCCTGGCGAGTGGTTCTACATTTTCAATGTCCCACCATTGTCGCGGCGTGCTTCCGTACGGGTGCAGAACCGCGTATCTTTCACCGGATCTAAGTCCAAGGTCTTGCAGCTTTTTTAACGCCGCATCTTGGTCTTTGGCACCTATCCGCACTTCGGGTGCGCCCGGCTTTACATTCGGCGAGAGCAGGCGGATAGAATTGAGCCTTTCGTTGATGCTCCAGGTTCGGGCGCTGCCGATATCGTAGATGTGGGTCAAAAACGGCTCGAGCAGCGTCCCTGCGACCCCGATCCTAACGGGTATCTTTGCATCGGCTAACAGCCGTGCGTAATGATCGCCGAGTAAGATCACAGCAGTGTCGAACCGGCCCCGTTCGATGCGCTTTTGCAGATCGGCGATCTCGTCTGCCCGCCGGACGGAAAGTGGATCTGCATCCGACACTATGAACTCGTCAACAAATGTCGACGCGGCGAGCAGGTCGTGATTATGTTTTTTGCCGAGCACGACGATATGCGCGTTCGGCCATAGGCGCCGCGATTCCTTTATCGCGGGCATGCTCATAATCGAGTCCCCGATGAGTCCGGTGAGCACGAACAGGATCTTTTCGGGGTCTTTAAGCTCTGGACGGTCACCTGTTCCGTCTGCCTTTCGTAATTTATAAGACCGGGCAATGAGTCGCTGTCGAACGCGAAACTGCAGAGCGTAAAGATACGATTTGAGGTTCATCCGAGGGTACTCAACCGGCCCTCCGGGCTTTTGCCGCCGCGCGCCGGTCAAAGAAATCGTCGCGGCCGCCTCCGTAGCACTGCGTCAGGACTGCGGCCAGCCCACGAGACGGTGGTCCCGTTCCCGCAGATACCCGACAAGGATCGTTTCACGTAATCGAACCCATGAGAGAGCGCCTAGCCTGAGTCGAAGAGTCCCGATGTGAATGTCACCTGTCACAGCAGCCCCATCTCATCCATTCTTGCACTTGGTACGGCGAGAATGTTGCCATGGTCAAAAGCGATCCCGCTGATAGGCTCCAACTTCGCATCCGCTTTCAGCAGAAAAAAAGAATACGCCGGAGCACCCAGCGATGCGAGGAAATCATACGCGCTTAAGATACTTCGGCCATACCCTTTAGAACAATTAATATTCGCTTCAAAAAGCATGACCGGTGCATCGGCGCGATCTAGCATGGCCTGCGCACCCTTAAAGCAATCCAGCTCACCGCCCTCTATGTCGCACTTGATAAACGCTGGGTGGTCGATAACGCCTTCTTCGACCAAAGAGTCGATCGTGGTCACCTCACACGTGGTCTTTGAAACCTTGCCTCCTTCTCCATTTGTCCAATTATTAAGGCTTGACATCGTGTCATCCTCGGGTACAAATAGCTCAAAAGATCCCTTTTCATCCGCCAGGCCGAGCGGAAAAAAACATATGTTGCCGGCCTCTGCGGCTGTTTTTTCCAACCCCGTTTTGTGAGCGGGATTCGGTTCGAAGGAAAATACCTTTCCTCGCGACCCAACGAGCCGCGACAACCATATCGTAAATAAACCGGCATTGGCTCCTATGTCGTATACGATGTCGCCGGCACGAACACACCGCTCCAACAAAACTTTCTCTTCGCTGGGTGTGTCGGCCCGCATCAGTATAGCGTGTGTTCCCGCGTTTCTCAGATCGACGTATAAGCGGCGCCCTCCAATCTCGATCCAGTACGACTGCAAGCCGCCAATACGCCTGGCCATCGCGAGCATCAGGCGTGTGCCGCCCCTTATCTTCATCCGCAAGAGAAATTTTGGAATGTGGATGAGTATTCTGCTGAGATCCATCTTTGAGGAGCTATCGAGCCGTCCACGGACTCTGGTGTGAGCAGGAAAGATCCTGCGACGGTATGAATCCGGTCTGCGAAACGAGTCTGGCAAAAACATCTCCACCAACAACGCATCCAAAAGATCGATGTGAGAATGGGACCACGGCCCGCCGCCAGCGGATCGATCGCATTATTTGTTTGAGAATCTTCATTTTGTGGAGCCGTACCGGTCAGTCATTGAGCACCGCTCGAAGCAAATCAGATGAGATCTGCTCTGGTTTATAACGTGAGTAGATCTGTGACCGTGCATTTGCGCCCGCCTGCGGCCAGGAGGCGCGGCCCTGCCAGGCGTCGTCAAGAGCACGTTCAAAATGAGGCACTTCCGTGGATTCCGCAAGCCATCCCGTCTTGCCATTTGTGATCAGCTCCGGAATGCCCCCGATCGGCGTGCCCACGGCGGGGCGGCCGCACGCCATCGCCTCGACCATCGCGAACGGGCTCCCTTCGTTTAGCGAGGGCATTACGAGCAGGTCGGACGCCACGATCACGGGTATCACATCGTCCGCGGCACCCATGACGTTTACCCTCTCTTTATCGACGCCAAAGTAATCCACCAGCCGCCGAACGAGAAAGTCGCCGCTGCCGCCCACCATCGACAACTCCCAGTCGCGTTCCCTCCATTTTTGGCAACTGAGGATCTCGAGCAAAATATGCTGCCCCTTGGCAATGAGCGAGTATCTCGCCAGTGAGAGCAGCCTCGCTCGCCCGCTCGACGTGACCGGGTTTTGCTCAGCGGCAACCTCCGCGCGGTCTAGAAACTCTCTTGTAACACCATTGAGCGTCTCAAAAGCATTTTCAACTTTATAACCGACTGCCTTTTCCACCGTCGCGAGGTTCCGTTTGGAAACGAAAACCACTTTATGCGCATTCTTGATGACCGAATGGAAAGCATCGGCCTGCTCGCGATGCTGGCAAAAGTAATGTTCCGGTGCATGCTGAATGATGATCACGTAAGGAATGGAAAGCCGTTGACATAACTCGCTGGCAAACCGCAGGCCCGGTATCTCCGTCGCGGCGGTCGTGATCCAAACGAGCGACGGCCTGTGCCGCTCGATCAGCCGGTACCAATACGCATACTCCTTATCATAGATCCCAAACTTGGCCCCAACTTTGTGGATGTTCCTTCGAATAATACTGGTCACGTAGTGCGAAAAATATGTGACCTCGACTCCCAGGGCCCTCAACGCCTCGCCTTTTTTACGGGTGACCTCGCTATCGGCGATCACCACGTGGCAATCGACCGTCGAGCGAACATTCTCATCACTTACAAATTCGAACCAGTGTTTTTCGCTCCCCTCCCAAAATGGATAGGCGGCAAGGGTCGAAAAGAACATTATCTTTCTCTTTTTCATTTAGAGATCATCGAGAAAGACTTCTCACGCCCGGAAAATGCCGCAGGTTGACGCCAAATGTCGTCTCATGGAGATCGAAATAGACAAATCCGTTTTCTGATAAGTACGACTCGATCTGGCTGCGGGAGCCGGCTTCCTCATGGATCTCGAGGGCGAGGAATTTTGTTTTACCAAGGATATTGGCCGTCGCCTCGGCAGAATCAAATACTGAGAACTCGGAACCCTCGACATCCATCTTTAGTACGTCGATGTGCGGAAAATCGAATTTTTCGAGCAGGTCGTCCAGCGAGAGAACATTGATACCGCCGTCGGTCTCACCGCCGCGTTCTGCCTCGATGAGGCGGATCGCCCACTCGGCACCATCGCGAAAGCTGCGGTCGGGCACAAGGGTGGTCGATCTCCCCCACAGCCCTCCATTGAACGGCTGAGCCCTCGACAGGTCATTGAGCTGAAGGTTCGCTACGAGAGTCTCGTAATTGCCCAGGTCCGGTTCGACGCAGATAAACTGCGCGTTGGGAAAGATCTGGCTGAAATAGATCGTCGTAAACCCGGCATTGGACCCCGCGTCTACCACGAACCGGATGTCGCTCGGGTCCGTGAACTGCTTGACCAGCTTCTCCAGTGCTCCGTATTCTTTTTTTGCGATGACCTGCAGAAACGCCTTTAGGTCGCTGGTCCCTCGCCGCACCTTGATAACATTCTTTTTACCGACGTCGTTTGAATACTCAAAAAGCAGGTGACTGCCCGTGTCCTCGAGCACCCGATACTCACTGCCGAGCTGCACGTCTTTTTGAACATCCGCAAACTCTTCTAGTACGTTTCCGCGGATCCGGCGCAGCAGCCGACCCGAACGCGCGGACAGGGATCGCACCGCCAGCGACGGTAGTGTAGCCACGAACTCGCTCATGGAAAATACGGAACTTGCTTTTCGGATTCGTCCCATTTAGATCTTTTGCATTATTCGTGCGCCTCAGGCGACCATGGCCCTGAATCGGTTGAGAATCCAGGTCTTTTCGTCCGTCGTTACAGAGCGGGTCCACGTTACATAGCAATACGTCGCCAGACTCAGCGTGGCGGACAACACCAGCCACGCCGTGTAATTCTCAAATGCTGTTGCCAGGACCAGAGGCGGAGCGAATATGGCCGCGCCAAGCAAGAGCCTGCTCAGGAACATCCACTCTAATCTAGCATTCACCAGATTGCCCGCAAAAATGCCCAGTATCATGGCGTCGCAAACAACCCGGATGCTCCACGCCAGCGCTGCCCCGATGATGCTAAAGCGGCTGATTAAAAAAAAGGCGAGAGGAATGTAGACGATGGCCTCGATCCAGTAAAGCTTTGCGAGCAGCCCCGACCGGCCAGCGGCCAACAGCAGAGCATACGGCGTGTAGGCGGCGATATTAAATAATAAGCCCGCAAGGAGTATATAAAAAGGGGAGGTGCTTTCGCGCCCGAAACCTTCACCGCCCCACATGAAAAAGAATGGCCGGGCGAAAATGGCCAGGATAGCGATCACTGGCAGCAGTACCATCAAATTTAATTTGATGCTTCTGCGAAATAGCTCAACGAGCTCGGTTTTCTTTTCGGTTGAAAAAAGCTGCGAAAAGGCCGGAATCAGCGACTGGACCATTGCCGCGGAAAAAAAGGTGGCAAGGCTCGCCAAAGTAAAAGCGACCGAATAGTAGCCCAACCCGCGTGACGACACGAGCGCCGGGAGGATCAGCTTTTCCGAATGGCTGACGATCGACGTGGCCACAAACGAAACGAGCAGTGCCCCGCCAAATCTGCTGAGTGGAAGTATAAGAGAGCGGTCGATCGAGAGCTCGAATATGTTTTTTAGCAGTCGCCCGGAAATGACGAGATGGCCACAGAAATTCACGATGCTGCCGAGTAGTATGACCACGGCCGCCCCAACGAGTCCGTACCCGAGATAAAGAACAACAGGCGTTGCGACGATCGTGAAAATTCGCGACCCCGCGTTGACGAACGTATTCAAGTCCATGCGCAGCCGGGTAAGCTCAGGCGTGTTGATGATGCCGTTCAAAAGCCCGATCACAAAACTGACGGACACGATCCTCAGTGCCGCTCCCGCATCCGAAACGAGGTATTCGGGTACTTTCCCGAGCCTAATGATCGCGTCTGAAAAAAGAAAGACGATCGCCGCGATGGGTATCGCCGAAACCAGGGCAATACCCATGCAGGTACGTACGGTGTCGGCCTCTTTTTTGTGATCGCCTCGCCCGAACGCCTCAGCCGCAAACTTGGTAGAGGCGACACTCATCCCCAGATCGGCAAAGGCTAGATACGTCGGCACCAGACCAATAAAGATCAGCGCCCCATACCCGTCATCGTCCAAGAGACGAATTACAAAATACGTCGCAACAAACGACAGACCGAGCGGCACTATTTGACCGGCGAGCGTCCACAGGGACCCTATAACAACCTTTGTCGTGAGCCCGGCTGTAGATGGGATGCCGGTAGCGGCGTTTGGTGTCATTGAAAGTTCGGGAGACCTATAACCATCGTCGCACCGAGCCCAAATACGATTCATATTCCGAGGCGAACTCGCGTCGGAGGCGAGGTTCTTCGTGCAGAATGATGAACAGGTTAAAGGCCAGAAACACGACTGCCGCATATAAGGCTACAAGGGCAGACATCCAGAACGTCGCCTCACCTACAAGCAGCAGCATGGCGCCGACATACATTGGATTTCGCGAGTAACGATAGAGTCCTTTCAGGACGAGCTTTTTGGTCGGATCGAGAGGCGATATGGTTCCTTTTCCCTCGGTCGCAAAACGGATTATGCACGATGCCATTATTGAGACCCCGACAAAAACTGTCGCAGCCCCGATCCACTGCGGCCATCCGAGTGAATCGGGTATAGATCCGCGGTCGGACGTTCGGAGAATCAGAAACGGGAGCAAAATCGTGACAACGCCCGGCTGCAGGATGGTGAAAAAGAGGTTTCTGACGAAAAGCGACG
The DNA here is from genome assembly GCA_046262195.1 of Pyrinomonadaceae bacterium. Classification (GTDB taxonomy): domain Bacteria; phylum Acidobacteriota; class Blastocatellia; order Pyrinomonadales; family Pyrinomonadaceae; genus OLB17. Next base: position 1,286 of record JBHENG010000058.1, on the reverse strand, counting down.
TCATTAGTGGTCGTGTTTTGCCCCGTCGGGCAGGCTGCCGTGATAGATCTCGCCGCCCGCGGCGACAAACTCCGTCGCCTTGGCGCTCATGCCTGCAGCGAGTGCCTTTTCTTCCTCAATGCCTTCCTTCAAGGCATATTCGCGTACATCTTGTGTGATCTTCATCGAACAGAAATGAGGACCGCACATCGAGCAAAAATGCGCGAGCTTCGCCCCTTCGGCGGGCAGAGTTTCGTCGTGATACTCCTTTGCAACTTCCGGGTCAAGGGACAGGTTGAACTGATCTTCCCAACGAAATTCAAACCGCGCCTTAGACAGTGCGTTATCGCGATATTGAGCACCCGGGTGCCCCTTTGCCAGATCCGCAGCGTGGGCAGCAAGCTTATACGTGATCACACCTTCCTTAACATCTTTCTTGTTGGGTAGGCCAAGATGCTCCTTCGGGGTCACGTAACAAAGCATTGCGGTGCCAAACCAGCCAATCATTGCCGCGCCGATACCACTGGTGATGTGGTCGTAGCCCGGAGCAATGTCCGTGGTTAGAGGTCCAAGAGTATAAAATGGAGCCTCGCCGCAGACCGCCAACTGCTTATCCATGTTCTCCTTGATCAGGTGCATCGGTACATGACCCGGCCCCTCGATCATTGTCTGGCAATCCATCTCCCACGCGATCCTGGTCAATTCGCCTAGGGTATCCAATTCAGCAAACTGTGCTTCATCGTTTGCGTCCGCGATCGATCCGGGACGCAGTCCATCGCCGAGACTGAATGAAACATCGTATGCCCGCATGATCTCGCAAATGTCGCGGAACCGGGTATACAGAAAACTCTCGTCATGATGGGCCAAACACCATTTGGCCATTATGGAGCCACCCCGACTGACTATGCCCGTCGTGCGCTTCGCAGTAAGACGTATATACGGCAGCCGTACGCCGGCGTGGATGGTGAAGTAATCGACGCCTTGCTCCGCCTGTTCGATAAGCGTGTCCCGGTAGATCTCCCAGGTCAGATCTTCCGCCTTTCCATTTACTTTCTCGAGAGCCTGATAAATGGGTACCGTGCCGATGGGTACCGGTGAATTGCGTAATATCCATTCACGCGTGGCGTGGATATTTTTCCCGGTCGAGAGATCCATGACCGTGTCGGCACCCCACAGGGTGGACCAGCGCATTTTTTCGACCTCTTCATCGATACTCGATGCGATGGCCGAGTTGCCGATATTTGCATTGATCTTGACGAGGAAATTGCGGCCAATTGCCATCGGCTCGCTCTCGGGGTGATTTATAT
>JBHENG010000057.1:0-14127 GCA_046262195.1 Pyrinomonadaceae bacterium | reverse complement strand
CTGCCAGAGTGTTCTCATTCTCGAAACGATATCGCTCAAAAAAAGGCTTCTGGTTCTCGCCGCTGCCCCGCCAGTCACCGATGATCCACTTCAGCTTAGCGACATCCGCAGCTGTAAGACGACTGGCATGCGTCGGCTGCGTCTGGGCCTCTGTCTCGCCGCCCGAGAATACGACGCTCTTCATCCCTGCACCCGATCCCGCCGTGCCGCAGCCCACGATCATTAAGGTTGTTGCCAGCAGCAGAACCGGTCCGCCCGCCAATGAGGTAAAACTTTTACGCATATCTTTATAGTATAACCCAACCGGATCAGCGGCCGGGCGGCAGTGACGGCGCTTTTGTATTTGTGAGCTGCACGGCATAAAATCTTCGCGTCACGTTATGAAATTCGCATTTCTTTGGGTCATCATGGGCCTTGTCGGGATATGGTTCCTTGTGAGTGCCGCCACCGAGCAGGGACTGCTGCCCAGCGGCCATGGCGTCGGGAGAGTTTCCGAGGTCGTCCTCGGCCTGGGCCTCGTGGGCTATGCGGCTTTCCGGTTCTGGAGTGCCCGACGCCGCAACTAGCCCCCCCTCTGCTTTGCATGCCACGCCGATGATCTTACCGATCTTCACTGCTGTCGCTTCGTGCTAATCTAATTTGTTTATGGCTGAGAGACGGGACAAGTTTGAGACGTCGTCGGGCATCGAGCTCCCGAACGACTTCAACCCTGAAAATACGGCTCCTGTAGACTACGACCGGGACCTGGGCGCGCCGGGTGATTTCCCATATACCAGGGGCGTCCGCCGCAATATGTACCGCGGAAAGCTGTGGACAATGCGGCAATATGCCGGTTTTGCTACTGCCGAAGAGTCCAATGCCCGCTACAAGTATCTCCTATCACAAGGCACGACCGGTCTGAGCGTCGCCTTTGACCTGCCCACACAGATCGGGCTGGACTCGGACGATCCGCTCTCAGCGGGCGAGGTTGGCAAGGTCGGCGTCGCCATCGACAGCCTGGACGATATGCTGACCCTTTTGGATGGCATACCGCTGGACTCGGTTTCGACATCGATGACCATAAACTCAACTGCCTCAACGCTTTTGTGCCTTTACCTGGCCGTTGCTAAAAGGCAGGGAGTGCCTTTTGACAAGGTCAGTGGGACCATTCAAAACGATATCCTCAAGGAATACATAGCGCGCGGGACCTACATTTACCCGCCGAAACCCAGCCTCCGGTTGATCACGGACACATTTGCCTACTGCGCCGCCCAGGTGCCTAATTGGAACACAATATCGATCTCCGGTTACCACATTCGCGAGGCGGGCTCGACCGCGGCTCAGGAGATCGCCTTCACCCTGGCGGACGGCATCTGCTACGTTCAGGCCGCCATAGACGTGGGTCTCGCCGTGGACAAATTTGCGCCGCGGTTGTCGTTTTTCTTCAATTCGCACAACAACTTACTTGAGGAAATCGCAAAATTCCGCGCTGCCCGCCGGCTCTGGGCAAGGATCATGAAGGACCGTTTTTCGGCCAAAGATCCGCGGTCGCTGACGCTGCGGTTCCATACACAGACCGCCGGTTCCACCCTGACAGCTCAGCAGCCTGAGGTAAATGTCGTGAGGACGACCATACAGGCCCTAGCAGCGGTCCTGGGCGGCACACAGAGCCTGCATACGAACTCGCTCGACGAGGCCCTTGGATTGCCCACTGAAAATGCCGCCCGTATTGCCCTGCGGACCCAGCAGGTGATCGCCCACGAGTCGGGAGTTGCTGATACCGCAGACCCGTTGGCGGGGAGCTACGCGATCGAAGAACTGACCACCCGGCTCGAGCAGCTGGCCATGGAATATATTGAGAAAATCGACGGAATGGGCGGAATGCTGCGAGCCATCGAGACCGGCTACGTCCAAAACGAGATCCAGGAGGCTGCGTACGATTATCAAAAAGCCGTTGAGGCCGGGACCGCGGTCGTAGTTGGCATGAACCGTTATCAGGCCGAGGAAGAAGTGCCGATCCCGATCCTCAGTATCGATGAAGCCCTTGAAAAACAACAAGTTGCACGAACACAAGCAGTCCGCGTCCGCCGCGATCCGGCCGCAGCCGCGGCCGCCACTGCCGCCCTTGAGGAGGCCGCTCGCGGATCAGAAAACCTGCTGCCACGTATCCTAACAGCCGTTGAAGCCGATGTTACGGTGGGCGAAATAAGCACATGCCTCAGACGCGTGTGGGGCGAGTACCGCGAATCGATCGCGGTGTAGCCACTTACCCTGATTTGCTGTTAAAAGAATAGACATACATGGTTAAACTATGTTAGTCTTGGTTGGAGATTGATTACCGATCTCCACACCCCCCCCGGAACCTCCCAAGTCCGCTCCTTCTAACATTTAACCAATATGGAAAAGTTAAACGACTATTTAAAGACCCTTCTGTCATCGTGCGGTGACGAACTGCGTCTTGAGCCCGACAAGAACCCGTATGTCTTAGCAGGCGACCAACCAAGGGACGTAGCAAATGTCCCGCTGCTCGGCACACAGATCAGCACCATCGTTTTTCCGCTGATACCAGACAGCGTCAAGGCCCAGCTGCCCCATAACAGTGAGGTAGAGTTTGTCCACCCACACAATCTAGGCAATTTCAGCTTTACAATTCAAAAGTCGCCGGCGGGTTTTGTCGTGTCGATCCGGCCGCTGTTGAACGATTCGAACAGCTCAAAGCCGGTTCCGAAGCCGGCTTCACAGGCGGCCGCGGCACCTGTTGCTGCCGCGATTGAAAGCCCGTCGGCACCCACCAACGTTCAGAGCGTGCCGTTTACATTGGAGCCAGAGCTTCCGCCGCTTGTCGAATATCAACTCGAAAGCTCGTCCGCAGCATACGACGCCGCTACTGCCGAGTCGGTGGATACCGGCACTCTTCCCGATCTGATCTTTGACGATAAAGTGTCTGCTCCGGAATACATTCCAACAGGCGATCCTGAGATCGAAGTAATATCGGCAAACGACCCCCAGTTCCAGACGGTATTTTCGGACACGTCAGACTATGAGCCGCCGGGCCGTCGCGATGATTTCGAAGTCGGCGCACCGACTATACTGGAGACGTTTGAGCCGACCACCGAGCCTGTCGTGACCCAGAGCTTTGATCTGCCGTCAGTAGAGGCAGCCTTTACGCCTAAGGAGCAGCCCATGTTTATGGAACCCGCGATGCCCGAAACTTCCGCCCCGACTGCCCCTGCAGAAACTTACGTCCCGCCTGCTCCTCCCGCGGTCCCGCAGGTTCCCGCACAGGCAGCTTTTGTGCCTGCCGTATCTGACCCCATGATGGCAAACCGCATGGAGGCGATGTTCCGCAAGATAGCGGACCTCGGAGCGTCAGATCTACACCTCTCGGTCGGTGTTGGGCCAATGATGCGTAAGGACGGAAAGATCCGACCCCTCAACGATGGCATGACACCGCTTGCCCCAGAGGTGCTGCGGGACATGCTTATGTCGATCATGCCCGCCAAGAATCAGAAAGAGTTTGCGGAGAGGCACGATACAGACTTTGCGTACGAGATATCGGGTCTGGCACGTTTTCGCTGCAATATCTTTATGGATCGAAAGGGCATGGGTGCGGTTTTCCGCATCATTCCCTCGAAGATCCTCACGGCCGAGCAGCTCGGGCTTTCAAAGGCCATCATGGACCTTTGCACTCTTTCAAAGGGCCTGGTAGTGGTCACGGGGCCCTCAGGCTCGGGAAAATCCACCACCCTGTGCGCCATGGTCGACTCTATCAATAAGAACCGTGAGGACCATGTAATCACGATCGAGGACCCGATAGAATTTGTCCACGACAATCACAAATGCCTGGTCAACCAACGGGAAGTTCACAATCATACAGACAGTTTTAAGGACGCGCTTCGCGCCGCCCTGAGAGAGGATCCGGACATTGTGCTCGTTGGCGAAATGCGGGATCTGGAAACCATATCTATAGCCATCGAGACCGCTGAAACCGGCCATCTCGTCTTTGGCACGCTCCATACAACAACGGCCGCATCTACCGTTGACCGCATCATCGACCAGTTCCCGGCCGACCGGCAGCAGCAGATACGCGTGATGCTCTCCGAATCGCTAAAAGGCGTGATCGCGCAGACCCTTCTTCCGAAGAAAGGCGGCGGCCGGGTGGCTGCTCTCGAGGTGCTGATCGTGACCCCCGCAATTTCAAATTTGATCCGCGAAGGCAAGACTTTCCAGGTCCCGTCAGCGATGCAAACCGGAAAAACTCTTGGGATGGTTATGCTAAATGATTCGCTTTTTGAGCACGTAAAAAATGGAACGGTAGAGCCGCGGGACGCCTATTTAAAGGCCGTCGACAAGACTGGTTTCGAGATGATGCTCACTCGAGGCGGCTTCTCGTTGTAGCCAATTCTACCTATCTAACTTAGCTCCAGACGCCTTGTCGAGAGGCGTCTTTTTATTTTATTAACCCATATTTGCGGGCACTTCAGGTCCGGGCGGTCAATATTGTTGGCAAGCATACAGACGTGCAACGGCCTCGCCCATTAAGCTCATAGAACGGAAAAATTAACTTTTTACAAGGGGACAATGAAGAATGTTTGACTATTTAATTGTGGGAGCTGGTTTTGCCGGGAGTGTCCTGGCGGAGCGGCTGGCAAACGGCTCTAACAAGAAGATCTTGATCTGCGACAAACGGCCTCACATCGCAGGAAATGCCTACGACCACTATAACGACGACGGAATTTTAATACATAAATACGGGCCGCACATTTTCCATACAAATTCAGCCGAGGTTTTTGATTATCTGAGCCGCTTTACGGAGTGGCGAGAATACCAGCACCGCGTCCTGGCGCGTGTCGACGGCATGTTGGTGCCTATTCCTATCAACCTGGACACGATAAACAAACTCTACGGTTTATCGCTGACGTCCTTCGAGTTAAAGGACTTTTTTGAGAAAATTCGCGAAAATCGCGAACACATAAAAACGTCAGAGGACGTCGTGGTGAATGCTGTGGGACAGGAGCTTTATGAAAAGTTCTTCCGCGGATACACGCGTAAACAGTGGGGCCTGGATCCCTCTGAGCTCGATGCTTCAGTTACCGCACGGGTACCGACGAGAACAAATCGGGACGACCGTTACTTCACCGACACGTTCCAGGCGATGCCGAAACACGGCTATACCCGCATGTTCGAAAAGATGCTGGACAGCCCGAATATCAAGATCCTCACTAATTGCGACTACCGGGAGATCATCAACGAAATACCGTTCCGCGAGATGGTCTACACGGGCCCCATCGACTCATTTTTCGACTACAGGTACGGCAAGCTGCCCTACCGGTCGCTTGAGTTCAAACATGAGACGCATAACACAAAGACGTTTCAGGAAGCTCCGGTGGTCAATTATCCAAATGAGCAGCCTTATACCCGAATCACTGAATTCAAATATCTGACGGGGCAGGAACACGACAAAACCAGTGTGGTTTATGAATTTCCCCGTGCCGAGGGCGACCCGTACTATCCGATCCCTCGAAAGGAAAACGGCGATCTGTACCTGAAATACAAAGCTCTGGCAGACGCTCGCCCGGATGTACATTTTGTCGGCCGTTTGGCTACGTATAAGTACTACAACATGGATCAGATCGTGGCCCAGGCTCTAACTGTTTACGCAAAGGTCATCGGTAAGAAGCGCCGAGAGGCCGCAGTCGTAACAGCCCGCAGCGAAAAGGCGTTTGTCCCCCTGGCGTTGGCGGTGAAGACGAACGGTAGCGGCAACGGAACATCGCGTCAGACGCTTTAAACCCGCAGAACCAACGGTTCAGCATGAACATACTTGTAACCGGCGGCGCTGGCTATATAGGCAGCGTCGTCGTTGAAGAATTGTTAAAGGGCGGCCACAATGTGTCCGTTCTTGATAACCTGTCAAAAGGTCATCGCGAAGCGGTGGATCCTCGGGCGAAATTCGTTAAAGGTGATCTGCACGATGGCCCTCTAATCACGACCACACTCCAGGAAAACGCTGTTGAGGCGGTTATTCACATGGCCGCGTCGTCCCTTGTCGGCGAATCGGTCCAATTCCCTGAGAAATATTACGACAATAATGTTGTAGCGGGCCGCAATTTACTTGAGTCAATGCGATCTGCCGGTGTAACAAAACTGGTTTTTTCCTCGACGGCGGCAGTTTACGGCGAGCCGGAGATACAGCCGATTGACGAGACGGACCCTCTTCGCCCTACAAACCCGTACGGAGAAACCAAGCTGGAATTTGAAAAGGAGCTGCAGCGATACGAAACCGAGCATGGGTTTAGATACGCCAGCCTTCGCTATTTCAATGCTGCGGGGGCGAGTACACGCTGCGGAGAGCTGCACGATCCGGAAACCCATCTTATACCGCTCGTTCTGCAGGCCGCCCTTGGCACGATCCCGTATGTCGAGATATTTGGAGATGATTATCGTACGCGCGACGGCACCTGCCTTCGCGATTATATACACGTCATAGACCTGGCACGGGCCCACATTCTTGCGCTCGATATTTTGGATTCGCGAAGCAGCATCTATAATCTGGGTTGTGGCGGGGCAGGTTACACTGTCCGTGAGGTGATAGATACTGCTAGAGAAGTGACCGGTTTAGATATTCCGGAAAGGCTGGGCGAACGTCGTCCCGGTGATCCGGCTGCATTGGTTGCGTCCTCTGCCAAGATAAAGAGTGAACTCGGTTGGGAGCCTGAGTTTCAGGACCTAAAAGTGATAATCGAGACTGCATGGTCATGGTTAAAAAACCATATCAGATCCAACGGTTCCACTGCGGGTCAGTCGGTTTGAGATGAATGAGCCTGTCGAAGACCCGAGGCCTCTTGAGATGACCAGCGAACGGATCGTCCTGCCGGACGGCCGCTACCTTATCTATTATTCGTTCAGCCCTTCGCAGTCAGGTGCCCAGAAGACCGACGATGATAAGGTCAGCCAGTCTGCCGAACCCGAATAGTCACTTCAGATATGTCTGAGCTGCGATTTAATCCGGTGCTGGGTGAATGGACCGCGACCGCGACAGCACGCCAGGACCGAACCTTCCTGCCGCCGGCTGACTATTGTCCGTTATGTCCTACGTTACCCGGCGGCTTTCCTACGGAAATACCGGCCGCCGACTATGACATCGTCGCTTTCGAAAACAAGTTCCCAAGTTTGAAAACACACCCTCCGGAACCCGCCATCGAGGGAGACGATTTTTATCGCGTACGACCTTCGGTGGGAGTTTGTGAGGTGGTCGTTTACTCCCCGCGACATTCCGCTACCCTAACGACCGAACCCATTGAGCAGATCTATAAACTAATCCTCGTATGGACTGAACGGTTTCGCGAGCTTGGGTCTCTCGATTTTGTGAATTATGTATTCATTTTCGAGAATAAAGGAGAGGCGGTCGGGGTTACCTTGCACCACCCACATGGCCAGATCTATGCGTATCCCTTTATACCGCCGGTCATCCTTAAAGAGCTAAAGCAGTGCCGAAAGCACTCGGACTCGACGGGACGCTGCCTGTTTTGCGATGTTATAGCGAAGGAACAGGCTTTCGAACAACGGATCATTGCGGAGAATGATTCATTTTTGGCCGTTATCCCTTTTTTCGCACGGTATCCCTATGAAACCCATATTTTCGCAAAATCTCATAAGCAGGCGCTCACGGACTTCGAGCGAGGAGAGCAGTTCCACCTGGCCGAGATTTTGAAACAGGTTTTAGTTGCTTTTGACGGCATTTTCGAAAGATCCTTCCCTTACATAATGTCTATCCACCAGCGGCCGAGTGATGGCGGTAATTATGAAAACTATCATTTTCACATAGAGTTTTATCCGCCTATGCGAACCCGCGAAAAACTGAAGTATCTTGCGGGCAGCGAAGCAGGTGCCGGCATGTTCATCAACGACACACTGCCGGAGGAAAAGGCTGCACAGCTGCGGGCCCTCGTGCAGCCTGTCTCATGGAGTTCCTGATCCGAGATGTTCGACATTCAACAGTTTGCCGATAACTTTAGGCAGATCTACGGTGATGAACCAAAACTCTTTAGCGCACCCGGCCGGGTAAACCTGATCGGCGAACACACGGATTATAACCAGGGATTTGTCTTGCCTTTTGCGATCCAGCAGCGGACGTATGTGGCTTGCTCGCGTCGAGAAGACCGACAAATCGATGTAACAACAGCAACACTCGACCAACGGAGAACGTTCGTGCTTGATGAACAGATCTCGAATGAACGGGACTGGACCACTTATGTCAGCGGGATGTTCGTCACTCTTGGTCGACGAGGAATTTCGACCTCCGGCATGAATGTACTGATCGACTCAGACATACCGTTCGGCGCGGGTCTTTCGTCCTCTGCGGCCCTTGAGATCGCGGTTGGCACAGCCGTCGTATCCCTTTCCGACGTTACGATCGATCCATTGGATCTCGCGCTCGCGGCTCAGGAGGTCGAACACGTGTTTGTCGGTGTCCGATCGGGTTTAATGGATCAGCTTGCGTCGGCCCTCTCCCGCCTCGATAACGTCATGCTGATCGATTGCCGAACAAACCAGTGTGAACATGTTCCGCTCGAGCTCGACGATCTTGTTCTGGTCGTATGCGATTCGCGAGTAAAACATGAGCTCGCAGCATCGGAGTACAATCAGAGGCGCGAGGAGTGCGAGTTAGGGGTAAGGCTGCTGCGAGATCATCTTCCAGATGTGGAAAGCGTTCGCGATGTAACCGCAGGGGAGCTCGAACGTTACTCCTCTTACTTGCCGCAGAATGTCCTAAAACGTTGTCATCATGTGATCCACGAGAACCAACGTGTGCTGGATAGCGTCGATGCAATAAAGGCGCGGGATTTCAACAAACTGGGAAGGCTCATGGTGGAATCACACAAGAGTTTACGCGACGATTACGAGGTTAGCTGCCGGGAGCTTGACCTGTTGGTAGACACTGCTAGCTCAGTACCAGGCGTCAAGGGCTCGCGAATGACGGGTGGGGGTTTTGGCGGCTGCACCATAACCTTGTCGGCAAGAGAGTCTCTCAACTCATTTATGAAAGCTGTTAACGCTGCCTACCAGGAGGAATTTCAAAAGGAACCAGCGATATTCACCGTGTACCCTGATGACGGCGTCAAGCAAGAGGTTTTGACATGATAGGGTTCAGGACCGGGCTGTGACCGACGCGTCCTGTGCTCCCAGATGTCCCACAGCTTTCTCGGGCGACTTAATGTATTTTCTAAATTCTTCGACCAGTGGAGTGGCGATCCATTTTTGGCGGTCCTCCTGGTTGAGCCTGTATAAACCTAGCTCAAGATAATAATTCTCACGGGGCTCACTGCCGAATCTGTAACGCCAATCGATCATGGTAAAAAGCGGGAACCACGTATAGCCGATAACTGGAACGCCGTCCGCGCGAAGGTTCTTGATCGATCCAACCGACGATTGAAGCCATCTGAGTCTGATCTCTTCCGATCCCACAGCACTTGTTTCGGTTATCATTATTGGCACCTTGTAACGATTGTGATAGTCGCGAATCAGCTCCGCAAATCCATCTCCCTCTGGTTCCGCGTCACGGAAGGCAATGCGCCCCCGTTTATCCAGGTAGATCTGCTTCGTTGACCACTGCGGATAGAAATTCATCCCAATAATGTCGAGATCGACCTTGTTACGCCCGAGATCAATCAGTTCGTCGGGTGACGCACCGTTGCGCAACAACCATGAAAAAAGCAGGTGGTCGGGCAAGAGACGGCCGGTGAAAAGGTCATAGCAAAGATAGCCGCGGTGCGTCTCTTCGCGGGCCAGCGACGCGAGATCTTCCCGGATAGTCCGGGTGAGACCCGTTGCCTCTATATATACCATCGTCGAATTCGGGTCGACTTCTTTTAACGCTCTGACCGTGCTCTGGATGCCGCGAGCAAGCTGCAGCATGATCCGGATATAGCCCTTCTCACCTTTCAAATATGGCGGCCACAGCCCTCGCATGCCGCACATTAATGCTGTTACTATGGGTTCGTTCAGCGGCGTATACCAGCTCACGAGATGCTTATATCTTTCTGCAAAGGCAGCAGAAAACTGCGCCACCTTTTCTGGGTATGACTTGTTCAGAAACCCCTTCTCGAGCCACCCCGGGCACCCGTAATGCACCAAATCGAGTATCGGCCTGATCTTCAGTTCCTGGACCAAATAAGGTATGACCTCATCCGTCCACCGCCAGTCGAACCGGCCTTCCTCCGGCTCCACTTTGTACCAGGGGACGCCCCATCGGAGCGCCTGCAAACCAAGCTCTCGGCATAGACCGACGTCCGTCCGCCAATGCTCGTAATGAGCCATCAGCTCATATTCGTCAAGAGAGCGGTGACCCTCGCGGACCTGCGGAATAAATGTATCTTCGATTCCGGCCGCCCAAATAAAGTCACGGGCCTTTTGTTTATTTGGTGATGAGATCACTCGTTACGATCGATCTAGGGTTTTTACTTCGCGAGATTTAAGGGCTTTCAAGAGAAGTTTACGACCGATTAGCTGCGGCTTGCAAATCGGTTTTTGCTGAACATCTCAGTGACTGAGAAGTCGTATGCATGGGAAAAGATGCACAGGTTTAGAGGGGGGTGTACCTGACCATTTCCAGTTCAACAGCAGCCATTTGCACTCCGATCTCGATCTCGTTGCCCGAAACAGCGGCCAAGGTACCCAATTTAAGGCCGTCGAGATAGAGCTCACCGATGACGTTTTTTTGATACATCCGGAACTGAAAGAATTCGTCGGAACGGTAGTTCTCGGGCAACTCGATCACGCCCGATGAAACGTTGACGCTGCGCGGATGTAGGACGAGCCTCGTTCCGCAGCCGAACGAAACGATCCCGGCATCGCCGGTATTTTCCGTAACCCTAACGTTGAACGCATAATCAAATTCATCAGAGCGGGCAACTGTCTTCACCAGCCGCATAATATTTGAGGTGTCGCTTCTAAGTTTAAGCACGCCATTTTCGACGATCGCTGCGCCATTGTGAATTCGCCATCCGCGTAGCTCGAGGAGGTCGTCCAGGAACAACTCTTCAAAACCGTCAGTTAAAGCAGCCCCTGCGAAGGTCGCGCTGGCATCCTGCGAGAAAAGGCAAACATCCGTCGCCGTCAACGTCAAAGTTATCGAGCGGCGAGTCGTCAGCCGGTCGATTGAAATGGTGACTATCCGATGGTCTACCTCTACTCGGAGATCATGAAAGACGGTAAGGTCGACGTCATGTGGCAGATCTATCGTCTCGAGCCATTCAGGCGTTCTCACGTGCAGCTTTTTAGCCGCCTTGTCGACCTCCAGGACCAATGCATCGATCGCTCCGGCTAACAATCTGAGTCCAAAAGATCCATTACCCCGGTCTGTCGCCCTGACAGCAACCTCGAACAAGAAACAGTCGCCCACAGGCGACTCAAATACTTGTTGATAACCATTTGACTCGGTACAAAGCTCTTCAGTTATCGCACGGTCGGGTGTATAGGGCGCAGGCTGCGGACTCGAAGTGGCTCCTATCACAAAGATACGCCCGCCCCCCGCAAAATCCATGCGGTCAATACCAAGCACCCGAGATTCGCCCACCCACCGGTGGTACACACAATAGAGTTCCCGGTTGTTTGGACCCCGGATGATGCAGCTATGGCCTGGTCCGATCACAAGATCGGGAATTGTCCGCAGGATTGGCAACGTCTTTTCGCCGTCAGAAAACTGTTCCCACTCGTCATCAGTTTCCAAATCTGACGTCACGGCGAAACTGACCCCATAGCTTATGTTTTGCCAGTTTCCCCCGCTGAAGGTCTCGTAATAAACGCCTTTTCGTTTCAAAACAAAAGGCCCTTCGACCGTATGCCATTTAACTCCCCCCTTCTCCTTTCTCCGCGGATCGTACACTTGCCACTCGTACTTGGCTCGGGTCACGGGACGCGGACGGCCTTCTAATGTGAAAGGATCGAGCATGCGATCGATAACAATTCCTGTACCGATCTGCTCATGGTCGAGAAAATCAGTAGCGTAAAACATGTACTTGCCGTCATCGTCCTCGAAAACATGTGCGTCAATGGCAAAATCCTGGTAGGTAAGTTTTTGCCCCGCGTCGACAAAGCCCGCGTCAGGCCGGTCCGAGACAGCGACACGGATCTCCATCAGCGTCTCGTTTCCGACGCTATAGTAAAGGTAGAACTTCCCGTTGTGATAAGTGACCTCCGGAGCCCAATAAAACGGAGCGTCCGTAACTAGCCGTTCCATCGCACCGCCCAGAGCTGTCCATTCAACGAGGTCTGATGATGTTAAAACGGTAAAGACGCGTCCGTCATCGCTGAGACCGGTGCCGTACGCGTAATACTGGCCGCAAAATTTGATGACGAATGGATCCGGAAAGGACCTGGGAAATACTGGATTTAGATAGGTTTTAGACGCCTTAAATATTGGGCGTTCCATTAGGAAACGATCTTCGGTTGCTTTTTAGGCCGCGCACGACAGGGGGTCTACGTCCCGTTGTATAAAGCTCCGGACTTGCGCGAGATTTTGGGCGACAAAACGTTTACCGTCAACTTGAGGTGCGTCGTCGGATAATCCGACCACGCCGACGTCTCGCTGGTCCGGCGATGAAAGACTAAACATTGAGGCCAAACTTTCAAAACATTCGGGCAGTACCGGGACCTGGAGAAGCACAACGTCAGGCCTCTTGCCGACTGTGTAATCGGACAGTTCCTCGACGACGTCACTAACATCCGTCGCGTGCCAAACAACGAGGCCCTCCTTTTTTAACCAGGTACGAACAAAGGATTCTGAGTGCGAACGGCCGTCGAGCAGCACAATTGTCATTTTATTTGGTCTTTTAAGCATGAATTTGAACGATTCTCCCCTAAGTGTTACGCACAGGAATGTAATATGCATTACATAAAGTCCGTCTCGCTAAAAGCAATCCGGCTCTGTTTGCCATCAGACAGAAACAAAATTACGCAGTTGGTGTAATCGTATCACTAATTGGAGGAATTTGGAAGATGCTTGATGGAGACAAAACGGTAGATGAACAAGGCACTGACCAAGCCGCGGCTAGCGATATGCTGCGAAAGATGTGCGAGCAGGGCTTCAGCGGCAGTGTTGACGACACGGCGCTGGCTTTAGGCCGAAGTCCTGCCGAGATCAACGATCATATGAGCGGGACTGCCGAAATAGATGACGATCTAGTGATGAAAATGCGCGGCATTGCTCAGGAAAGAGGTATCAGTATCGAGTGACCTTAGAGCTAGCGATCATCGTGCCTCCGCTACAAGCGGCTTCCTATCATCGGAAGCCGTCACCACCTGTTGTATAAGCTCGGACATCGAATTGTAAGTTTTGTCCCACGACATATCCGCGAGGAAACTTCTGACCCGGCTTCTGCGCTCTTCGCTGTCCTGCTTATGCGCTTGATCTATAGCCCTGACGAATTCTTCGGCCGTCGAGGCTATGTGGACCAGGCTACGCTCCCCATACGGTTGAACGACGTCAGTAATGGGTGTTGAGACTACTGGCAATCCTGCCGCAAGGTACTCCGGCGTCTTCGTCGGGCTAATAAATTTCGTAGCATTGTTCAGTGCAAACGGCATCATGGCGACATCCCACCCCGACAGAATGGCCGGTAATTTCTCATACGCCTTTTGCCCGAGATAGTATATGTTGTTACGTCGAGGCAGATCGTCTTCGCTGATCTTTACTACCGGACCAACCATTACAAAACTGATATTCGGACGCTTGTCCGCGATCTCAGCCAACAAAGGTATGTCAAGCCGCTCATCAATGACGCCCACGAAGCCAACACGCGGGTGCGGAATTCCGGCATGGTCTGGAAACTCCTCATTGATCTCTTGTGCCCTGGAGAAATGTTTTGTATCGATACTGGACGGGAATGCGTAAACAGAATGGTGCTGTACCCGTTTTGCTTCGTATAAACTTTGTCCGCCTGTAAATACAAGGTCGGCCCGCTCAAAGAGTTCGCGCTCGAGGCTGCACAACTCCGGTGGAGCATTCCTGAAGTGGGACAGCTCGTCCATGCAGTCATAGATGACGGCCTTCGGCGAAAGCCATCGGCTCCAATCCAACATCATTGGCGTATAGAACCAGGCAATATAGTTCGTGATGTTATTTTCCTCGACCAAATTTCTTAGCAG
>JBHENG010000056.1:0-14522 GCA_046262195.1 Pyrinomonadaceae bacterium | reverse complement strand
ATATTGAATGCCGTCGATGCCGACGCCGGTATACCGAAACGTCCCTTGGTGTTGAGTACCCCCATCGCCAGAGCCGCCAAGGCCACAAGCAAAATGAAGGGGAACATTATCTGCATCAGCGTTGTAGCCAATGCTGCCTTTTCGGGCGGGTAATAGTGGTTGGGATCGCCGAGGTAATTGTAAGTAATGATCTTGACGAACAACGGCGAAAGAAAAATGCCCGCGATACAGATAACACTCAATACAACGGCGAGGCCATTGAAGATCAGGCTTGCAAGATGCCATGCTTCTTTCTCGCTGTTCTTTAGCTGGTAATCGGTAAAGACCTTGACAAAGGCCGCGGACAAAGCGCCCTCGGCAAAGAGGTCCCGCAAAAGGTTCGGGATACGAAAGCCGACAATGAACGCGTCGTAAAGGAATCCGGCACCAAAATATCTGGCAAAGATAGTCTCGCGGACCAATCCAAGCACGCGCGAAAACATGACGGCGATAGAGACGATACCGGCCGAACGGGCGACGCTGGCGTGTTTCTGGCGAGCGGGCGGGACATCCGACGCGGCGAGCTGTTCGGATGTGGGGTCGCTGAGAGATTCTGGAGATTCTGCTTCCGACTGGTCCTGTTCGTTGTCAGTCATTGTAAAGCGGGAATTATCTCACGAGCATCCAAAACAAAAAAGGAAGCGATCAACTCACTTCCTTCCGTTCCTATAAAAATTGATGTGACTATTCGTTCCCTGAAACGTGAGCTTCGGGGTAGGTTATGCGCGACCGGGCAAGCCGTGCGTCGAGGGACATCGGCTCGTATACAACCGGCGCAGCCCCGCCAAATTGCCCCTGCACTAAAGCCACAAAATAATTCTGGAACGAGCGGAACCGCGCCACATTCCCGCGTTGATTGAATATCACAAAAAGTAATCGGCCGTTGCGGGTATTGACCTCCCCGGCAAGTGCGCTTACGCCGCCGTCGGTGTTGCCTAACGTACCTGTCTTGCCTACCACGCTCCCGCGTGAAAAATCTGCGTCGAATCGTTCCTCAAGCGTTCCCTTGTCTACGCCCGCAACCGGCATAATATCGGCAAAGGTCATTTTGTACCGGGCAAGATCGGTCCTGAGAGCTCTTAAGAGCTTCATCATAGCGTTCGGCGTCACACGATTAAATCCAAGTCCACTTGCTGTCTGGAGCGAAAACTCATGCGGCTGGACGCCGGCATTCAGGTGTACGAGACGAGAAACGGCATAGGGACCGCCGACGAGGTCACCCAGGCGTTCGGAAAGAAAGTTGTTCGAGTAGCACAACGTCGCCTTGAGTATCTCCCGGAGCTCAGTGGACTCATGCGTAAACAACAAATTAAGACTGGACGGGATCGGCTGAACGTATGCGGCACCGGTGAACGTGACGCCGGGTACGCCATTTATCTGGCCAAGTTTGCCGGAATTCGACACATGGTTTAGCCAGACGCGCGTCGCGGCCGGCGACCTTTTCGACGCATTCATCGTTGCAAACAGGTTCTGTGCCGAGGCCACAGGCGAGCCCGAATAATTCATTACGAAATTATCGGTAACTATCAGATCGCCAGTGACGGTCCGGATGCCGAGGCGGTTCAATTCGTTGGCGACCGAGACCGCATGCTCGTAGCCAAAAACGGGGTCCTTTCCGGAAACGTATACATTGCCGTTCAGGTTGCCGGTCGTACGATCGATAACGCCGTCGGTGTAAACGTTAGTTAGAAATCGAAATCGAGGGCCAAAAGTTTTCAGAACGGCGAACGCCGTCCCGATCTTGGCGTTAGATGCAGGGTTGAAAGCCGCATCTGCATTGCTTTCCACCACAACGCTGCCATCCATGGACTCGACCAATATCCCGGAGTACCCGGGTATGGCGACCTCGGCGAGGACCGGGAAAAGTGTCCTTATACCCGTTGTGTTTGCAACCGGTGTTGCGCTGCCGGTTCTCATCACCAGCGGTGTGGCCGACGGCTGTGCACGATTTTCAGATTGGACCGGCAGATCCTGAAGAAGCGGCGGCTTAGACCCTTGCGCAAGGGCTTGCGCTGCTGTAAACAACATTAACGCAAGGACGAAAAATACGTAGGTTGTATTCGCAGCAGATCGTGTCATTGGATCGAGTACGGTCGACTTGATTGTCAGGCAGGCTTTCGCGGCACCAGAAAGCATCGCTGAAACCACTATACCACACCCGGTGGGGGGAAGTTCAAATTTTTGGATTTCGTAGTTCATCGCCGTTCAGCAAGGCTTTGATGAAGGCTGTTTCGAGAGGGATGTACCCATATTTGCGGCCCCGGGAGCTCGGCCGCCCTGAAAGTCAGGGCGACTTGCGGTATTTAACCATCGTCAATCGTGAGCCATCATCCGTGTCGTTAATCGTGACCTGGTCCATTAAGCTCTTGATAAGTTTAAGGCCCCATCCCCGTCGAGTGGATGAGGTGCCCTTCGGCTCGATCGCATCCGGGATGCGAAGCCCTCGGTTAGAGATCGTGATGACCATCTTGTCATCATCTACGGAGAATTTCTGCCTGATCTTGCGGTCAGGACTGAGCGAGTGTTCCGCGGCATTGATACAACACTCCACAATCGCCGTTTTTATCTGATTGATGGCTTTTGGCGAAAATCCAAACCTTTTTGCCACATCCTCCGCCGCGTGCGCGGCGATGATCTCGGTGTCCTCACCCATGGGAAAAATGAGTTCGTATTCATCGGGAGCAGCGTACTCGCTCTCCGCTGGCTTTCTGCCTAAGGTGTTTGCCAGCAAGTGAACCTGTTTCCGGCTTGATCCGATGGCATTTCTCTCACTCATCAGATCGAGAGCCTCGGCGTCAAATCCCTCC
Organism: Pyrinomonadaceae bacterium; assembly: GCA_046262195.1. Classification (GTDB taxonomy): domain Bacteria; phylum Acidobacteriota; class Blastocatellia; order Pyrinomonadales; family Pyrinomonadaceae; genus OLB17. Next base: position 11,676 of record JBHENG010000056.1, on the reverse strand, counting down.
GGAGTGATGAGCCAGATCCGGTATTTCTCGAAATTGCTGTGTGTGGCAGCCATCTCAAGACGGTCCAGCCAAAATTCCGTGGTTTCACGCGTCGCCTCGAGTTTTGAATCAATCTCAGCGGCCACCCAAGCTAACTGATCCGCCCCGGCGGGGCCGTAAGACCCGGAAGCGATCACAGATCGTTCTTTATCAACCAGCGAGTCCAGCTGCGGATAATAGCCAGACGTAAAAGCCGTATAGTGGACCTGGGGGAGCTGTATAAACTGGTTCTGCTCTCCAATAGCCGTTAAAATCTCGGCGTCCCCGATACCTTTGAACCGCTGTTTAAAGACACCGTAGTCCAGCAATGCGGCCGACACAGCTTGATCATCAAAACGCGTCATCAATTCTCGAAGGCCGAGGGCGGCGCCTTGGCGGTATTGGCGAGCCATGATCTTCGGAGCACGCTTGATGTTCGCGGCCAGAGCATCACTCACGATCTGTACGCGGGGCTTCTCGCCGGACGCTAAAACCGCCGCGGAGTTGGCATAGTCGCGAAACACGGTTGCTGTCTCGCGTGTGTCTATTCCGGCCGGTCCGAGATTGATGATCTCTCGATAATGAAGAGCTCTGAGCGCAGAGCGAAGAGTTTTTTTGTCTGTTCCCGCAAGCGCTTGCAGCTCGCCGGGCCGCACCTGCTCGCCCGGGGTCGACATTGTTTCGTCGATCGCCTTGAGGACTCGCGCACGCAAATTTGCGTCCGGGAGCACCTCCGCAAGGATATGACCTATAGATCTCGCGATCTCGCCGCCAAATATGCTGTCGATGTATGCCCGCTCCACAGAATCAAAGCTGCCGAGCTGTAAACCACGGTCGGCGGCGGACCTCAAGAGGAGGTCAATGTGACGGGGGTTTCCCTGCAGCTGTACCGCGATCAAGTCGCGAGTCTGATCGCTGACGGTCACGGCGTATCTGGCGGCGAGCAGCTCAACGAGTTGCCCCGCGACGGAAAATGACAGCATCTCGAGGGGCATTGTCCTGAAGTTCGTTCGTCCAAAAAGAAACCGCCTGTGGCCCGCAAGGGTCACGCGGATGGGAACGTGGCTAAACACATCAATTAGCTCGCGGAAAAGGCGGTCACCGCCCGCCACGCCTGTTGCATTGTGAATATCGTCGATGAGCACGTGGATCGGTAGGCCGGCCATGTGGGCTCTGAGCGGTGCGGCGAGACAGCTTTTAATGAACGCAGGTTTATCGCCGACCGGACGATGGTAGAGATCGAACAGCGCCCGCATCCACCCAGCGTCGGCGGACGGGGCGAGCTCGGCAACTTCCTCGAGCGAGGGCGTAATGTGAACGACCGACTGATCTCGCCGCCGAGCGGCTACAGTCTGCCGAAGGAACTCCGCTACGTATCGGCGGGCTGCATTTTCAGGTTTTTTGTCACCCCCATTTAGGGCGAAATAGAAAGGGACAAACCCGTCCGGCTGGACAAACAGCCGATCATATACCTGTCGTAACAGTTCCGAGGAACCAGCGGACGGGGTTGCGAGGATGGCCAGCTTTTCAGGTACCGCGGAGGACGGGGCAAGCATCCGCTCAAGCTCGACTGACCGGCCGACAAAATCGTTCGGAGGGACCGTCGTCAGGATCGTCGACCCTTTCATTTAATTTATAGCCTGAGCTGTGTCCCTGATTTTTTCGAAAACGAGCACGCGATTTCGACCCGCCCGCTTTGCTTCATAGAGTGCCTGATCGGCGGCCGACACAAGGTCGGCGGAGATGCAGAGTTCGGCAGAACAGCTCGCGACACCGATACTTACTGTGACGGACCGGTGAGGGAAGTGCGCCTGCTCGATATTGTCGCGGATACGTTCGGCAATAGTCACGGCTTCATCACCCGTTGTCTGCGGCAGCAGTATCGAAAACTCTTCGCCCCCAAATCGGGCCGCAACGTCGGCCCCGCGCAACGTATCGCGAATGACCTGCCCCACGAGTTTCAATGCCTCATCGCCGGCGGGGTGGCCAAACTGATCGTTATAGGATTTGAAGCGGTCGACGTCGAGCATCATGAAACTCATTGGGAAACCGTGTCGCGTGGACCGCTTCATTTCCTCCATCAAGCGCTCCTCGATGTAGCGGCGATTCAATAGACCCGTTAAGGCGTCGGTGACCGACAGCTGTTCGAACTCACCGGCCTTTTCCTTTAGGATCGCCCGGTCGATCGCTACCGCCAGCTGCGGCGAGATGGCCTGGATCAGGTCCAGGGACATTTTGTCGAACCGAAGACCGCCCGCCCTGTCCGTGAAACTCATTACGCCGATGTTTCTGCCGCTGAGTGATATGGGACAGCTCAGGAACGAAGATGTTTTATATTGCCGTCCATCGGTTGCGGGAGGCAGGCCCGTGCTGCTTATATCAGCCACGGCCACGGGGCCACGGCGTTCGAGCACGGACCGTGCGACACGTGTTCCCACGTCGGAGCCCGTTGCTGCAAACTTTTGCGCGCCGACGAGTGCCTTTATCTCGAGTGAATCAGTTTTGTCGTCATAGATCAGCAGGGAAGCCCGCTCGGCTCGCAGCATTTCGGCAGCGTTCTGCGTGAGATTGAGCCAGAGGTCTTCGTTGTCCATTCGTTTAAGACTTTCGCTAAAGTTTCGGACCGCAGATGCCAATGTCATTCCGCGTGAGAGCTCGCTGCGAAGGCGCAATATCTCTAGCTGCGGCGCGACGGAGTGGCATATACGCGAAATTTGTGTTTTTGTGCTTTCACTCGCGATCGGGTCGAGGACGGCTATTGCTGCAGATATATCGCCATCAACACCGATCGGAAAGAGGTACATTGTCCGTGCCGTGCCAAGCGTTTTTCCTTTGAAACGCTCGGACAGCTCGAGCGGGATATCCCTTTGCCATGCGTCGTCTAATCGCGGATCGTCGGCCGCAATTCCGAGGCGAACCTTCCGGTTCTTCATCGTCCCGAAAGCTGTAGTGTTCGTTAGCTTCCCCTCCGACCTCTCGAGCCAGACGAGGGACGAGAACCCAAAATGATGAGCCAAGAACTCGAGGATCGACCCGGACGCACGGCCATAATCAGATTTGAGAAGCGAACCAAAAAAAGACCGCCAGGCGCTGGCTTCCGCGGAGCGCTGCTCGTTTTTAGAGTCCGCTGTCTGCGTTGACGGCCGTACAGCAGAGACATTTCCCTGTGGGGGAAGAGTTGCCGCGGTAGCGGTTTCGGTTTTGTTCGAGGTACCTGCCTGCACTATCTTTTCGACCTCAGCCGAGGCTTTCCCGATCGTGTCGGTAGAACCGGCGATAAGTATGTTCTCCAAAAAACTGGTCGGCGGATATCGGCTCCAATCGCCCGACATAGCCCGCGCCGTTGCCTTTCGATAGCTGTCAGCTTTGACGAAAACACGACCCACGATCGCGACGAGTTCTTTGCCCTTTGGACCGAACAAAGACGCGCGGCACTGCAGGCCCGCATGACATTCGTACTCGGCGGCCCCGGCGTTGCGGGCTGCAATCTCGAGGGCCCTACCGCAATATTCTGCACAAGCCGACGAAAATCCGCCACGAGGGTTCAAAGTCGTGCATATGGAATTCGCATTGGCCGTAAACACCTCACGCGAAGCCCTGTCTACGATCCCGATCGCCACGCCGTTAGCTCCAGCAATGGACTCGAGAAGGACTGCTTTCTCAGAGGATGCTTTTTTGTTGTTCATCTAGAGTGCGATTCCGTAGAATCCCCCTCGATATTACCGCCCAGAGTGTGTCGAAGCCAATCAGTTATGTACCACCTAAAACTGTTAATGGGCCGTTCTTTTCACGAAATATAAACTCAAGCTCGGGGACCGAAACACGACGGGCACGCTCATTCGTAGAGAAGTATTAATAAGCTGTGTCTTCTGGCAGACGTTCCCGTACCATGAGCAGGCATATCATGAAGTTAGGTACGACTGCGAGGGTGCAGCGCCGATCGCCGAAATTACGGCGCGCTCGAAAAGCTATTGCCTCGCGTTTTCATTCTCGCAATTTTCACGGAGGTAAAAAACTATGATCAACGACTACGAGGCTACACACGACATAACCGACCAGGACTTCAAACAACCGGCTGAGGAAATGAGTAACGACGATGTTATTTCCACACTGAATAATTTGATCGAGACTTGCAGGGACGGTCAGGAAGGATTCAAAGAAGCGGCCGAGGGGGTAGAACGCTCCGACCTGAAATCCATATTCTATGAGTTCTCACAGCAGAGATCGGAATTCGTCGGCGTCCTGCAGCAGCTCGTTCGCTCGCTCGGCGGTGAACCGGAAACCAGCGGCAGTACCGCCGGAGCGATTCATCGCGGTTGGATCGACATCAAATCGGCCGTCATGGGCCGGGACGAAGAGGCAATCCTGAACGAATGCGAGCTAGGGGAAGACTCCGCTAAGGAAACTTATCTTGAGGCCCAGAAATCCAATCTGCCCGCGAACGTGGCTGACATCGTGGATCAACAGGCGCAGGCCGTTCTCGCCGCCCACAACCGCATCAGATCGCTCCGCAATTCGAGCAGTCAAAGTGCGACCGGCTTGAACTAGGTCCCAGTCCAGAACCGACACCAAAAAGGGCCTCACGGCTCTTTTTTATATGGTTAAGCACCTTGGCCGATGGCCCCCATCTGTCGTGATGCGTTTTCCTCGATGTTTGGGAACTCTGAGTTTATTCGGATGCAGGCGGCAGAGTGCGCCGGTCGGATCTCGGTCAAGATGGGCACGATCTGCCTGCACTCTGCGATTGCGAAACGACATCTCGTATGAAACGGGCACCCGGGGGGCGGGTCGACCGCCGAGGGCACATCGCCCGCCAGGATTATACGCTCCCGTTTACTTTCAGCAACAGGGTCCGGCACCGGAATAGCCGAGATCAGGGCCTGTGTATAGGGCATCAGCGGACGGTCATAAACAGTACTCGCCGGACCCAGCTCCACGATACGGCCGAGATACATGACAGCCACACGATCGGACAAGTGCCCGACGGCTCGGAGGTCGTGAGAGATAAATAGGTATGTCAGACCTCTTTCTTCTTGCAGCCGCTCAAGCAGATTCATTATCTGCGCCTGGATCGAAACATCGAGAGCAGATATCGGCTCATCCGCAACGATGAATTCCGGCTCGACAGCAAGAGATCGTGCGATACCAACGCGCTGACGCTGGCCGCCCGAGAACTCACGCGGGTAGCGGTCCACCATTCGCCGGCTCAAACCCACCGTTTCCATCAGCTCATTCACGCGGGTTTGGACCGACTCCCCCCGAGTCAGTCGAAATCGTCTGATCGGCTCACCCACGATCTGGCCGGCAGTCATCCGCGGATTTAACGAGCCGAACGGGTCCTGAAATATCATTTGAAGGTGCTTTCGGTTTTTTCGAACCTCGGCCGTAGACATGCGCATTATGTCTGAGCCATTAAATAATATTTGTCCGTCGGCCGTGTCGGTAAGACGTAGTATCGCTCTCCCGAGAGTAGACTTGCCGCATCCTGATTCCCCCACGAGCCCAAGCGTTTCGCCCCTTTTGATGTCGAGCGAGACACCCTCCACTGCCTTCACCGTTTGTGCGGGCGCAAAAATACTGCGCTTGGAGCGATAGGTGACCTTAACTTCGCGAAGCGAGATCAGGGTTTCATCAACAATAGGAGGCATCGGCGGTTTTGGTTTTTTCTCGTAATGAGTCAGCGAAGACCTCGTCTGCGAAATGGCATAGCGATCTATGATGTTCGTTTATCCGCACGAAAGGCGGAAAGGTGTTATGGCAAATGTCCTCGGCCCGGTAGCATCGCTCGGCGAAAGGGCAGCCGGTCGGCAATTGTGATAGATCCGGGGGCATTCCGGGGATCTGATATAGCTCTTTACCGTTATCGGCCAGACGAGGCAGACTCTTTAACAAACCTTTGGTATATGGATTTGCCGGTGAGGCGAACAGCTCCGCCGTCGGCGCGGATTCAAATACCTTTCCCGCATACATCACGATCACATCATCGGTCATGCCGGCAACTACACCGAGATCGTGTGTAATCAGTATCACACTTGTTTTCATCCGCGAGCGAAGATCTTTAACAAGCTCAAGGATCTGAGCCTGTATGGTTACGTCAAGGGCGGTGGTAGGTTCATCGGCAATCAGCAGTTCAGGCTCGCAGCTTAACGCCATGGCTATCATAACTCGCTGCCGCATGCCTCCGGAAAACTCGTGTGGATAGTTATCTATACGTGACTCCGCGTCAGATATCCCCACTAGGTTGAGCATATTGATGGCGTGAGTACGAGCCTCGGACCTGTTATGGCCAAGGTGAAGGCGGGTGACCTCGGTCAGCTGTTTCGAGATTTTGAGGTACGGATTCAGCGAGGTCATCGGGTCCTGAAAGATCATCGCCATCCGCCGGCCGCGAAGCTTTCGCATATCCGCGGGCGATATACCAAGTACGTCTACGCCACTAAACATGATGTGTCCGCTCGTGTCGATGCTCTCAGAACCTGACAACAATCGCATGAGCGATAGACTCGTCACCGATTTGCCGCTGCCTGACTCACCCACGATGCCTAGTGTTTTCCCCTTCTCAAGTTGGAAAGACACTCCGTCCACCGCTTTAACGGCCCCCCCATCGGTCCGAAAATGAACCTTCAGATCCGTGACTGAAAGGATATTGTTGCGGTTTTCGCTCACAAGGTCAGCGGGGAAGACTGGGAACGGTCAGGATATATCAAGGAGTAGCGGGCTTAGGCTGCCAGCTGCTGTCGATGCTTACCTCTTTAAGAGACGGAGCATCCAGGATGTTCATTTCGAACCCTCGTACGTAAGGTTTAACAAGGGCGTAGGAAGTTGGAAAATAGAGCGGGATCACGCGCACCTCGAAAATTGCCGTCTCCTTTGTGTTCTGTAAAGTCGAAACAGAGTTTTCCGGCATTCCCGGGTCGGGAAGTCCGATCGACGGGCCGGACGGCGGGCGGGTGGGCCGTTCCCTGTTTTCATCAGCCGCTGGCTTTGGCTCAATCGACGAGCTCGCAGCAGGTTCGGGTTTGGGAGCGCCCAGGATCGCTGACAGGCTCACATACTCGTCGTTGGTGGGCAGGACAAGCCCGCGACGGACAATGTCAAAGTCGCCCGACTCCCGAACGGCTTCGATCTCAGAAGACTCTTTAACCACGATCTCGGTTTCGATGTTGAGGTTTTCTTTCCACATGCGAGCAACGGAGCGGGCGACGCGCTGCTGAGCGTCATTACGGTTAATAACAAGCCGCACTCGCGGAAAATTTTTACCGTCTGAGAAGCCTGCTCTCACAAGCAGCTGTCTAGCCGACTCAACGTCGTAGCTGAGGGCCTCTTCATTATTCTGACCGCCGAACGGCAGAAAAGATATTGCCGGCTGTGTGGTGCCCTCCAGATCGCTCTCGGCCAGTTTCCTGCGATCAGTGGCCAGGGCCAATGCCTCGCGGACCCGCCGATCGTTGAATGGAGCCCGATAAGTGTTTATTTCGTAAAGATTGATTGCGTTATGTGGCGACCGACGAAAGTCGTCGTACGGGCTCAGCAACTTCAGAGCAAGGGGTTGAAATGCGGCGTTGCTTATCACGTCCACTGCACCCCGCCTATATGCCTCGAGGGCGCTTTCTGCCGAAGCTGCGGGTACAAACCGCACACGCTCAAGAGCAATCGAGCGTTTGTTCCAGTAGTTGTCCGATCGCGTTAGGACTATGCCGTCGCTGCTAATGCTATCTATCCGGAACGCTCCGTTCGTAACGCTTTCGGGATCCAGACCGGGCTGCTCAAAATTGTTGCCGTTCCCATAGATCGGCCGAAAAATTGGATTAGCGACCAGTTTGGGAAAATCTTTATCCGGATTTTTCAGTATTACCCTGAGGGTAATATCGTCGAGAGCAACAATTCCTGGCTGAATGACGTTTTTTCTTTTAGGCGGCTCTGGGATATCTATGCTTTCAGGCGGCCTAAGCTGAGCAGAAAGTCCAGGTGCGGGATCTTGAGCCGCGGTCGTAGGTTCGGAAGCCGTCGCCGGGGTGCCAGGCGGCTCTGGAATAAAGTCCCCCGGCACATCGGAGGGCGTTTCTGACGGATCACCGCCGATCCCGAGAATGTTCTCAAACAAATAGCTATTTGCCGCCTTATTCCCAAGCCTTCCGAGCCGTTTCCATGACCGAACAAAATCCCTTGCGGTAACGCGTTCACCGTTTGACCAGCGGGCGTCTTTACGTAAATAAAAGATCCAGGTGCGGAGGTCCTCACTCGCTTCCCAACGCTCGGCAACGGCCGGCGTCTCTTGCAAACTCCGACTGTCCAGCTCGGTCAGACCTTCATAAGCTGCCCTCACGATATCGGTCTCAGGAGCGGTCGCGGCCCGTGCGGGATCGAGAATCTTCGGCAGTTTCCCGTTCGTCCAGCGGAGCTCCTGCTTTGGAGGCGGGACGGTGACCGAATAAAATGGCTCAACCTTTGGCCGCTGCAGATCATCGCACCCGATCGCGCAAAGAGTAAGAAAAGCGAGCGCGCCTGCGCGTCCCCATGGGGAACGGATATTGAACCTGTGAAATTTTGTGGTTGCTGAGATCACGCTTTTCCTGCTATTACCTGCATATGATTAAAGACGTCGATCGTCCGTTTTCGGGCGTCATCGAAACCTGCCGACGTATCTATTAGATAGTCGGCAAACCGTTTCTTTTCCTCTTGTGGCATCTGCAGCGCTATCCGAGCTTTGGCAGCAGTTTCGTCCAGATCCTCCCGGGACCTGAGGCGCTGCAATTGTATATCAGGATCGCACCACACAACAATGAGTTTATCGAAGCGACGGTACCCCCCGGACTCGATCATCAAAGCCGCGTCCACGATGACGACACCGGTCGGGTCGGCCGTCCGTACGTCGCTTATCCATCGATCCTGTGCCTCTATTATCAAAGGATGCAGGATGGAGTTAAGGAGTTCTCGTTTTTTTTCATCCGCAAAAATGACGGCTCCCAATTTTTTCCTGTCGAGCTCGCCCGCAGGCGTGACGACCTCAGCCCCGAATGCCTGAACGACCTTCGCGAGACCGTCGGAACCGGGTGTTACGACTTCGCGGGCCGTGAGATCTGCATCGAGAACATGACAACCCAGCTCACGAAACACACTGCAAACGAACGACTTGCCGACGGCGATAGAACCTGTAAGTCCGACGGTGAGCATTACGCCCCGCGGTTATGCCGTTTTGCCAGCTTTTGCACGTTGTATTCCGCGATCTCGGTCAGCGTAAGGCCCAACTCGTCGGCACAGGCCGAGATGTACCACAGAACGTCGCCGAGCTCGTCCCGTAAGCTGTCACGGACAGCATCCGTAACAACACCTGCGTGATCCCGCTGTATCTTCTTGACGATATTGGCCACCTCGCCCGCCTCACCGGCCAGGCCCAGGGTCGGGTATTCAAGGTTGGCTAAACGTCTCGGGTAAAGAGCCGTTTGGCTCGCTTCGGACTGGTAATCTGCAAAATTCATAATGTTTTAACCTGGCCGTTGGTCCTTCTAGCTTTGGCCGCGGTCACGGTGTTCTTCATCAGCATGGCAACCGTAAGGAGACCGACGCCGCCGGGTACAGGTGTGAAGTAGCCGGCTTTTTCCATGGCTTCTCTGGGATTTACATCGCCGACAAGCGTATGGCCTCGCTGCTCAATAGCACTTAGCCGGCGTTCAAGCTCTTCCGCCGAGAATAGCTCGCTGGCGGCCGCCGCGTCGGACATATAATTTATACCCACATCTATTACCGCGGCACCCTCCGCAATATGCTCGCTTCGCAGGAACCCGGCCCGACCGATCGCGGCAACGAGAATGTCAGCCTGCCTTGTCACAGCGGCGAGATCTGCCGTCTGTGAGTGACAGATCGTCACTGTAGCGTTTTCCCGTAGCAACAGCATTGCCATGGGCTTGCCCACGACGTTGCTTCGGCCGACGATAACTGCATGCTTCCCGGCGATCGCGATACCGGCACGTTTCAACATCTCAATCACGCCCGCAGGTGTGCAGGGCGTAAGTGACGGGTACCCCAGCATCAGGCGGCCGGCATTTGCCGGGTGAAACCCGTCAACATCCTTCTCAGGTAAAATACGCTCCAGTACAGCCCGATCGTCGATATGTCTGGGGAGCGGAAGCTGGACCAGGATGCCGTCCACGTCCATTCTCTGATTCAACGTGTCGATCAATGTCAGCAGCTCTAACTGTGACACTGACTCCTCGAGAACAATGTGTTCCGACACAATTCCGATTTCACCCGCAGTTTGAACTTTACTCGCCACGTAGACCGCGGAAGCAGGATCCTCACCGACGCGTACGACAGTGAGCCCGGGTGTCACGCTATGTATTTCGCGAAGTGCTGTTATCTCATTGCTAACCTCCGACTTGATGGCCTCTGCAACGGGTTTTCCACTTAAAATAATGGCTGGCATAGCTGCTTTGCCGTGATTTTACAGGAAAGTAAAAATGTTTGCTAAAATCCGGCTAATGAAACGATTTGCCGCCCTGATCGTGTATTTTCCAATGATCTGCGGCGTGGCGATCGCTCAACCCACTTCAGCCGACCTTCGCCAAATTCTGGAAACCATCGAACGGCGTGATTACGGCGCCGCTGTGGCAGAACTTCGGCAGATGCAGAGTGACGACGCGCGTGGGTTCTCGCAGATGGATCACGATTACCTGCTGGCGCGGATAGCCGAAAAGGAAAACCTGCCGGCTATCGCAATGGCGAATTACCAGTCTGTAGTAAACCGCGGCTCGGTTCTAAAACCTTACGCGCTAAGTCACCTGTCCCAGATCGCGCGTTCCACGGGAAACCTGCTGTTGGAGTCAATTTATCTCAGCGAACTAGCGCGATCGGCGCCGAACCACTTTCTCGCGAAAGGTGCAATTCTCAGGTCGGCTCAGAACAGATTTGAAAGCGGGTTTCTCTCCGAAACAATCAGGATCTTGAGCGGACCGGCAGCTGCTCTAAAAAGCCTAAAACCGAGGGAGAACCGCGCACTGCTCGCCCAGGCATACTTATACTCCGGTCAATTAGACGAGGCACGAGAGATATTTGATGACCTGCTTCGGAATACTTCGAACCCGGAACAGCCGGACGACGCGGCGCTGATCGCCGTTAAGGAGCTCGATCTGCTGGACGTCGGATCAGAGAATTACGAAACATCCGCCCCCAAACTGGAAGAGGCCGAGCATGTCCTGCGTGCAAAGGTTTACCAGTTTAATCGGGAATTCGCCACGGCGAGGCTGCATTACGAGGCGGTGATGGCCAACTACCCGGCGGGTGTGTGGGCTGCCGAAGCGGGTTTCCAGATCGGCCGCGGGTTTTCGCAGACGGGCCAGCATGTCGAGGCCCTTAAATGGTTTGAGCGGGTCGTGGAGCAATACCGTGAAAACAGCACGGCAAAGGACGCCTTGCTGAATGCGGCGTCTGCATACTCACGTGTGGGCAAGCCGCGCGAGGCGATATTACGGTATGAGAATTATATTGGCACGTATCCGTCTGAGCCCTCCGTAGACAGGGCGTACCTTAATATCATCGATGTGCTGCGAGATCAGGGTGATGATGCCGGGGCACTGAAATGGTGTGCAAAGACCAGGGAGGTTTTCCAAGGCAAGCTGCCGGAAACGCAGGCATGGTTCGCGGAGGCGAGGATCTATATCG
>JBHENG010000055.1:0-14639 GCA_046262195.1 Pyrinomonadaceae bacterium | reverse complement strand
GCCGATGGATCCGGAACCCGCTCCCGCTCCCGCTCCCAGGCCAGCACCCGCCAGGCTCGAGGGCGAAGAGCACGGAAGGCTCCAGTCCGGCCAGTGGAACCTCGATGTGCTCGGGCGGCTCGTCGAGGGCTATAAAAACATTCTGCGAAATATTTACAGCCCCGCGGAGTACTACAACCGGGCTCTCGAATGCCTTTCCCGTTTTCACCAGAACCGGGTCGAGCCGAGACAAACAAACATGATCGCGGATCTTCGTTCTCTGGGCAGGCTGCTTTTCACTCTTGGGATCCGTGACAGTGAGCGCACCGCTTTTTGGAACTATGTTTACCGGCTGGTACGGTTTCATCGCCGCGATGTGGCCCACGGTCTAACGCTGGCCGCGATGGGATATCATTTTCGCCAGATCACGGCGAAATACTGTGACTAATAGACGCAGTACATGACCCGTGCGAGTTATTATGAGAAAGAAATGAGTGTTTTTTATCGAGTATTCCCCGTAGTATTTGCGGCACTGGGACTGACTGTTAACGGGACTGCCCAGGCAGACGACATCTGCCGCGAAGCGGGAGCGTTCCCTTCTCTGAACTTGCCATCAGCTCAGGTCCCGTATGTTTATGGGCGGGTAATACTCAAAGGTTTTACGGACCTGCTCAAACATCCAAAGGTCACTATCATGCTCGTAGATCCTCAACAGTCGGACAAACGTATCACTGTAGGGCCGTCCGGAAATTATTGTTTCAGGAGGACGGCAGCAAGCGGAGGAACCTTAATAGTTGAAATTGAGGGCGCGGAAGTGGCCCGAAAGACGATTTCTTCATTTGGGGCCGCCCAGCAACGCGAAGATTTTGAGGTGCACTCGGCACCCTCGGACAGGGCTCCATCTCCTGGAACGGTTTCGGCGAAATTCTCTTATCCACAAAATGAAAAGACCATTGAGTTATATAAAAGAGCTGCCGAATTCGAGAGGAACAAAGATATAGGCCAGGCGATCGGCTATTTGAAAGACGTCGTGCGAATCGATCCAAACGACTTTATTGCGTGGGCAAAGTTAGGCACGCTATATTTCGAGCAAGGGGCGCTGAAAGAGGCAGAGGGAGCATTACGAAAGTCTATTGAATCGAAGCTGGAATATACACCGGCTTGGATAAACATGGGAAAAATAAGAATGGCCCAAAAGCAATATGAAGGTGCCATCGAAATATTTAAACATGCGGCCTTCCTGGATCCGAAATCCGCCCGAGCTTTTCAACTCCTCGGCGAAGCCTATTTGCAGGCTCGCCAGGGTACAACCGGCGTCGCGGCGCTAAGGGAAGCCATCAGACTCGACCCGATCGGGATGGCAGAGAGCCACTTGCTGATCGCTCGCTTGTACCATCTTGCCGGAGCCAAAGCGCTCGCCGCGAACGAATATAAAATTTTGCTGGAAAAGGTCCCGGAACATCCGGAAAAAAAGAAACTTGAAGCATATATAAAAGTTAATCCACCTGCTTCAGTCCAATGAAATGGAATATCAACGCAAATCGGCGTTCATGGGTACGGCGATCGAGTTTTTGTCAGCAAACTCGAGGGCTTCATCATAACCTGCATCAGCATGTCGAATGATGCCCATTCCGGGATCGGTGGTTAGGACACGTTGAATGCGTTTCGCAGCTTCTGGCGTGCCGTCAGCCACTATGACCTGGCCCGCATGAAGACTGTATCCGATCCCGACGCCGCCGCCGTGATGCAGCGAAACCCAAGTGGCCCCGCCCGCAACATTCAGCATTGCATTCAAATATACCCAGTCGGCAATGGCATCTGATCCATCTTTCATTGCTTCAGTCTCGCGGTTTGGCGAAGCGACCGAGCCACAATCGAGATGATCACGACCGATGACGATCGGGGCTTTCAACTCGCCGGATCCAACCATTTCGTTTATCTTCAGCCCGGCTTTTGCACGCTCACCGTAGCCCAGCCAGCAGATCCGCGCGGGTAACCCCTGGAACTCTACATTCTCCTGCGCCATCGTCAGCCAGCGGGCAAGGTGGTCGTTGTCCGGAAACAGATTCATTATCGCTTCGTCCGTTTTGTAAATGTCTTCACGTTCGCCGGACAGTGCCACCCAGCGAAAAGGTCCCTTGCCCTCGCAAAAGAGAGGTCGTATATATGCGGGAACAAAACCCGGATAATCAAAGGCCGTTGCAACGCCGTAATCAAATGCGCGCTGCCGAAGATTATTGCCGTAATCGAAAACGATCACGCCCCGCCTTTGAAATTCAAGCATCGCCTCGACGTGCCGGGCCATCGATGCCATAGCGCGTTCTTCATATTCTCCCGGGGCAGCTTTTCGGAGGGTTTCTGCCTCCTCTACTGACAAGCCGGTTGGGATATAGCCATACAGCACATCGTGTGCGGAGGTTTGATCAGTAACAACGTCTGGGATCATGCCTCGATCCAACAGCTCCCAATGTACCTCAGCAGCATTACCGAGAAGAGCGATCGACTTCGCTTCTTTTGAACCAATACTCTCGCGCACCAAGTCTAATGCTTCGTCCAGACTATTTACCGCGACGTCGACCTGTCTCAGACTGAGGCGCCGTTCAATTCTCCATGGGTCGACCTCCACAATGAGGCCCACCCCGCCATTAAAAGTAATGGCCTGCGGCTGAGCGCCGCCCATTTCGCCCAGCCCGGCGGTCAGCACAAATTTACCGCTTAGATCGCCCCACCCATGTTGTCTTGCTAGAGAACCAAATGTCTCATACGTGCCTTGCAAAATGCCCTGCGTCCCGATATAGATCCATGAACCCGCGGTCATCTGCCCATACATCATCAGTCCGTCCCGCTCGTATGCATCGAATTGCTCTTGCGTAGCCCAGTGCGGGACGATATTGGTGTTTGCGATGAGCACGCGCGGAGCGTCCGAATGGGAACTAAAAACGCCCACCGGTTTTCCGGATTGAACCAGCAGAGTCTCATCTTCCTCGAGATTGCGAAGCGCCGTGAGGATCCCATCAAAGCACTCCCAATTGCGGGCCGCTTTGCCGCGCCCGCCATAGACGATCAGGTTCTCCGGATCGAAAGCAACGTCGGCGTCCAAATTGTTTTGGATCATCCGATATGCCGCCTCGATCAGCCAGTTCTTGCAGGTAAGTTCCGCCCCGGTGGGTGCCTTGATTGTCCGTATCATCTTCGTTGCGTCTGAAGGCTTTTCAACTATAATAGCGGCAGTTTCGCGTAAACGAAATTTTCGAGTGTCATATCCTGAGCGGGGGTAGTCTCGTAGATTCAGAAGTGAAACTAACCAAAGTATGAAAGCTCAAGATCTGCTCAAGAAGGGCGAGACCGCGATGGTCATATTCACAGACGGTAACAACTTCGAGATAAATGAAGGCGGGCTTGGCCGGACCGGCCATTGGCGCATTCGTGAGAATGCTGGGGCTGATAAAGTAATTATTTATTTTCGAAACAAAGTAAAGAAAGAGAACGAAATATTCATTGCGGAATTCGTGCGGTTGCATCACTCTCGCGACGCGGGCTTTGAGCGCCGCTTTGCCGTAGAATTTAAAAATGCGAGATCGTTAGGCACGACCGACTCGAACTGGATCGAGTTTATGGGCGCGCGGCGAGGCGCGGTGTCGCCTGTAAAATACATTAAATAGCCTTATATCGTCCCTTAAAATATATGAAAGTGAAATTATTTCTATCTATCGCTGCGACCTTTCTGACCGTTGCCAATACAGTTCTGGCACAAGCCGAAATAACGAAAAACGCTCCTCCGTATGATGCTGAACTGGCTAAAAAGCTCGGCGGAAACGACGGTGGGATGAAAAACTACCTCTTTGTCATCCTCAAGACTGGCCCGAATGATGCCACGATCAAAGGCAAGGAACGTACGGACATTTTTGCCGGTCACATGGCTAACATCAGGAGACTTTCTGACGCCGGGACGTTGGCTGTCGCGGGTCCCTTCGGAAAGAACGATAAGGGTTACCGCGGCCTTTACATCTTCAATGTGGCGACTGTGGAAGAAGCCCTGAAAATAGCTGAAAGCGATCCTGCGGTAAAAGCCGGGGTATTTATTGTCGAGGCAACTCCGTGGTTTGGATCTGCTTCTTTGATGGCCACGCCAGAAATTCACAAGCGGATCACCAAGCCAGCTCCTTAATGCCACCGCCCGACCTGATCATCTACAACGTCGGACAGCTCGTTACCTGCGCTTCCGGCCGCGGGCCGAAGCGCGGCAGCGAAATGCTGGACATGGGTATTGTCGCTGATGGCGCAGTCACTGTTTCGAACGGGATCGTTACGGCCGTCGGATCATCGGAGGAGATGCTAACCGGGTGTACCGGCACGAATGCAATCGATGCCGGCGGCCGTGTCGTCTGCCCCGGGTTTGTAGATCCTCACACCCACATTGTTTTTGCCGGTCACCGCCTTAACGAGTTTGAGTTGAAAATACGTGGGGATAGCTATCTCGAGATATTGGCGGCTGGCGGCGGAATCATTTCAACAGTCGAACAGACACGCGCCGCGGCTGAACACGAGCTCGTAGAGCAGAGTTCGCATCGGCTCGACAAGATGCTTGCCCATGGGACTACCACAGCGGAGGTCAAAACGGGTTACGGCCTCGATCTCAAAACCGAGGTAAAAATCCTCGACGTCATGGCCCAGCTCGACGCCCGGCATGCTATTGACATCGTCCCCACATTTTTAGCGGCTCATGCGATACCTGGCGAATATAAGAAAGATCCTGATGCGTACGTCGATCTGATTTGCGATTCAATGCTTGGTAAGGCATGGGATTGGTACGTGGAGTCGGCATTTTACGGAGAAAGGCCATTCTGTTGTGATGTTTTCTGCGACGGGGGAGCATTTTCGCTCGAACAATCGGAACGAATTCTGAAAAAAGCTCGACAGATCGGCTTCGGAATTAAGGCCCACGTGGATGAGTTCACTAACCTCGGCGGGAGCCGCATGTCGCTACAGCTGGGGGCCATTTCGATCGATCACCTTGATGCGATCTCCACAGATGAGGTTGACCTGCTTGCGGCCTCAGAAACTATCGGCGTGGTTACGCCCACTGTCAACTTCAATTTCGGCAGCTCACATTTTGCCGACGCACGCGCTCTCATCGACAAAGGTTGTGCTGTCGCCGTGTCCACTGATTACAATCCGGGCTCCGCTCCATGCCCTTCGCAGCAGACAGCTATGGCGATAGCTTGTCGGTACCAGAAACTTTTGCCAGCAGAGGCGATGAATGCCTCGACGATCAACGCTGCATACGCCGCTGGCGTGGGTGACCGGTATGGATCGATTGAGGTTGGCAAACAAGCCGATCTTCTGATGATGGATACAGATGACTACAGGCAGATCGCTTACGAATTTGGCGGCAATTTGGTGCGAAGCGTCGTAAAGAATGGCCGGGAGATCTTCAACTCAGACAGGCGGCTTTAGTTCGTGGTAACTTGGTTATAGATGCATTCTGAGATAGTCATTGACGGTGCTAGCCTAACATTCGATCAGGTTATTGCCGTCGCATTCGGCACGCCAGGGGCTCCCCGTGTTCTATTGTCGGACCCCGCGAGATCATCAATCATTAGGTCCGCCGATGCGATCCAGACCCTGGTTGACCGCGGCGAGATCGCTTACGGCATCACGACCGGTTTCGGAGCGTTCAAGGACAAGATCATATCGGGTGACGAGGTTAGGCTGCTGCAGCGGAACATCGTTTTAAGTCACGCTGTCGGTGTCGGGGCCCCCTTTGATGCAGCGGCTGTCCGGGCCATTATGCTCATCCGAGCAAATACCTTGGCAAGGGGGTTCTCGGGTATTCGCCTGGAGGCACTGGAGCTGATCCTCGAACTACTTAACCGCGGCGTTCATCCGGTCATCCCAGAAAAGGGAAGTTTGGGAGCCAGCGGGGACCTGGCTCCCCTTGCGCATTTCGCCTGTGTCCTGATCGGTGAGGGTGAGGCTGACTTTGACGGGGAAAGATTCTCTGGAAAAGACGCTCTCGACCGTAGCGGTCTCAAGCCGATCACACTTGCAGCCAAAGAGGGTTTAGCCTTAACCAACGGCACCACGATCATGACTGCCGTTGGCGTGCTGGAGACGTGGAAGGCAAAACGGCTCGCCGGATTAGCGGATATCGCCGGGTGCCTGACCCTGGAAGCCTTACATGGCACGGTTACCGCTTTTGACGAGCGGATCCACGCTTTACGGCCCCATCCACGGCAGATCGAGTGTGCCCGTAACCTCAGAGAGATTCTTGAGGGAAGTGAATTTGTCCGCGAGTTTGAGCCTTCCAACGTCCAGGACGCATATACTCTGCGTTGTATGCCGCAGGTGCATGGTGCGTGTCGTGACGCCGTTATCTATGCCGAGTGGCTGCTAAATATCGAGCTCAACTCTGTCACCGATAACCCGCTGATATTTGCGGATGCGGACAACGACACTATAGAGGTCATCAGCGGCGGTAATTTTCATGGTGAACCGCTGGCCCTGGCTTTTGATTACCTGACTATCGCGCTTACCGAGCTCGGAAACATTTCCGAACGACGGATCATGCGTCTAACTGACGAGGCGTCGAACGCACATGCGCTGCCTCCATTTCTGATCGAACATGGAGGCCTGAACTCCGGCTTTATGATCGTCCAGTACACGGCCGCTGCACTTTGCACTGAAAACAAGATCCTGGCTCACCCGGCAAGTGTCGACACGATACCGAGCTCGGCAAACGTGGAAGATCATGTCTCAATGGGCGCGACCGCTGCGTTGAAACTGCGAACGGTTGGGGAGAACCTGGAAACAATTCTCTCGCTGGAGGTATTTTGCGCCGCGCAGGGAATCGACTTTCGCGCGAAGGATCTTGGTACAGACAAACGGCTCGGCCACGGGACACAAGCCCTGTACGACAAGATCAGGTCACAAATACCTTTTATCGAGGCCGACCAGTATATGAAGGTGCACATTGACGCGGCGAAAAACGTCGTCCGAGAATTCGGTAACTGAGTTCAGCAATGGCTAAAGTACCAATGTATTTGATAGCTGGTATGCTCTGGTGTGGCTGCGGGTTTTTGTCTGAAACCGTCACAGCTCAGACCCCGATCCTCGCAGAATCGGAACCGGAAAAAGCCCCACGAGTTGCAACTTCAAAGCCAAGGATAATGGAAAACAAGTTTCTAAAACATCTTCCGAAAAAGTTTGAAATGCCGACAGATCACGCCGGCCGGCTTTTGCTGAGGGAGTACGGTTCGGTATTTGTCGCGGGCAAAGGCGTTGGACGGCCGACGAAAGTGGTATTTCGCGATGAAGCTGAGGTAGCTGCCTTTCAGTCGACCCTGGACCGTGCCACAGAAACGATCGGCACCTACACGATCGAACTCCAGACTGCCGCAATGAAAGCGCTAAACGACGCAATAACCTATGCACTGTCTGCCGGATTATCCATCACGCCGCGCGATATCGACGCGAGCCGCAGGGGATATGACGATACGGTCTACCTGTGGGCCAGTCGCGTAGAGCCGGCCCTCGAGTATTGGGTTCAGAAAGGCCGCCTTAAACAGGAAGAGGCCGACCGACTAAGGTCGATGACCGCGTTTCAACAGGTACCCAGGGTGCTTGAACTCGAGAAAGACGGAATATATTTCGCTAAAGACCTATCGAAATCGATAATCTATTCTGTCGCACCGCCGGGGGCATCGCAGCATTTGTCGATGCTGGCTTTCGATATTAACGAGTACGACGACCCGCAGGTGCGGAACATTCTGGCGAACCATGGATGGTTCCAAACCGTGATCTCCGATCTGCCGCATTTCACGTTTCTGGGACTGAAAGAAAGCGAGCTACCCGATCGGGGACTCAGGCTCGTGATCAGCGGCGATCGACGATTTTGGGTCCCCGATATTCGGGAATGATGTCCGCTACATCGTCATGTCTTTTGGTGCGGGATACCCCTTCCCGGCAAGTTCTGGCAGCTGTAACACCACTTCCTTCTTGCCCTTGATCGTCGACGTCACCTTACCGGAGCCTTTATTAGAATTCGCCGTCTTCTTTGATGCTTGAGCGTCGGTTGGTGTGACCGGCTGACCTTTGGCATCCAGAGACATCTGCTGCAGAGCGTCCAGCAGTTGTTGACGTACTTCGGGCTGAAGGTTGTCAAGCGATACGCCATAGTGCTCCAAAACACGCCGCAGGTTCTCCTCTGTGTTGGTTCCTTTTTCATAGACGTCTCGATAGATCTTTAGACTGCCATTCTCCAACACAATTGTCTCGTAACGCAGCTCTACGGGTATAGGCTGTTCGAGCTTCACCTCTTTGGTCTCAGTCTTCGTTTTCTCGTAACTCTTTACATCCTGCAGGGTGATCGGTTTGCCCGAAAGGTTCGCGAGCTTCATCGCGAAATCCTGCACCTGCGCGTTAGTCAGGCCCACGCAGCCGTGTGAAGCAAATGTTCCGAGACGCGCGGGTGATTTGCCGCCATGGATCAGCGAGGGTGCGCCGATCGGTATTTTAATAGGACCCAGGGGATTTAGCTCGCTGCCTGCCTCGACCTTCTGGCCCGGCGAAACTTTGCCTTTGACCCAGGGCTCGTCGGGCGGCGTCCAGGTCGGATTGAAAATGATCGACTTCGCCGATCTGAGTCCGGTCGGAAGCGGAAATTCGGGATAGCCAATACCTACCTTGTACGATTTCACCAGCTTGCCTTCCTGAAAAACATCCATCCGATAAGCCGGCGTATTGACTACTATGCGGGTATCAGAGGGAACGCTGTTTGGTTTAACGGCCGCAAGCTCGCCTCCGCCGGACACGTGCTTGCCGATATGGGCTATCAATCGGTTGCCCCTCTCGTCGCCGAGGACCTGCCTGATCTGTTTGCGGGCTTCTTCCGAGGCCGCCTTCGTCGAGCGCGAATCGTCCTCCGCCGCGTCATCGGTCAGGTTGTCCACGCCATTGCGTGCAGACTCTCGAAGCTTCTGGATCTCCGCGTCCGTCAACTGCAGGTCCGTACGTACCTGAGATACAAACTGTTCGTCCACCAGCAGCGCATCCAGAAGCGGAAGCGTGAATGCGGTAGACGCGGCCTGTTCGTCAGCAGCTGCCGGTGACGGCTGCGCACTCGTCTGCGTATTCGAGTTGGCAGTGGTGTTAGCAACCGGATCGGTCGTCTGGTTGGCCGCCGGGCCCTGGCAGCTAGACACAAAAGCCGCTGCAATAACGGCAGTCGTAAGCAAAAAAACGCCAGCACAGCGTTTTGAAAGCAATAAAATGTTCATCGTCGTCCCCCTTGAAAATGAAAGATCTAAAACTTTACGGCATTTGATGTCTAAAGCAGGTAATTGGCAACTTGCTAAATGACTTCACTGCCTTAATAAAGGATACGGGTTTATGTACGTTCCTTTCCAATACTGTTTCGGATCGGTCACGGCGGCGATCGAAAAATGCAGGTGATAATTACCTTTACCTGCATTACCCGTGTCCCCGACATATCCGATCTCTTGCCCCTGGGTTACAAGATCCCCGACATTGATGCCGTCAGCCCGCCGCTGCAGATGACCATAATAGTAAACGAATTTGCGATCAACACTGAACTGATAGATGGTGATTCCGCCCGGTACACTGTCAAAGAATTTCACTATCTCACCATCGGCAACCGCTAATACGGGTGTTCCCACTGGTGCCAATATATCAATGGCGTCATGTACCCTGCCGTTCGAACGTGCATCTGAAAATGAGTCGATCAGCTGCTCCGCCCTGACTCCGGCGACCGGCACGATAAGTCCCTCTTTGCGCCGCGGCGGCGCGGGAATTGGAGCCAGCGGTTCTCTGTTCGCATTCGCGATCTCAGTATTCAAGTTTTGTTCCGGCGTAGGCGTAGGCGACGGAATTTTATCGACCTGTGCCGTTTCAACCCTGGGAGCCGCCGTCGGAATAGCCTCGGGGGCATATACGTATCTCGTAAAGACCTTATCCGCTATAAGGTACGCCGCCATAGCATGTAAGACGATGAGATAAAAAACTACGAACAGTCTTTTTCCCCGCGACGCTTCACGCATATTAAAATTGTAGGCCTTTCTAACAATTTCGGGCAAATATTTGAACGCTTCGTGAACAAAAGGAAAGAATGCGGCCCAAATACTGCGATCAATGCCGGGAGCTGATGGAAATGCGGTTCGTTATTGTCGAACTCGTCGAAATCGTGCAGAAGTACACGATTTAGCCGCCATAAGACGCGAGGTTCGTCGTTTTTCTCACGATATTTGGTTTAATCCATTTGGCACGGCAATTGATTGTTAATTAATCGGCGATTACGCCGGGTGTAGAAGTATTCTGAATAATGGGATTTTAGGCTCGGCGATTCTAAAGTTTATGAAAGGGGAGACCGGAAAAATGTTAAATACTATCAAACGCACTTTTGGAATCGGACTTTTCGGAACGGCGGTCATATTTGCGGGTGGCGCGGCGGTCAATGCTCAGAATCATGGGCACGACTACGACTACGACCGGGGCTATTACAATCAAAATCAACAAACCGATAAGCGACACAGGAAACAGGAAAAGCGAGCACTCAAACATCATCAGAAGCATGAACGCGAAGACTACGGCAATTCGGAAGAGCTACGTCGTCACCAACAGGCGGAACGGCGCGCGATCCAGCAGCATCAACGCTATGAGCGCAATGGCGGATACAATAACGGCGGATACAATAACGGCGGATACAATGACGGCGGATACTATAACGGCGGTTACAATAACGGCGGCTATTCCAACAACAGCAATAACCGCACCGAATTGTTGAGACAGGCGGTAAACAGTGGTTATCAGCAGGGTTATCGCCAGGGGCAGTTGGACCGGCAGTACGGCCGTCGCGGCGGCTACAACAACGGCCAATACGGCAATGGTTCTTACGGCGGTCAGGATGAGTATCAGTACTATTACCAGCAGGGTTTCCAGCGGGGGTATCAGGACGGCTATAACAATTCCAACCGCTACGGAAACAGATCAGGAGGTTCGCTGAACATTCTTGGAAGTGTTTTAGGTGCGATACTCAATCTTTCACAGCGGTAAGCACCTGACTTATTTGCAATATCGAGGCGTCCGATCCCAAGATCGAACGCCTCTTTCTGCGCGATCCGGCCCCATATGCAGAAAGAGGCACTGCGAAGATCGCGAAATTGATGTTTGGAATGTGAGTCGAGCACACTTGATACGCAACTGATACGCTCTTGAAGAAAGGTAAAGCTATTCGGCTTGCCTTTTCTATTTTGTAACTGATTGATTGTATTGGCTTGAAGCTGGTACACCCGGCAAGATTCGAACTTGCGACCCTCTGATTCGAAGTCAGATACTCTATCCAGCTGAGCTACGGGTGCACGCTGGTTCCGATTCTAGATTCTGGTCTTGTTTTTTGCAAACTTTACTGAGCCGACCCCGCGTTCTGAAGGGTGCGGACATGTTGAACTACGTCCTTTATTTCCTGCTCAGTGAGCTTGTCCTTAAATGCGGGCATCCCTTCGTCCGGTATACCGTTAGTAACATAGCCGATCAGCTTCTGGTCGGACAAATTCTTCATCTTAGCCGTCGTCAAGTCATCCGGATCTAGCGTCTTTCCGTCGATCGTCACGTTGCCACCCGTGCCGTCCGCCTTGTGACACGTGATACAGTTTGTGGCGTAGATCTCTTTGCCCACGGTAAGTTCACTCACGGGAGCCGAAGGCGGGGCTGGAGTGGTGTCCGGCGATCGGGAAGGAATGGTAGCAACATTAGCATTGGTATTCCCGGGCGCACCGCTTTGGGTGCAGGCAGCCCCAAACAAAAAGGCCGCAGCGGCGAGCAATGAAACTTTAATAATATACATTCGTTAGCGCTCCGACAGGGTTTGATCCGAAATTCCGAAAAGTTTAACGTAAGGGCGTATGCGGGCGCAAAGAGTGTCTTTGATCATCGTATTCAGTAAAGATCGAGAACTATACATACTATGAGAGTGTCACCATTTCGACCGTTCATCTGGCTCCTTGCCATGTCCGTTTTTGGGACTGCTCAGTCGCCATCAAAGCTTGTGGTCCCAGGCCTGCGGGACGAGGTCACGGTTCGCCGCGACGGCCGCTGGATACCATATATTGAAGCAAAAAATGATGCCGACCTTTATTTTACCCAGGGGTACGAGACGGCACGAGATCGACTCTTTCAGATGGACCTCATGCGCCATCTTGCCCGCGGAGAGACTGCGGAGATATTCGGACGGTCGGTTTTAGAAGAAGACAAGAGATGGCGACGCTTTAACTTCACAAAGATCGCCGAGGAAAATCTTCAATACTTGTCACCCGAGCTGCGAACCGCGCTCGATAGCTATGCGCGCGGGGTTAACGCGTACACTGCGACTCTTAATGACAAGACCCTACCGATTGAGTTTCGTATCTTGCAGTACCGCCCGCGTGAGTGGCGTGCGTCGGACACCATCGTAGTTGGCAAGATCCTGTCGGACTCTCTGAGCACAACGTGGCGAACTGACTTGCTCCGGGCGTCTCTTCAAAATCTACCGAAGGACAAGCTGGAAGACCTGACGAGGGCGGTTACCAAATACGACGTCGTTCTCTTTGGAAACGACAGTAAAACACCGCCTGGGTCCGCGATCTCGAGTGTCGAAGTTAGTCCGTCGCTGATGGCGATAGCCGACGCTGCAGAGCAGGTCCGCCGGTCGTCCATGGAACGTATCGGCCTTTACGCTGAAGATCTCGCCGCCAGCAACAATTGGGTCATCTCGGGCAAACGGACCACGGACGGTAAGCCGATCCTGGCGAACGACCCGCACCTGAGCCCGGCTGTACCCGGCATTTGGTACTTGACCCACCTGTCAACGCCGACCATGCGTGTTTCAGGCGTCACTTTCCCGGGCGTTCCGGGAATTATCCTTGGCCATAACGAGCATATCGCCTGGGGAGCGACGAACGTCGGACCAGACGTGCAGGACCTATATGTCGAGACCTTCAACGACAAGGGCGAGTACAACACCCCGACCGGCTGGAAGCCTGCGACGGTCAGAAAAGAGGTGATCAATGTCCGGGTCAACTCCCTGAAAACAGAGACCGAGCCGGTGGCGTTCGAGGTCGTGGAAACACGCAACGGCCCGATCATTCTGGACGAGGGCGGCAAAAAATATGCATTGAAATGGACCGCATTCGACCCCCACAATACGGAATTCGACGCATTCTATCGCTGGAACCGAGCCAAAAACTGGGACGACTTCAAGTCGGGATTGAAGAGTTACGGCGGTGCTGCACAAAATTTCATTTTCGCTGACGTAAAAGGCAACATCGGGTGGTACGCGGCGAGCCGCATTCCGATCAGGCGTGTCGGTGATGGAGCTCTGCCTTACGACGGCGCCACGACTGACGGTGACTGGATCGGTTTTATCCCATTCGAAGAGTTGCCAAACCTGTACAATCCCGCCGACGGCCTGATAGTTACCGCCAATCAACGAATAGTCGGCACGTCATACAAATACACTCAGATCTCACGGGACGCCGCTCCGCCCTGGCGCTCCCGACGGATCTACGACGAGCTCAATGCACGTAAGAAAATAACGATGGACGACGTGCGCGACATCCAGCACGATGTGTACAACATGCCGCTGGTCTATCTGGCAAAAGAGGTCGTTAGCTTGGGGGCTGCCTCGCCCGCGACATTAGAGGTCTTGAAGGCGTGGGACGGCCGAATGAATCCCGATTCACGCGGGGCGCTGCTGATCAATGAGATCCGCAATTGTACTGCGTTAAAGATAGCCCAGGCTAACCAGCCAGTGCCGGCCAGTATCATTCGGGAAAGGATCCTTGACTGGGCGGTACGCGAAAGGTCGGCACGCTGGCTACCCCTTGGCGCGGCAAGCTACGCAGATCTCTTCAAAGCGTGCGATACGGCCGCACGCGTCAGTTTTTCCGATCCAAAACGGTTTGGGCCGGACGAGGCTAATTGGGTCTGGGGAAAGGTGTGGGTCTCTCGCTTTCCGCATCCGCTTGCGTCAGCGCCGCTGATAGGCGGCCAGTTCGCCATCCCCGTCGTGCCTATCAGCGGAAGCGGTCAAACGCCGAATGTGGGTTCCGGCGTTTCAATGCGCCACATAGCCAGTCCGGGAAACTGGGACGTCACCCGACATGTCATCCCCCTGGGGCAGAGCGGCGACCCTGCGTCCCCGCATTACAAGGACCAGTTCGACGCTTGGCGGACCGGAACGTCAATGGTATTCCCATTTACGAGGCCCGCGGTGGAGAGGGCAGCGACCAACGTCAGCGTCCTATCCCCGCGTTGAACTTTTACTCCTGTCAAGGAAGTCTCCCAGGATGATCGCCGCGGCTTCGCTATCGACCATTCGACGACTCTCGGCAAGCGAGGTCCCCTTTTCCCAGAGTCGCGATTTCGCCTCGTATGACGTCACACGTTCGTCCTGCAGATATACGGGGATCGCGAGAGAGAGCGAGAAATTGCGGGCCATGCGGCGTGCCTCAGCGGACATCGGGCTTTCTGAGCCGTCGGATTCGAGCGGCAAACCAACAACGAGAGCTTTGGCATCAAACTCCGAGACGATATCTTTGATAACCGAAAGCAGCTTTTTCCAGCTCGTTCGCTGGATAACGTCGAGAGGCCGCATGGTCATTCTGAGC
>JBHENG010000054.1:484-14960 GCA_046262195.1 Pyrinomonadaceae bacterium | reverse complement strand
CCTACGCCCTGATCCCTCCTTTCTACAAATCGTAACTGTGTGGGTGAGTTTTGTGTGGGTGAGTTTTGTGGGGGTGAACGGTGCGAAACAGCCCGCACCGAGATCAATAGTAGACCAGTCAGAATGACTTGTCAACAAGTTTTAACATTAAACAATCTAGATTCGTAATCCCGTCAGAATGCGACATTTGCTGGGGCAGGTGATATTATTAGAGCCGCAAATAATTTGAATATCGATGACCGAGCGGGGAAGAATATGAAATTACCAGGTGGTTTGGATCTAAATTCGATGATGCAGCAAGCCCAGCAAATGCAGGAACAGATGGGCCGCGAGATGAAGGAAATGACCGTTGACGCAGCCGCGGGCGGTGGAGCGGTGTCGGTAAAGATGCGGGGCGATTTTGACGTTATCAGCCTCACGATCTCGCCCGACCTTGTCAAAGACGGCGACGTCGAAATGCTGCAGGACCTGACGGTGGCCGCGCTGAATGAGGCCCGTCGCAAGGTGGAAGAATCGCTCAAAGGCAAGCTCGGCGGAATGCTGCCGCCAGGATTAATTTAAATGCGGAACGCGGAATTCCGCATTTGAAAGATGCTTGATTATTCAGAACCGGTCGCTAAGCTGATCGATGAATTCAAACGTTTGCCCGGGATCGGGCAAAAGTCAGCGCAGCGGATGGCTTTTTATGTGCTGCGCCGGCCGCTTCACGAGGTCGAGAGTTTTGCGAATGCCCTGCTCGACGTTAAGGCAAAGATAGGATTTTGCTCGACCTGCAATAACGTCACGGACGTCGACCCTTGCCTTTACTGCTCAAACCCGAAGCGTGACCGCTCGATCATCTGCATAGTCGAGGAGCCGAATAACCTTGTTGCGGTGGAAAAGACCCGCTCGTTTCGAGGGGTGTATCACGTACTTCACGGAAGCCTTTCACCTATGCGGGGCATCGGCCCGGATGAGCTGATGCTGGCAAATTTGCTGCCGCGGCTGCGGCCCGCAGAAAATGAAGGGGTCGAAATCGCTGAGATCATCGTGGCCACAAATCCCACGACCGAGGGTGAGGCCACGGCAAATTACATCGCGCGGCTGCTAAAACCGCTCGGCGTGTTGGTCACACGAATCGCGATGGGAATGCCCGTCGGTTCTGATCTGGAGTTTGTAGACGAAGTCACTATGGACCGGGCGCTGGCGAACCGGCACGCTATCTAGAACCGCACAGCTTCCTCTTGTGCGTCCGACGCGCTCCTGGAGCCCTTCCATTCCGTGTCAGACTCGTAAAAGTTCACATCAAATTTGAGCAGGGTCTTAACCGGGATGCCGCCGAAATCCGGGGGCGCATCTTCGAAAGCGACTATCGATCCGATGCCGATGACCTTCGTATCCAGATCCTTTAGGAGCTCGATGGTCTCGGTTATCGCGCGGCCGGAGCGCAGTATGTCGTCGACAATGATGGCAGGTAGGATTTCGCCCTTGTGGATGTATTGCCGGAACTGCCGCTTGCCGTCCTCCATTTCGGCCCAATAGATCTGCTGAGCGCTCAGAGCCTCACGTACTCCAAACGCCACCATGATGCCGCCCGGACTCGGACTCACCACTGATATATTCGGCAGACCTTTCGCGATGGATTTCTCCATTCGGAACATACGGCTAAGGCCGACAGAAAGGATGCGTGCGTTATCGTAGTGCCGAAACGCCAGCGGCATCTGAAAATAATGTGACGCGTGCTTACCATTCGGATAGACGAAATGCCCTTTTCTGTAAGCGTTGGTTTTGGTGAGTATTTCCATTACCGCTTCAGGCGGCGGGACCAGGTTGACCATTTCAAATCTCCTCGTTTGAGAGTGGATTATACATCCGCGGCGGGCGCGGTACCAAGATCGGCAGCGCCTTTTCGATCCTCTCGGCCAAGGGCTTTGCGGACGAGAAATTGCTGATCGACGCTCATCTCAGAGGGCATTTCGTCTATGTCGAACCAGGCGAGCTCGATGATCTCGCCGCTCCTGACTTTGGGGTCGCCGATGGCCCGTGCCGTATAGATGACCTCAAGATGCCGCTTGAGCGTGCAAACGCGGTAAAGCGCAACGTTACGAAGCTTGAGGCCAGTTTCCTCACGGATCTCCCGTCGAAAGGCAGCCTCGGGCTGTTCGCCGGCGCTCAGAAACCCGCCCGGGACGCCCCAGCCGGAGATGGGACGCAGGAAATGGTTCAAAAGCAGGACCTTGCCGGCGTCGTTCGTGATCACTCCGGCGGCTGAAACGGTGAATTTCACCTGGGCCGTCCGAGCGACGAGCGTTCGGGCGCGGCCAGGCATTATTTTCCAGACAATGCCGAGGATGCGGTACAACATATCTAGAGTGCCGCAGAAATGGTACGCGAAAAAAGCAAAAGGGAATAGTCGGTGTGGCTATTCCCTTTAACGCCGTAGTCACCGCGTTCGGTTATTTCAATGAAACATCGTCTACACGGAATGTCGTGGTCACCGAACTATCCGTCGTGGTTCTGAACTGGAGACGTACGGTTTGTCCCTTATAGACGGAAAGACTCAGCGACTTTTGAGAATAGCTTCCCGCAGACGTTTTGTTCAGGTTGCTGTAAGTAGCCAGGGTCGACAGCAATGTACCGCTCGTATTCCGAACCTCCACGAACAGCTTGTCGTATTGTGTGGTTGTGGTCGTCTCGCTTGACGTCACGTTCAGCCAGAAGGTCAGCGCTCCCGTAGCCGTGCTCGGTATGGTCACGCTCTGATAAGCCTGGCCCGTAACACTGTCGTTCACCCCGAAATAAATATAGCCGGTGCCGCTGTGCGGGTAGTTCCCGTTTGCTATGTAAAAGTAACCCGTGCCTGAGCCGGCCCATGGCGAAGCACTGCCCTCGAACCCGCCGTTGCTCAACAGCTCGTTATCGGTGCTCGGTGTGGGCGTCGGCGTCGGCGTTCCTGTACTGGGGCACGATCCCACGCCAACGGCGCACCATGCAGTCGCAACTGTATTATATTGAGCACTCGAACTGCCAAACAGATCAGTAGCCGCGTTCAGCATCGCGGTTCTGGCCCCAGCAAAGTTAGTGCTTGAGGTCATGTAGACCGTCAACGCACGGTACCAGACCTTGGCGGCGTCAGTAGTACCCATTCCCGTCACGGTGACGCCCTTGTGGTGGGTGCCGCCCGCCGCTGCCAGGTAGAATGCTTTATTGCCGATACCAGAATTGATATGCACCCCGCCGCTGTCGCCCGTGCCGGTATATCGCTCGGAATAATGGTCAGGATCGTCGTCGGCCGTATAACCGCCGTTGCCGGCCGCGTGCGGATTGTCCATGTATCGAAGCGCGTCCCCGGCGGTTGCCGGTGTATAGGCGTCCTCGCCGATCTTCCATGTGTCGCCGCTCACGACACCGTCGTTTGCATAGAGCTCGACCATCGCACCGAAGACGTCGGACATCGATTCGTTAAGAGCACCTGATTCGTTCGTGTAGGTAAGCCCCGCAGTGTACTGCGTGACACCGTGCGTCATTTCATGACCCGCGATATCGAGAGTAACCAGCGGCGAGAATGAAGTGCCGTTACCGTCGCCGTAGGTCATCTTGTTCTGATACCAGAATGCGTTGTTGTAATTACTGCCGAAATGAACACGAGACGTTATCAAACTGACTGTGCCGTCGGCGGCAGCTGATGTTGTACCGGGACCGCCACTGCCGTTTATGCCATTTCGTCCGTGTACGTTCTTGAAGTAATCAAATGTCTTTGCCGCGCCCAGGTGTGCGTCCACTCCGGCTCGTTGGACCGTGGCGTCCCAAACATCAGTGGCATCGGTGTAGCGTGACTGGGTGCCGCCCGTGCCGGTGGTGGTGTCACCGGTGTTGTTCATATTGAAAGTTCCCATCTTTCTAGTGAGATCTTCCATGTAATAGGTCGAGCCTGACAGGCTGGTGTTTATGGTGACGCTTCCGCTGTAAAGTGAGCTACCGGAACCGGTCTGCAAGTTGTTGTACTCAAAGAGGGTCTCACCGGTGTGAGCGTCAATGAACACGACGGGAACCGAAGTCGAAGCCGAGCCGTCAAGGCGGGGCGTCTCAACGCGATACGCCAAATGGTCTCGCTTGCCGCCGCGAAAGACGAAAAGCTCGACCTGCGATTCGTCAGTCGCTTTTGCTTTGCCGCGGAAACTATCGCGTGCAAACCGGACCGCCTCTTTAGCCGAGAAATTTGGTGTCGTATTTACGAGCACCGCCTCCTTTAGATTGTCCGTGACCGAGGCAAGGCTGCCGTCCGGCTTTAGATGGACGATCGCTTCGCCTTCCCAAACAGGTATGCCGGCGACGCTTTGCCGCACACGTGTGTGGGCCATTTTCAGCTCATCGATCTCGACCCTTTTTACATCAAAATCATCAATATTGTTTTGAGCACGCAAACTCCGCCTGCCCCGCAGAATGTCGAGACTTATCTGTTTGGCTGTTTCCAGCTCATCATCAGATCCATCGACAAAAATAGCCTTATTTGCTTCCGCCCGTTTTGAAATGACACCAAATGCTAACGCCGCGCCGCCGATGATTGCCAGCAATCCCAAAATCTTCTTCACGTATTTGTTCTCCCTTGATCTGTCCTGCAGAAATGACGAACGATATAGCACAAACGAGGGGGGGACGTTTGGCTCACCGAGTGAAAGTCACGCGACTGCTACCGAAACTGCTGGTAAGTTTTTACAATAAAAATAAGGCACGATAATTCTATCACCGACCTTTAGCTGATCAAAAGGCGTTTTTGCCGTGGATGAAATTATTTTTGCAACGGAGGATGTGGGGCGGGTCTTCACCTGGCAGGAGGTGAATAAACTTCACCGGATCCGCAATGGCATCTACCAGCGAAACGGCCGGCTTATATCACTTCTGACGGATTTTGGACGCATCAACCCGTGTTACCCCGACCATCACGGTGACTCGACGAGTACGATCTTATACACGGGCAACGGGCGGCGAGGCGACCAGAAAGACGATCCGCAGAACAGGGCTTTACTCGCCGCGATCGAAAGCGAGATCACCGTACCACTATTTAACAAACTAGCCGCCGGACGGTGGGAGTTTATGGGATTCTGGCACGTGATGGCCGGGGAATATGTTTTTGATGAAAAACAGAATAGAATGTTGTGGAAATTTAGCCTGGCCAAAGCCTAACAAGATTCTCGTTAAGCTCGCCGTCTGCGACCGCGACGCCGATCGAAGACCGGCGGCTTAACGTACAAAACAGGAGTATTAACACCATGTCATCCATTAAGCTCATTTGCCTAGTCATCTTCCTCCTTGCATCCAGCGTCTTTACTCAAACTACCTGGTCCCCCGAGATGCAGGTCAAAACCCGTGCGCTCGGCAGCCCAAGAATCTCGCCAGACGGAAAGCGCGTCGTCTACACCGTGAACGACGCGGTGATGACGGCCGATAAGAGCGAGTTCGTGACCCAGATTTGGGTCGGCACCGCGGATGGACGCGATAACTATCAGCTCACGTTCAATGACAAGTCGTCGACCAATCCGAGATGGTCGCCGAACGGCAGTTGGATCGCATTCACTTCGAACCGAAAAGACAATAAGAACAATCTCTATATTCTCCGCGTGAATGGCGGCGAGGCTGAACAGGTCACGGATCTGAAATCGAATATCTCGGATTTTGATTGGTCGCCGGACGGGAAGTGGATCGCGTACACACTAAGCGATGCAAAATCGGATGACGAGGACAAGAACGATAAAGGCCGAAACGATTTCAGGTGGGTTGACGAGAGTCTGAAAATGGCTCGGCTCTACGTCATCCCGGTCTCGAAGGACGCAAACGGAAAACGAGAGGCTAGAAAGCTGACCGCCGAGAACCGGCACGTGACTGGCTTTGACTGGTCGCCGGACGGAACAAGGATCGTTTTTAACCACGTGGCGACCGCGGGGGCCAACGACTGGCCCTCGTCCGACATAGCGATCGTCGATGTTGCCACTGGGAAAACAACGCCCTTCGCGGCAACCGCTGCCGCCGAATCGGCCATCCATTTTTCGCCGGATGGTAAATGGATCTCGGGAACCGCGTCCGACCTACCAGCCCGATGGGCGCAGAGTTACACCATCCGGGCTTACCCCGTATCCGGCGGGGAGCCGAAGGTCATGGCCATTTCGCACGACGCCCAGCCGAATGTCACCGGATGGTCGCCTGACGGCAGGAAGATAATATTCAGCGAAGCGAAAGGGACCGGGACCT
Organism: Pyrinomonadaceae bacterium; assembly: GCA_046262195.1. Taxonomy (GTDB): domain Bacteria; phylum Acidobacteriota; class Blastocatellia; order Pyrinomonadales; family Pyrinomonadaceae; genus OLB17. The sequence goes on along the minus strand of JBHENG010000054.1, from coordinate 8,735 downwards.
CTATCTATGAAGCCGACGTGGCTGCCGGCACCGTCAAAGAGATTAAACATTCGAGGGCCGTGATCAATGCCATTTCTATGGCAAAGGATGGTTCGGCATACACTTTCGTTATTCAGTCGAGCGAGAAGCCGCCTGAGGTCGGTCTTATCCGAGCGGGCGAGGAAAACTTGACGCAGATCTCACGAGCGAATTCCGAGCTGGCAAAGATGCCGGTCGGAAGAACCGAGGTCATCAAATGGAAGAGCACCGATGGGCGAGACATCGAAGGTCTGCTGACCTATCCGGTCGGTTACGTAGCTGGAACGAAAGTGCCGTTTATCCTGAACATCCACGGTGGTCCGGCCGGCGTCTTTCAGCAGACCTACATCGGTGGCCGGGGCTCGTATCCGCTCGCCACTTTTGCTTCGAAGGGCTACGCGATCCTCCGGCCTAACCCGCGAGGCTCCAGTGGGTACGGAACCGAATTTAGGCGCGCGAACATCAAAGACTGGGGCATAGGTGACTACCAAGACCTGATGACCGGCGTCGACAAGGTCATCGAGATGGGTGTTGCTGATCCGAATCGTCTGGGAGTGATGGGCTGGAGCTATGGCGGATACATGACTTCGACGATTATCACGAAGACGAAACGATTCAAAGCGGCATCGGCCGGAGCCCCTGTCACCAATCTAATGAGCTTCACGACGACGGCTGACATCCCCGGTTTCGTTCCGGATTATTTCGGCGGCCAGTTCTGGGAAGCGCCCGAGGTTTATGCGAAGCACTCAGCGATGTTCAACATCAAGGGGGTAACGACGCCGACCCTCATTCAACACGGCGAAGCCGACGTGCGTGTTCCGATCTCGCAGGGGTATGAGCTTTACAACGCGCTGAAGGCCCAGGGCGTCCCGACCCGCATGATAGTTCTGCCACGCCAGCCGCACGGGCCCAACGAACCGAAGATGCAGATCGCCGTGATGCAGAGTAATCTGGATTGGTTCGAGAAATATCTGGGGGGAAAATAAGCGTTCAGAGTTTAATCAAAAAGTTCGGAGTGGAAGCTGAAGCTTGCACTCCGAACTCTCAATCCCGCTTCCCTAATTCCACTGCTCGCTTGTACGCGGCGTACACAGCCTTCGATAGCACCGTCCGCAGCGTGCCTTTTTCCATCTGATATATCGCGGCAGCGCTGGTCCCGCCCGGTGATGTGACCATGTTGCGGAGCTCGGCCGGGTGCATGTGTGATTCCATTGCGAACCTTACCGACCCGAGCATTGTTTCTTGGACAAGCTCCTTTGCCATGTCCCGCGAAAAACCTAGATGGACGCCCGCATCCGTCAGAGCCTCCATGACCATAAAGATGTATGTTGGCCCCGTGGCTGACAGGGACGTTGCCATATCGATCATGTTTTCGGTCTCGACGAAGAGTTGTTTGCCCAGAGCGGCGAGAACCTTTTGGACCGTTTGACGTTCGTCCTCGCCGACCGCCTCGGTGCATGTCCAGGCCGTGATGCCAGCGCCGATCTGCGAAGGGGTGTTAGGCATTGCCCGCACGACCTTTGCGGTGCCAAGTTCCGCGGCAATATGTTCAATGCGGGCGCCGGCGACGATCGAGAGCGCTAAATGGGTTGGCGTCAAAACGCCGCCTAGATCGTTCAGCACGCGGGCGACCCGCTGCGGTTTCACGCAGAGCACAACGGCAGATCGGTCGTGGTCGGCAGTTGTCCGTGCGGCATCGGCATTACGCTCAAAGCAATTGATGCCGTATTTTTCGGTAAGCTCGTCACGACGTTCCGCGCGAGGATGGCTGGCCGAAATGTGTCCCGGCGCAACGAGTTTCTCACGCAGCAGACCCGCGATCATCGATTCACCCATAACGCCGCAGCCGATGAAAGCAAGGTGAAGTTCGTTCTCGGTGGTAGACATAGTTGTAGTTTGTTAACTGTTCTGGTCTAAGGCAACATTAAAATTGAAATGACCGTAATCCGCAAAGCCGAGGCCCGTGACAAGGCCGCTATATGGCGAATCATCAGCTCGGTCATCGCGACGGGTGACACATATGTATTCGATCCATCAAGTACGAAAGATGAGATGCTCGCGTACTGGTTCGCACCTGATAAATGGACCTATGTTGCTGTAGATGACAGCGCCGTCGTCGGCACGTTTTGGCTAAAGGCAAATCAACCAGGGCTTGGCTCTCACATTGCTAATGCAGCATACATGGTAGACCCGGCCGCTATGGGCAGGGGAATCGGGAGGAAAATGGCATCGTGGTCGATAGAAGAGGCGGGGCGGCTCGGCTTTACGGCGATGCAGTTTAACTTTGTCGTGAAAAGTAATACGGTGGCGGTCGAGCTATGGAAAAGTATCGGGTTTGAGGTCATCGGCGAAATCCCGGACGCGTTTCGCCATCGGGAACTGGGCTCGACAAATGCTCTGATCATGTACCGTAAGTTATAATCGCCTCTTAAAAAATGACCATTGACGAACAACTCGAATATCTCCGAAAAGGCACGGTCGACATGATCCGCGGAGAGGATTTAAAGGCGAAGCTTCAGCGTTCTGAGAAAACCGGTAAACCGCTTCGCATCAAGCTCGGTCTTGACCCGACCGCGCCGGATATTCACGTCGGCCATACGGTGGTCATAAAAAAGCTTAAGGCGTTTCAGGACCTTGGGCACACCGTCATCTTTCTCATCGGGGATTTCACGGGAATGATAGGCGACCCCTCGGGAAAGAACGTTACGCGGCCACCCCTTTCGCGTGACGAGATAAACGCTAATGCCGAAACGTATCGTAACCAGATGTTCAGGCTGCTCGACCCCGACAAGACGGAGCTGCGGTTCAATGGCGAATGGATGGACAAATTCACAGCCGCCGATTTTGTTAGGCTCACCGCGAAAACGACCGTTCGGCAGATCCTTGAGCGCGATGATTTTACAAAGCGGATGAATGAGGAAAAGCCCATTTCGCTCCACGAGCTGCTATACCCCCTGGTACAGGGCTACGATTCGGTCGCGCTCGAGGCGGATATCGAGATCGGGGGGACGGACCAGAAATTTAACCTCCTAATGGGCCGAAATCTGCAGCGTGAGTTTGAGCAGGAGCCGCAGGTGATCATGACAATGCCGCTGCTTGAGGGCCTGGACGGCGTCAACAAGATGTCGAAATCGCTCGACAACTATATCGGTATTGAGGAGCCCGCAAGCGAGATGTTCGGTAAAGTCATGTCGATCTCGGACGAGATGATGTGGAAATACTATGAGCTGCTGACGCCACTAGGCGTGGATGAGATCGCCGCGCTTCGTTCAAGATGTGAGATGAGCGATGAAAACCCGCGAAATGCCAAGGTCGCACTTGCAAAGCTGATAATCAAAGATTTTCACCCATCCGCGGCTGCTGACGACGCGGAGGACGAATTTAACCGCAGGTTCGTTCAGAGAGAGGTGCCCGACGAGATCGATGAAAGGGCTGTCTCAGCGGGCGATCATAAGCTGGCAGAGCTGTTGGCCGAAACCGGCATGGCAGTCTCAAAGGGCGAGGCCCGCCGTTTGATCGAGCAGGGCGGCGTCAGGATCAACGGCGAAAAAGCCTCTGCAGCGAACTCTGAGATAAGCATCGGGGGGGACGGCGTTCTCATTCAGGTCGGCAAGCGAAAGTTTCTTAGAGTTACCGCTAAGCTCTCCAAATGATCGGCAGCTATATCAAGGTTTCGCATAGGTAACTGGAGCGCGAAATACCGTGCTTGTTATACACAAGGTCAATCGGTATACTTGGACTTCCATAAATGAGAGATACTGCAGCCAAGCGGGCAAAACTGTCTTCACGCATCAATGCTTATGTCGCTTCCGACGCCCCGATCCGCGCCCTAGCGAGCAATTGGTCCAAAGCCGCCAAGGTTGCAATGGACGAAGCGAACAGCTTGTCGCTCGAGCGGGTCGATATCTATTTACAGCGCCTGCCAAAGCAGCTTGAGGGCTTTAAGATCGTCCACCTGTCGGATATCCACCACAGCCCGTTCACCGGGCTCGATCACATCAAGAGAGCTGTCAAAATAGCCAACCGGCTCAAACCGGATATGTTCCTGCTCACGGGGGATTATGTTTCGCACGAGCGGGAATACATAGCCCCGGTTGCGGCCGTTTTGGGAGGGCTTAAGGCCAATCACGGAACATACGCGTGTCTCGGCAATCATGATCACTGGACCGATGCCGACCTTGTCACCCATCTTTTCCGCGGCGAGGGCATAAACGTGCTCGTCAATGAGGGACTGAGATTCGAGGCACGCGGGGGCTCGTTCTGGCTCGCCGGCGTCGACGATTACATGGTCGGTAAGACGGACGTTCCGGCGGCGTTGCGTGGGTCGTATCTCGATGAGATGAAGCTGCTGCTCGCCCATAACCCTGTCATATTTCGCGAGGCCGTCAGGCGCGGCATCGACCTGACACTGAGCGGCCACACCCACGGAGGCCAGATCAAGATCCGTGATGAAGAAAAACGCATCCTGCCGCGACGCAAATTATCGAGCGGTTTGCACAGACGCAAAGATTCACAGGTATATATCACCCGCGGAATAGGAACCGTGGTCGTCCCGATGCGTTATCAGTGCCCGCCCGAGATATCTCTTTTGGAGCTGCGAACTGCCGAATGAGCGAGCCGCAGCTTTCCTCTAGAGTAATCACGATCCCAAACATTCTGACGTTTTTGCGCATGGCATTGATCCCGATCTTTGCCATTTTGCTTGTTTACGGCCGTGAGGGATGGGCACTCGTGGTTTTCACGATCGCGGGTGTTTCAGACGGAGTGGACGGCTTTATAGCCCGCCGTTTAAAGCAGGAGTCAGAACTCGGCACCATAATTGACCCGATAGCCGACAAGCTGCTGATGACGACCGCGTTTGTGATGCTTACTCTCGAGAGCGTTCTCAACACATCGCGGCCACACCTTCCGGTTCCTTTTTGGGTAACTGCGACCGTAATTGGGCGCGACATCGCCATTATCGCCGTAGCCGGAGCGATCAATGTCATGACCGGCTTTCGCGGCTTTAAACCCTCGTGGCTCGGAAAGGCAAGCACGTTCGTCCAGGTCGTGTCCGTAATCCTTATCCTGGTTGCCGCTGTTTTTCCTGCCAACAACGGCCTTTTCCTGCCAACAACCTACGTGGTAGTCTCCGCCTTTGCCGTATTTTCCGGCATTCATTACATTTTCCACGTTGCACGCCTCATGCGGGAAGACGAGACCGCACGGCGTTAGACACCTATTCTCCGCCCTTCTTGAGTCTTTGACTGGGCCAAAAGCGAGCCGATGCTCTCCGCTTAATTATAAACTTGACAACAACACACTCAACCTTTATACTTCATCATGGCTCAAGTTAGATGATTGATACAGAGCGAAGCAATAATAGGTATTTGGGAGAAAATTATGAGCAAAATTATAGGTATTGATCTCGGAACGACCAATTCGGTTGTTGCCGTGATGGAGGGCGGTGAGCCGATCGTTATCACCAATTCGGAGGGTGGTAGGACAACGCCGTCGGTCGTTGCATTTACAAAGGACGGCAACAGGCTCGTCGGCCAGGTCGCGAAGCGCCAGGCCGTTACCAACCCGGAAAACACGCTTTACTCGATCAAGCGTTTCATGGGACGCAAATATGACGAGGTAAGTGAAGAGATCAAGCAGGTGCCATTTAAAATCGAAAAGGCCTCGAATGGTGACGTGCGTATATCGGCCGAGGGCAAACAGTACAGTCCGCCCGAGATCGCGGCGATGGTACTGCAGAAATTGAAGCAGTCGGCCGAGGACTATCTTGGCGGGAAGGTAGAAAAGGCCGTTATAACGGTTCCGGCATATTTTAACGACGCCCAGCGTCAGGCCACCAAGGACGCCGGAAAGGTGGCTGGGCTCGATGTGCTGCGAATCGTAAATGAGCCGACGGCCGCAGCCCTCGCATACGGGCTGGACAAGAAAAAGGATGAGGTCATCGCGGTATTCGACTTCGGCGGCGGTACGTTCGATATTTCCGTCCTCGAAGTTGGTGAAGGCGTCGTCGAGGTGAAATCGACTAATGGCGACACGCACCTCGGGGGTGACGACGTCGACGAAATCCTGGTCGGCTGGATCATCGATGAATTCAAAAAGGACCAAGGCATCGACCTGCACAACGACAAGATGGCGCTTCAGCGTCTGAAGGAGTCGGCCGAAAAGGCAAAGGTCGAGCTTTCGAGTGCGATGGAAACCGAGATCAATCTGCCGTTCATCACGGCGGACGCATCGGGTCCTAAGCATCTTGTTATGAAGCTCACGCGTTCGAAGTTTGAGCAGCTCGTTGAGCCTATTCTCAAGCGGCTCATGCCGCCGGTCGAGCAGGCTATCAAGGATGCCGGGCTGTCGCCCAAGGATATCGAGGAGATCGTGCTCGTTGGCGGATCGACCCGCATCCCGAAGGTGCAGGAGATGGTCAAGGAGTTCTTTGGCAAGGAGCCGAACAAGTCGGTCAACCCTGACGAGGTCGTTGCTCTTGGAGCGGCTGTCCAGGCCGGCGTGCTTGGCGGTGAGAAGACCGACATTCTGCTGCTCGACGTTACGCCTTTGAGCCTTGGCATCGAGACGCTGGGTGGTGTTTCGACGCCGATGATCCAGAAGAACACGACGATTCCGACGCGAAAGAGCGAGATCTTTTCGACCGCGTCGGACAATCAGACGAGTGTAGAGGTCCACGTGCTGCAGGGAGAGCGCCCGATGGCAGCGGACAACAAGACGCTTGGCAAATTCCACCTGGTCGGCATTCCGCCGGCACCGCGTGGCGTGCCGCAGGTCGAGGTCACCTTTGACATCGATGCCAACGGTATCGTGAACGTGTCGGCCAAGGACGTCGGCACCGGCCGCGAGCAGAAGATCACCATCACGGCTTCGTCGGGCCTCTCAAAAGAAGAGATCGACAAGATGATGAAGGATGCCGAAGCTCACGCCGGCGAGGACGAAAAGAAGAAGGCCGCTATCGAGGCACGCAACCGACTGGACGGCCTGATGTACAGCGTCGAAAAAACGTTCAGCGAGAACAAGGACAAGCTCGATGCTACCGCAACCAGCGATCTCGAAGCGGCATTGGCCGAATCGAAGACCGCCCTTGGCGGCGAGGACGTCGACGCGATGAACAATGCATTTGAGAAGCTGCAGACAGCGTCGCACAAGCTGGCCGAGGCCCTTTATAGCCAGACGCAGCCTCCGGGTCCGGATGGTGCGGTCGAAGAACAGGCCTCATCGGCGACGGCCGGTGCCGACGGTGACGCGGGGTCTGCGGGAGCTGACGATAATGTCATTGACGCAGAGTACGTGGACGTGGACGAAGAGAAAAAAGCGTAACTTCAGACACACGGCAGAGGGGCGAGGGACAAGCTACGACCGGGCCTGCCCCTCGCCTTTTGTACCTTTAAACAGCATCAGATGGCAAAGAAGGATTACTACCAGATACTTGGCGTTAAAAAAGACGCAAAGGCGGACGAGATAAAAAAATCGTACCGCCGTTTGGCGCGCAAGCATCACCCGGATGTCAATCCTAACGACAAGATCTCAGAGGACAAGTTTAAAGACGTCCAGGAAGCATACGACGTGCTTTCGGACGACAAGAAACGAAAGGTCTTTGACCGCTTTGGCTATTACGCCGACAATCTGGATGCCGATGCTCCGTTTGGACGAGCGGCGAGCCCGGGCGCGGCCGGCGGATTTGATTTTTCGGGATTTGATTTCTCGGGTGCCGGCGGCCAGACGGGCGGCGGTTCAAGCTTTCGCGATATCTTCTCGGATCTGTTTGGCGGCGGTGCGGCACGTGCCGAACCCGAACCACCGCGCCCGGTCCCAAAGAAGGGACGCGATATCGAGATCCCGCTCGCCTTGAAATTCGAAGAGGCTTTTACCGGCCTGACGACCAACATCACCGTTAACCGCAGCGAGCAGTGTTCGCGGTGTCAGGGTGCGGGCGACACGGGCGGCCCCGTGGTCCAGTGCCCGACGTGTAAAGGGACGGGCCAGGTTATGCGCACCGGTGGACGGCTGCAGTTTTCGCAGGGCTGCCCTGATTGTGAGGGCACGGGGCGCAGGCGTGAACCATGCTCGTTGTGTAACGGTAAGGGCGTCACCCCCAAGACCGAGCAGGTAAAGATAAGAATACCGGCGGGCGTTGATACTGGCTCAAGGGTCCGGATACCGGGCAAAGGTCATGGCGGGCGTCTGGGAGCGCAGCCGGGCGACCTTTTCATATTGACGAATGTAGGCA
>JBHENG010000054.1:0-432 GCA_046262195.1 Pyrinomonadaceae bacterium | reverse complement strand
CGTCTCAGAGGCCGCACTCGGGACAAAGATCGAGGTTCCGACGGTCGAAGGCAAAGCTCAGCTGAAGATACCCTCAGGAACTGAATCGGGACAGAAGTTTCGGTTGAGAGAAAGGGGATTCCCCTCGTTACGAAACCCGAGCCTGCGGGGAGATCAATTTGTTGACGTCAAGATCACCTTACCTCGGGTTATTTCGGAGGAAACGAAAGAGGTGCTAAGAGAGTTTGAAAAGCTCAACCCTGAAAACCCGCGGAAACTGATCGGGTTGGAGTAGTACCGGAGTGCCGGAGTACCTGAGTGCCAGAGTACGGGAGCGGCCCGGGCGCCAGAGGCCGGAGGGAATTATGGCGAGGTTCGAGAGTTTTGAAGAGATAAATGCATGGAAAAAGGCGTACGAGGTAACTCTGCGAATTTACAAACTTACGTCTACGG
>JBHENG010000053.1:8526-15192 GCA_046262195.1 Pyrinomonadaceae bacterium | reverse complement strand
GGTGAAACATTTGTGAAGACGGTCGGCTCTATGTAGAAGCCGTTGCTGTGCTCGCCTTTTGAAAGACGATTGCCGCCGCAAGCTAACGTGGCTTTATCGTGGTCACGGCCGAGCCGGATATAACCGAGTATCTTGTCCATTGCCCGGTCGTTTATCACCGGCCCGACGTCCGTCTTAGGATCCAGGCCGTTTCCGACACGCAATCCCTCGACCCGTTCGACCAGCTTGCCACAGAACTTCTTATAGATCTTTTTATGAACTACAAGCCGTGATGAAGCTGTACATCGCTGACCGCTCGTGCCGAATGCACCCCATAGCGAGCCTTCCACTGCGTTGTCAACATCAGCATCGTCCATGACGATAATGGCGTTCTTCCCGCCCATCTCCAGGCTCACTATCTTGTTGTCGCGGGCGCACTGCTCGGCTATGATTCGCCCTGTCGAGGTTGAGCCGGTGAAGGAAATGAGCCGGACGTCCCGATGGGCAACGAGTGCCTTACCGATGTCCGCTCCGTGGCCGTTTACCAGGTTGACCACACCTTTTGGAACTCCTGCTTCCTCACATGCTTTTACCAGGTTCAGCGACGATAGCGGTACATCCTCGCCTGATTTCAGAACGACCGTGTTGCCACATACCAGCGCAGGTATGAGTTTCCAGGAAGGAATGGCCATCGGGAAATTAAATGGTGTTATCAAACCACAGATGCCGACCGGTTGCCGCACGCACATGGCGAACTTGTTTGGCATTTCCGCCGGCGTGGTAAAGCCGTGCAGCCGCCTTCCCTCGCCGGCCGTATAGTATGTGCAGTCGATCGCCTCCTGCACGTCGCCGCCCGCTTCCTTGAGAACTTTGCCCATCTCACGCGTCATTTGACGAGTGAACTCGTCCTTGTTTTTTCGAAGGATCTCGCCAAGTGTGAATAACAGCTCGGCACGTTTCGGCGCGGGCGTTCTCCGCCAGCGGTCAGCTGCCGCTTTGGCCGCGTCAACTGCTGCACTTACATCCTCATCATTGGAAAGTGGAAACCGCCCGATAACGTCTGTCGTGTCAGCCGGATTCACGTTATCGAACCATTCTCCGGAGCTGGACCCGACCCACTCACCGCCAATGTAATTGTGATATTTCTTTACCCCTCGTTTAGGGGCCGCGGTTTCCTGCATCTGCTTAGCTCTTGCCATATCATTTGTTCATCCAAACTTAAGTGCGGAGGGACGAGTGGCTGCCCCTCGTCCCCTTCAATACATCCTTCACCGAATTGATCTATCTGACTGTGAACTGAACGATCTTTAGCTGCCGAGATCTATCGATTGCTCCTTGCGACAACACGTGCAGCACAACCGGGTCACCGACCTTTAATTTAGCCACTATACTGTTAAATGCGGGCAGGTCAGCCACAGAAACACGATTTATGCGCTGAATGACGTCTCCCTCGGACAACGCCTCATCTCCCGTGGCTGTTTTAATATCTGCGATCAGACTGGACGGGTTTATCTCTTTGATCATCAGCCCCTTTCGCCCGTCGAGCTTATATGTCGCGGCAACTGCTGGTGTCAACTCTACCAAGGTTAGACCAAATGGTTTTTGATCCGCTTTGGCACCGTCCACCGGAAGTGTGCGGCGTTCGCCGTTATCCATTCCGCTTCTGCGGGCCGGGCGTTCACCCACTTTTAGCACAGCGGTCTTTGATTCAAGTGTAGTTCCAACTTCACGGAGTAAGCTGAGCGTAACACTCTCTTCGGGACTTGAGGCTCCCACTCTTTCGATGAGGTCCTGAGCATTGAGAATCGGTTTTCCATTAAATTCGGTCACGATGTCGCCCACCTGAACTCCCGCAACGGCAGCGGGCCCGAGTCGATTGGGTATATCGGTCACGATAGCTCCCCTACCGTCTTTAAGGCCGTAAACCGCTGCGTATTCGCTTTTCACCGAGTCAAGCATCACGCCGAGATAGCCGCGGCGCACCTTGCCGTTTCGCACGATCTGGTTATAAACGTACTCTGCATCGCGAGCGGGAAGAGCGAAACCGACGCCATTGTAGTCACCCGTGGATGTAGCAATCTGCGAATTAACCCCGACGACCTCGCCGCTGAGATTAACCAGCGGCCCGCCCGAGTTTCCACGGTTGATGGCGGCATCCGTCTGGATAAACCGCTGGAATGCCGTTGCATATGGCGTCTCGCGACGGGTCTGGGAAATGATCCCCGCGGTAACCGTCTTATTGAGATTGAAAGGCGAGCCGACTGCCAAAACCCAGTCCCCAACCTCAGCCTTATCCGAGTCTGCAAATTTAAGAAATGGAAGGTCGCGCCGCGCCTCGATCTTTAGGACCGCAAGGTCCGTCAGCTCGTCCGAACCAACAAGTTTGGCCGTAAATTCCTCGCCGGATTCGAGTTTCACCGTAATGCGCGTAGCTCCGTCAATGACATGCGCATTTGTGACGACATAGCCGGCCTTATCGACCAGGAAGCCGCTGCCAACTCCGGCCACGGCCCGCGGCTGCATCTGCCGCCTCAGAAACTCCATCAGGTCACTATTGTCGCTAGGCGGAGTTGCATCCCTCGAAACGGCCGCCTGCGGGACCGCGGTTTTAGTGTTGATCGTCACTACTGCGGGCTCTACCTTTTTAGCGATTCCCGCAAAAGTCGCTGGCGGCAGCTTGTCAGTTTGTGCTGCAAGTTCTCCGACGATAAAAAAGAATGACAAAAATGCAATTAGTGCAAAAATCCGGCCGGTGTGGCCGTACTGAGTTAGTCGCGATCCGTCGGGCATAAGTGTCTCCTGTAAAAGCAAGAATCCGCTGAATGAAATATCTGGTTGATTATAGCAAAAGTGAAATTCATTATCGTTCGGCTACATTTGGTTATTTAGCAGCACCTTGAGGACGCCATCCGAGGCGGCACGCCGCATAGCTGCCAGGCCATCTGAGAGCGGTATATGTTCGGAGATCAGCTTCGTCACAGGAACCGCCCGTTTTACCAAAAGGTCAATTGCCGGCCTCATCAGCCCGCACCGGGATCCGACGATGGTGACCTCATCAACAACAACCTTAGAAGCGTTCCATGTCCGCCTGCCGTTGAATGTCGACTTCAGTACGATCTTGCCTCGAGGCTTGACCATCTCAAGAGCCGTATCGAAACCTGAGTCAGAACCGCTTGCTTCCACTACGATGTCAAACCTCTGCGACATCGACCGAGTTAGATCTTTGACCAACAGAGTTTCGGCACCCGCTTCCTTCGCTATTCTGAGTTTGGATGTGTGTTTACCGACGACGGTTACCTGTTGAGAGGCTATCACCAAACACATCGCACAAAGAAGTCCCAATTTCCCGTCGCCGATCACTGCCACCCGAGCCGCCGGACCTATCTCCACCTGTTCCGCTATGCCATAAGCCGCGGCAAGAGGTTCCGCGAACACTGCCTCGTCATCGCTTAAGTCATCGGGCAGTAATATAAGGTTTCTGGTAGGCAACTGCAGAAACTCCGCGTGCGATCCGTCACGGCCGAGTATGCCCAGGACAGTTCGTGCCGAGCAATGTCGAACATCGCCCGTGCTGCAGACTTCACAAACTCCGCAACCAGCGTTTATCTCACCGACGACTCGCTTGCCAATAAGGGGTTCCGAGTCAGGAGCACGTTCCACCAAGCCGACGAATTCATGTCCCAGCGTTCCTTGGAATTCCGCATATCCCCGTGTGATCTCGATATCTGTATTGCATATTCCAGATCGCAGCACCCTCACAAGGGCCTCATGCTCGTTGTCGGGCCGGGGAATATCCGCCAAGGCCAGGCTGCCCCTTTCAAATCTTAATGCCTTCATGTTGACCAGCCCGATTTAGCGCGAGTAGTAGATCTTGAGGTCCCTTTCTCCTGTGATCAGCCATCGGCCCTCTAACCGGCGGAGGTTGATCTGACTCCGCACCTTTCCTGATGACGATCTTGAACCGGTGAATGTCCATTCTTTATCAAAAGTCGCAATCGCTTCATTACCGTCAGTTGTTACGTTCATATTTGAAATGTTCACCTTCATGTCGTCATACAACACGAACGCACGGGCTTTATCGGCTCTGACGGCGTCCCGGCTTGCCCCACGCCGATTAAAATAATTTAGGGTCGGAGCATAGCTCGCCATTAGACCGTTCAGGTTTCGCGACTCTAGCGCGGCCTTCCAATCATAGATCTGCCGCGACACCTCGCTACGAAGTTCATCACTCATAGGAGCGGGCGTCTGGTAAGCAGATGGCGTCGGGTTTTGGTTAGGCGGCGGCCTAGGGACCTGCGCGCTGCGATTGAATGCACGATCTACACCACTATTCGAGCCAACAGCGTTACTAACTTCGATGGTCGGACTTGTGCTGTTGGAATTGGCGTTTTCGGCTGCACCACCGCTACTTAGGTAAATAAAAGCAATCAGACCGATGACTCCAAGTCCCAACAGCAAAGCGATAGCCGCCAGCCCCGCGACGAGAGGTCCCGTGAACGCCTTACTTTCACGCGGGAGCGCTACCCGCGTAACCTCGCTCGGCGGAGCCGACCTCGAGCTTTGAGCAGTCGAATAATCCCCATCGCCAAACGCGACAGTATTCGCTTCTGGACTTGAGACAAGACGTGAGCCGTCCTGCAGACAGAAAAGAAGCGAGTCGTCGCTATACTGGGTGCTGCATGTCGGGCAGGTTTTCATATCCTTGCCGATTCAAATGATCTGGATGCTAAATGATATTGCACCTGCGGCGATTAGTAAATCACTGTATCTGTTGAAATTTGCAATTCCGCTGACTCGTAATATAACCTCGAACACTGTAAACCACGCGGTTTTGCGACCTTCATCTGTATGTTCAGAATCCTCTTCATTTTGTCGGCTCTCCTCGTGGCCGCAGCCTGCGTAGCGTGTGTCGACAACAATGTCGGCGACACGCCGACTCAGGCTTACATGCGTCTGTATGCGGCGGTAAAAAGCAAAGACATTGCCGCGATCAAAAAAAACCTTACTAAAAAGACCATCGATTTTGGAGCGATGGCCGCCGATCGTAATAAAACACCCGCCGAAAAAATGTACGAGAATGGATTTACAGCGACCACCTTCGCCGAAACCTTACCGGAGATCAGAGATGAGCGGGTGCAGGAGAATATGGGTGCAGTCGAGGTGTGGAACTCGAGGGATAGCGAATGGGAGGACCTGCCTTTTATGCGCGAAGACGGGGTATGGAAACTGGCTGTCGGCGAGGTCTTTGCCGGAATTTATAAACAACCCACCCAGGGACGTGCTATCAAGGAGAAGATAGCCGCGAACGCTCTAAATCCTCCTCCAGCACCGCAGGCAAATACTAACAATGCGGCCCCCGCCGTTAGGAAACAAAAATGACGAATGTCATCTCGTCCGTCTGCTCATTTCCTTTTCACAACCGATATTGTGACCTGCGCCGGGTACGCTTTTGAGTGGTGTACGGCATTATGAGCAACGATACCGGCAGTTTCGTCATAATTTCGGCCGCCCGTGTTTAGATTGCGGTCAAAGCGCGGGAAATTGCTGCTCGAGACCTCGATCCGTATGCGATGACCGGGAGCGAAATAGTTGCTGGTGGTCATCGGCTGAAATGACATTTTATAAACCTTGCCCGGTTCCATCCACACTTCGGGCTTGTCATAACCGTTTCGGTATCTCATCCGCTGGATCGTTTCATCGAGGTTCCACGCCCTGCCCTGATCGTCTACATCGATCAGCTTCACGGTGAAATCAGTATCTTTGGCGTCCGATGAAACGTAGAGTGTGACGTCGATAGGGCCGCTCAGCTCTATCCCATCTTTGAGCACTTCCGAGGTGTAGACGAGGATGTCGGACCGCTCTTCCATCTTTCGCTGATCGAAGGAACCGCCCGTGACAGCATTTCCTGTACAGCAGACATTGCCGCCGAACGAAGGTACAGGGTTCATCGGATCATACGTAAACCGATCGGGCGCATCGGTTGCCGGCGGGGCTGATGCGAGCGACCCGTCGCCATTTAGGGAATTCGCTTTGCCATTGCTCGACAGGTAAAACGTCATTGGCTCGGCCCCCGCGGGTGGCCACGTATCCGACGTTTGCCATTTGTTTAGCCCCATCGTGAAATATCGAACCTTTGGCATCTTGAGGATGTCGTTATTCTCGCCTTTAAGAAAATGGTCGAACCATCCGTAAGTGAGCGCGTTGTAATCTAGCCTCGCATCACCCATGCTGCGTTCCCCCACTACGGTATTTTCGGTCGCACGGGTATAACTGCAGTGGAGCGTCGGTGCTATGACGGCGTACTGCCTATCGGCAATTTCCGGCCGGGCCGTTTTTCGTACGTGATTGTAAAGTGCCAGATTTGGACCGACTGAAACGTCGTACCATGACATGAACCAGAACCCCGGTATGTTGATCTTCATGTTGTCGTGAAACAGTCCGCCCTTGTACCAGGCCGGGTCATTCGGTGTCCGACGGATCATTGCGCCGCCAGTGGTATTTGGCATCTCATCCGCAAAGATGCCGCGCGGACCATCAACCGCCTTCATAATGTCCATCGTAGGCAGATGACGAAGTGCCTTTGACCAATCAACTGACGGCGATTGCTGGGCGAGATCGAATGATTTTGAAGCTCGAATCAGATCTTCCTGAGAGGTATCGGCGGGAAACATTGGTCTCACCAGGTTC
>JBHENG010000053.1:425-8516 GCA_046262195.1 Pyrinomonadaceae bacterium | reverse complement strand
CCGCCCCGCCACGGTACCAGTTGCCTTGCTCGTAATATGGCCCGACCCGTCCAACTCCGGCACCGTAGCCTTGGGCGATCATCGCGGCATATCCGGGCACATCGCGTGCGGCAACGGCCATTTGCCACTCGGCTGTCGAAGAACACCCGATAGTCCCAACCTTCCCATTGGACCACGGCTGCGAGGTCATGGCCTTTATGGCGTCCTCACCGTCCGTTGTTGGGGGTCCGAGGATGTCATAGTTTCCCTCAGAGAAAAAGTGGCCGCGCTCATTCATAACAACATATGCATAGCCGCGTTTGACTGCTTCCAAAATAGTCGTCATGTCTCGCGGAGCTCCGAGTCTCACGTCCCAGAAATTAAAGTTGTATGGGGTCCGGGAGAAAATGATCGGATACTGTTTGTTGTTGTCTTTCGGCCGGTAAATATCTGCCGCCATGCGTTTACCATCGCGCATTGGGACCATCACTTTACGGTAGACCGTGGCCACCGCCTGTAGTTCAGCTTCGATAGCGTTTCGTTTGGCGATCGTCTCGAGGTCCGCAGCACTCCGGTTCTGTGAGAATCCGCTCGAAACCAGAAAGACTGAGACCGCTACAAAGACAAGTTTCCCGAGTGCGTTTTTTATCATGATGTGCTCCTTGACGAGACCAGCAAACGTTTACCGCCTGACGTTAGGGTTGAGGATGATTCTAACGCGGAGTGCCGAAGTTTTCTATTGCGTAGGGTGGTCTTAAAGCTGGGTCTTTATAAATGTTTGCTTGGTTACATTTTAGCCGTTCTCGGGCTGTCAGAATAATGGTGAGGATCTGCGTTGCGGGGGAGCCATATGAAACGAACAACTATTTATCTCGCTATCTTTGCCATTTTGATCATAATGGCCGTCGCGGGCCCGGTGGAAGAAGTTGAGAGCAACAGCGAGAGCTGCTTTTTCACTCTTCCACTTTTTCGTATTTTCACATTGTCTTCTTAGAACACTACATTGGGCGGAGTTCCCGGTATAGGCTCCGGAGGCGTCGGGAATGGCTCGGGCTGGGGCTCGGGCGCTCCAGGGCCGCCCGGCTCGGGAATTGGGTCTGATACCGGATAAGGATCAGGCGGCGGATCGGGCATCGGCTCGGGCGCCGTCGGGTCGTTGGTACTTGGTACCTCGGGTTTTTCTACCGGGTCGTTCGGTTCCTGGGAATCGTATTCATTGTTCATAATTCATCACATGTGCGGCCATTTTGGCCGGATCATTTCTTCGCGGCAGTGGTACCTAAATGCTTCGATTTTGTCGAAACGGTCCGCGCTTGGCCTGTCTTTTTCGGTTTTGTCGATGTTTGAGCGGAACCCGTGCGTGACGCCCCTGCGCTGGTCTGGTTCCCTGCGCCGGAAAACTTTGATCCGGGGCGAGTGTTCTGCTTTCTTGCGTCACGAAGAGTTTTAGGGTGCGCGCCATCCGAGGCAGTCCCCTTGGCATCGGTGGCAGCTCTCGACTTCACAGACCGCGCCTGGCCGGAAGTGGTCGATTTGGCGATCGACGAATCTATTTCATTAGCCGCTTTACCGTCACTTTTCTTTACATTCGCCACACAAACTCCCGAATCCGCTGTAAAAAAGTATTATGCGAAACGCTCTAGCGACGGACTGTATTATAGGCAACAAAAAGCGGGTGCCCAGCAATTTAGACAGGATTGTATCCGTCCGAACAAAACTCATCACGTCTTGCCGTTTAAGTTATTAGTAACAACGGGCAACTGTCCCGCGTTCGTAAGTTCGCCGTGTGCGCGGCGAATTTTAGCGTTCGGAGCATGGGTTTATACCTCATGCGGCGGTCCGAGCCGGGACGTGGGCGGGTGGAAAGGAGCAATGAATGAGATTTTTGAGCGGATTTGAGAGCACGCATATCTTCGGTACTGGAAGTGATGTGCTCCAACTTACGAAACACATCGAGTTTGTCAAAGAAGACCTGGACCTCGCGACGGCCTGCGGATTGGACATGATGCGTTATTCCGTACCCTGGCACAGCGTCGAGCGCGTGCCCGGCAGATACGATTGGGAATGGATGGACAAAGCTATGGCGTATATGCAGACGCTTGGCATAGATCCGATCATAGACCCCCTTCATCACACGAGTTTCCCGGCGTGGTTAGATGGTGGCTTTGCTAATCGTAATTTCGCTTCTCTCTATCTCAAATTCGTAACGGCGATAGCTGAACGCTACCCGTGGGTCCGGCATTACACCGTTATAAACGAACCATTTGTAACGACGTGGTTCTGCGGTCATGAGGGCACCTGGTACCCATACCAGCGTGGACCAAAGAACTTCGTCCCGATGCTCATGAATGTTGTTGAGGCTACGATCTCTGTCGGCAGGATGCTGATGGAAAAACGTCCTGACGTATGCCTGGTTCACGTCGATGCGGCCGAGAAGCACCGAGCCATAGACGACCATTCGACGGGACACTCTGATTTTCACAACAACCTCCGATTTATCATTCCGGACATGGTACTTGGCCAGGTTGATGAGAACCATCCTCTCTACAACTATCTCATCACGAACGGTGCGGACGAGGAGCGTCTCGCCCGCTTTCGGCGAGAGCCTGCACGGATCGATATCATGGGGCTTGATTACTATGCTCACTGCGAACTGGAGTGGTGCTCTGAGGGCCGGATCTATCCTAACAAGGACCCGGAGGGGCTCGTGCCGACGGCACTCGAATACGCGGAGCGGTATCGCTTACCGATAATGCTGACGGAGACCAATATCCGCGGATTCGTATCCGATCGTATTTCCTGGCTCAAGTTCATGGTCGAGCAGTGCGAAGAGATCGAAAAGCGGCTGGCGACAATGGGTGTGCCATTTGAGGGGTTTTGCTGGTATCCCTTTATCGACTCCACGGACTGGTGCTCGCTGGTTACCGAGGCAAAGGGCTGCATCGACCCGCAGGGCATTTACTGGCTGGACGAATCGTTTGCCCGGAATGCCTCCGAACTGAGTGACATTTTCGGAATGCTTGCACGGGGCGAGATCACGTCCCAGGATATCCCCGCATATTATTTTCAGGCGCCGCTTGATCATCAGCTTGCCGGTTTTATGTCAATGATGGAACATTGGAATTGGCAGATGCCGTTAGTCAAGGGCGGCAAGGAGAGACGTGTTAGAGAGACCCGGACCGCCAAAGCAGGGTTTGCCCGGGCTGCATAACGACGTTATTTTGCATGAAGGAACTGTTTGCTCAGCGCGATCTGCTTCGTACGAAAGAGGCCGTGTGAATCCCCTTCGACTGTACGATCTGGCTCGTCAGATCAGACCCGTCGGGACGGCATACAAAAAGCTGGTCGAGCAGTGGCGAACACTCCTGCCGCTCGAAAGCCGCAGCCTTAATCTGCATAAGTCGCTCGTCACCTGAACATGCAATACCGCAAGCTGGGCAGCAGCGAGTTCGAGATCTCGCGGATCGGTTTTGGCGCCTGGGCGGCCGGCGGCGGCGGCTGGGCGTTTGCACTCGGACCTCAGGACGATGCCGAATCGATCGCCGCTATACACCGGGCCGTCGACCTTGGTATCAACTGGATAGACACCGCACCGCTTTACGGTCTCGGTCATTCTGAAAAGATCGTCGCAAAGGCGATCGATGGAATGTCGGACCCGCCCCATGTTTTTACCAAGTGCGGCATGCCGCAAGACGACCATGGGCGCATTATTCACAGCCTTAAGCGGGAAAGTATTCGCCGCGAATGCCATGCCAGCCTCCGACGTCTCAGGGTTGATGTGATCGACCTTTACCAGATCCACTGGAATAAACCCCCGGAGGAGATCGAAGAAGGGCTTGAGGCAGTCGCCGAGCTGCAGCGAGAGGGCAAGATCAGATACATCGGCGTATCAAATTTTGATCGCGACGAATTGAAACTCGCTGTGGAGATCGCACATCCGGTTTCGCTGCAGCCGCCCTATTCTCTTTTGGACCGAGAGGTCGAGGCCGAGATCCTTCCCTTCTGCGGCCAAAACAATATCGGCGTAATGATCTATTCGCCGATGAAATCGGGTTTGCTATCCGGGAAAATGACCCGGCAGCGGATCAATGCCTTCGCCGAGGATGATCTGAGACGGGCCAAACCCGAGTTTCAGGAACCTCAGCTTTCGGCAAACCTTGCGGTAGTAGACAAACTTAGCGAGAGAGCGACTCGGAAGCAGTGTACTCCCGCGGAGGTCGCGGTCGCATGGACTCTCCGAAACCCGTATGTCGATGCAGCCATCGTCGGAATGCGCCGGCCGGATCAGGTGGACGGGATCGCTGGTGCAGTCGATGTCGAGCTAACAGAGACGGATCTCAGCGAGATCGAGTCCATGCTGCCTGACTTACAAAATTAGACCTCTCTCCGCCTTCGCGTTCGCCGCCTGGTTTCCCGTCCACCCCCAAAATAAGCTAACAGCATCACGATAAGGTGGGCGATGAACCATACGTTGTCCGCGCCCATATTCTGATAAATGTAGACCAGAATGAGCACCCGCGGCATAAATATGCCGAGAAGAATATCAGCCCAGGCCGGAACAGCGTTTGGAGGATAAAGGTCGGGAAACAGAAACAGATAGACAAGCAGTACAATCCGCGGAAAAAAAAGCGAAAATATCAGGAAATAGATGTCCATCTGACAGAAGAATATGCGTGTGGCTCTGAGCTGTCAAGAAATGCTTCCGGATCTATTGGCAGGGTGAAACCGCCGATAACCCGATTCCTGACAGGTACTGAAGAATCAGTAGCATTAGTCCAAGACCGTGTGGAGAT
Organism: Pyrinomonadaceae bacterium; assembly: GCA_046262195.1. Lineage (GTDB taxonomy): Bacteria > Acidobacteriota > Blastocatellia > Pyrinomonadales > Pyrinomonadaceae > OLB17. Next base: position 3,744 of record JBHENG010000053.1, on the reverse strand, counting down.
AGGTCTAACCGCGCCGACATCGATTAATGCTTAGCAGAAAAATAACCATATTGCCTGTGGTGTTAAGGGGCCGCCCGTACTGGCGTGCGGGCTAACGGAATGGCGAAATGCAGAAGCCCGCACGCAGTAAGGGCGCCCGCAGCTATGATCAAGTTAAAGCGACGCGATGTTATGTCCGGCCGTCTGCGATACGCCTTTGTGAATGATAAAGAGCGCCCTTACTGCGTGCGGGCTTCCGCATCCGCGGTCGCCGTTCATCGCCTCAACTTTCACTTTTCACTCCACGGAGGCCTTTTTCTTGCGGCCTCGGCACTTTAATGCTACATTTCCGTGTCAAACTCCCGATGAACACTCTCTACTACGGTGACAACCTGAAGATAATGCGGGACTACATCAAGGACGAGTCTGTCGATCTCGTCTATCTCGACCCGCCGTTTAACAGTAACCGCAATTACAACGTTCTGTTTCGCAACGAGTCGGGAGCCGAAGCGGAATCGCAGATCACCGCATTTGAGGATACCTGGCACTGGAACCTCGCCGCCGAGGAAACCTACAGCGAGCTGATAAACCGGCCGGACCAGGTCGGGCGAATGATCGAATCATTTCGACAGTTCATTGGTACCAACCAGATGATGGCCTATCTCGTGATGATGGCCGTCCGTCTTAAGGAGCTTCACCGCGTTCTAAAGCCGACTGGCTCGCTCTATCTGCATTGCGACCCGACTGCGAGCCATTATTTGAAGATTTTGTTGGATACGTTATTCGGTGCTCAAAATTACCGGAACGAGATCACATGGAAGCGAACATTCGCACACGGCAATGTTGGCAAGAATTATGGAAATGTGGCGGATCTGATTTTTTTCTTTACGAAGAGTGATGTTTACACATGGAACCAGCCGTTTGCCCAACTTACGCTTGAAGAACGAGCGAAAAAGTATCCAAAGCAGGATCCCGACGGACGCAGGTGGCAATCGGTTTCTCTTAGAAATCCGGCTTGGCGGCCGAACCTCCAATTCCCATACACTGCAAGTAATGGGGTGACGTACCACCCGCATCCGAACGGCTGGGCCGGAAATAAGGAGCATTTAGAACGCCTCGACAAAGCAAAAAAACTACACTTTCCGTCGAAACCCGACGGAGCCCTTCGGTTAAAAATGTACGAAGATGAAAGCAAGGGTGAGCGACTACAAAATATCTGGCACGACATTCCGCCAATCGGAGCTCAAGCTCAAGAACGACTTGGTTATCCAACCCAAAAACCGGTTACGCTTCTCGAACGTATCGTATCGGCATCTTCCAACGAGGGCGATGTGGTTCTCGATCCGTTTTGCGGCTGCGGTACTACTATTGCGGCTGCACAGAAGTTGAACCGGGAGTGGATCGGCATCGACGTTACGCACCTCGCCGTCGGTCTGATGAAGCTGCGGCTTAAGGACTCGTTCGGGATGGTACCGGTCGGCACGAAAGATACGCTGCCGCGGGTGTCAGAACCGGGAGCGATAGCGACTGGGTTTCCGGCCGCTGACGACAAGAACCCAGTCACTACCGTTCCCGGTTCTGACAAGAGGCCCGACACGTATCGCGTCGTCGGCCAGCCTGAAGACCTTGACGGAGCGAAGGAGCTTGCGGAAAAAGACCGGTACGGTTTCCAATGGTGGATACTTCCGCTAATCGGGGCCAAGGCTTATGGCTCCGAGGCAGGAAGCAAAGAGGGCAAGAAAGGTGCCGATAAAGGCATCGACGGCAATATGGTCTTTACAGACGATACGTTCGGCAAAGCAAAGCGTGTTGTCGTGTCGGTTAAGAGCGGCCACCCGAATGTCTCGCACATCCGCGACCTCGGCCACGTCATCGAACGCGAGAACGCCGCCATTGGCGTTTATCTAACTCTCGAACCACCGACCGCACCGATGCTCAAAGAGGCCGCCGAGAAAGGCTTTTACCACTCACCCGGCTGGAACAAAGACTATCCCCGCATCCAGATCCTAACAGTTGAAGACCTGCTCGACGGCAAGACCGTCGATCTCCCGCCAAATCTGCAGACATTTAAACAGGCGGGAAGGGTAGCATCGGAGCACAACGATCAGGGGAGTCTGGGATTTTGAAGTCCATCTCGAAAAACACTATATCTAGTATTGACATCCGCGGCCGACTACTCTATAGTCTATATCCGCTTAGCGTCGCCAAGGCTAAGTAATTGCCCGATTGGGCGGAAGACAGTATTTCTTTTACGACCGCATAGCTCTCGCATTCGAAACTCTAAAGCTCCGCCTGAACACGGCGGAGCTTTTTGTTGAGGAGAATAATGAGATGGGAAAGAGAATATCTGTAATTCAGGAGTCCGATTCAGGACGTAACGAACGGTTTCGCGACAACCACACGAACACTGAAATGACGCGGTCACAATTCGTTCGAGAGATCGAGAAAGGTAATTATGACAATTATCACATTCGAGAGATAGACGGGGTGGAGACGCCTGTGTCAAATCCGGACGGCTCGGAGCGGAATAATCTGGGTTAGAAGTGCAGATTATGGAAGCATTCAACAGTTCTCTTTCGTGGATTAAATGGATCTTCGAGATACTCGGATATCCCGCGACAATCATCGTCTTATGCGGTTTTGTTCTAACGACAGTTCGCTATGTAAGAGGTGCGGTTCCCGTCGGAATGCGCTTGGGCAAGGGATTGTCTACTAGAAAAATCGCATTGTTCGCCAGAGACGAAGGGCTTGCAACTCTGCGTGAGGTTGTATTGCGATCTTCGCTGTTCCATGAGAAGAACCTCCGAGACGTCACTGACCCTAGCAATTTTGATAATCATGAAGGAACGGATTTCTTCATCGTCTACTATCCGCATTGGAAAGATCATATCGACTTGATTCTAGGTGCAAAAAAGGATCAGATGCCCCTGCTGGTCTATTGTCCGTCAGGAGCGGATCGCATAGACTGTCTCGTCCCTCATCATCATCGGCGCTGGTGCCGCACATGAAACGCTTGACTACCCACGCAACGGATGATAAAGTGGTGCCTACGCCGGAAACTAATGCCGGACGATCTTTGAAAAAAATGAGACCGAATCGGTATGGGACAGGCTTTTCGCACTCGTCCCGTCTGGTAAAGCCTTGTGAAATCAAAATGGCACCTTATAGCCATGCTCGCGCGCGCTGGGTCGCTGGGACATGGGACAAAATAAGCCCGGCTAATAAGAGCACTTGATAGGTACAAGTTCTTCATGAAAGCCCGCGGTTTTCCCGAGCACGGTCGCTCGAAACGCATCCGAGTGCTTTTGCGCAGGCCCGGCCGTGACGGAGGGGGGTGCGC
>JBHENG010000053.1:0-415 GCA_046262195.1 Pyrinomonadaceae bacterium | reverse complement strand
AATGGTTTCCTGCCGACCTTGCTTACGCGTGGGCCTCTGCATTGAGTGTTGGCACGAAAGCCCACGGTATCCCCGGTCACGGCCACCCGAACATGGTCCGATTCTTTTGCGCAGGCCCGACCGTGAGGGAGGGCGGTGCACTCGCCCCAAAGGTTTCCTCCCGCCCTTGCTTACGCGCGGGCCTCTGCATTGAGTGTTGGCACGAAAGCCCGCGGTATTCCCGGGCACGGTCACTCGAAACGTGTCCGAGTGCTTTTGCGCAGGCCCGACCGTGAGGGAGGGCGGTACACACGTCTCCAAATGGTTTCCTGTCGCCCTTGCTTAAGCGCGAACCTCTGCAATTTTCTGTGCGGAGGCCTGAAGGGCTGATTTATATAGAGCCGCGCCCGGTGCGGAGGCCCGCACGAAGTAAGGG
>JBHENG010000052.1:0-15679 GCA_046262195.1 Pyrinomonadaceae bacterium | reverse complement strand
ATAACAACGTTCCGACCCTTTGGTCCCAATGTGACCTTTACCGCGTCCGCCAGCTGATTGACGCCGCGCAGAATAGCGGCCCGTGAATCTTCGCCGTGAATAACTTGTTTTGCCATTGTATTATTTCTCCTATTGTCGATGGATACAGTGAGCTGTGAGCCGTCAGCAGTGAGCAGCCTTCGACTGCTTACCGCTTACCGCTTACTGCTCGCTGTTATTTTGCCGCTTCTCCTGCGCGTTTGATGATGCCGAGGATCTCGTCCTCTCGCATGATGATAAATTCCTCGCCGTCGAGCTTGATCTCAGAGCCGCTGTATTTGCCAAAAAGTACGCGGTCTCCTGCTTTAACGTCCAAAGCCTGACGTGTGCCGTCTTCTTTGTATTTGCCCTCGCCCGCAGCGATGACCTCGCCTTCCTGCGGCTTCTCTTTAGCCGTGTCCGGGATAAATAGGCCCCCGGCCGTTTGATTTACGTTGTCCTCGATGCGACGGATAATAACCCGATCGTGTAAGGGTGTGATGTTAGTAGCCATAGTTGTTGCTCCTTTCATAAATAAGGTTCTTGAAAGATAATGACGGCTAAGTTTGGAACTCAGAACACCCGCTCTTAGCACTCAGTGTTTTCGAGTGCTAGTATATTGAAATTACGGTAGTGTTGTCAATCGGTAAGAAAAACTTGATAGTGTTGCTATCAAGTTTGAATATGCACATCTCAGAAATAAACATCTATCCCATCAAGTCGCTGAAGAGCATTTCGCTTCAGTCGGCTAAGGTCGAGGAGCGCGGTCTGCAGCACGACCGCCGGTGGATGCTCGTAGACGAAAAACGCAGGTTTCTCACCCAGCGTGAATTTCCGGTGATGTCCCGGATACGGGTTTCGTTGTCGTCGGATCTATTGGAAGCAGAGCTAGACGGCCGCGCGATCTCGGTACCCACCGGAGCGCAAGAAAAACAGGTTGGGAACGTTGCTGTCTGGAACAGCTCGGTCAAAGCGGCCTTCTTTGAACCCGAAGTTGATGAATGGTTCTCGGAAGTTTTAGGGACCAGGTGTCAGCTCGCCGCAATGACGGATATCTCCAAACGCCTCGTAAATCCGTTCTACGCCGTGCGAAGATTTAAGGATGTCGTAAGTTTTGCTGACGGATATCCATTCCTTCTGATCGGTGAGGGCTCGCTCGCGGACCTAAATGAAAGGCTCGGTGAACCGGTGCCGATGAACCGCTTTCGCCCCAATTTTGTTGTTGCAGGTTCCGAACCGTTTGCAGAAGACAGCTGGAAAAAGATCAGGATCGGCGATACTCTCTTTCATGTGGTAAAGCCCTGCGCACGCTGCGTTATGACGACGATAGACCAGACAGCCGGCGAAAAGAGCGGTACCGAGCCGCTAAAAACACTCGCGACTTACCGCAATAAACGGGGCAAGGTTATGTTTGGACAGAACCTTATCGCTGATGCGTCTGGCGGGACAATTAACGTCGGTGATCCCATTACCGTTCTCAGTCGGAGCTAGATAGCTCCGCGCCGGTCAAAAGCCGGTATGCCTCGAGGTATCGAGCTGCGGTGGCCTCGGCTATTTCCGGAGGCAGGGCCGGAGCGGGCGGCGTTTTGTCCCAGTCGAGAGTTTCGAGATATTCACGAACAAACTGCTTATCAAACGACGGCTGGGCTCTGCCCGGAAAATATTTGTCCGCAGCCCAAAAGCGTGACGAGTCCGGCGTCAGGACCTCGTCGATCAGCAGGATATTGCCATCTTGGTCGCGACCGAATTCAAATTTCGTATCGGCGATGATGATGCCTCGTGAGGCAGCGTGTTGTGACGCTTTGTCATAGATCGCCAGGGAGAGGCTTCGAAGCTGGACCGCCACGGCTTCGCCGACGATCTCAGCGAACCGGGCAAAATCGATGTTCTCGTCATGCCCGCTCGCGGCTTTTGTAGCGGGCGTGAACAGCGGTTCCGGCAGCTTGTCACATTGGACCAGGCCAGGCAGCAGCCGATGGCCGCAGATCCCACCAGTCGACTGATATTCCTTCCAGCCGGAGCCCTCAAGATAGCCGCGGACAACACACTCTACGGGGAACACTTCGGTTCGGTGGACGAGCGACGAGCGCCCGCGAAGATACTCTATCTGACCTGCTTGGCCCGGCAGATCACAACTGTTCGTGGAGATCAGGTGGTTCTTGACCACGTCTGCCAAATGGCCAAACCAGTACGCAGACAGCTGCGTTAGTACCGTGCCCTTTCTTGGAATAAGAGTAGGCAAAATACAATCGAAGGCAGAAATTCGGTCGGTCGCTACGAGCAAAAGCCGCTCGGCGTCGACTTCAAAAACGTCCCGAACCTTTCCGCGGTGCAGCAGCTTGAGACGGGGAATTTCAGATTCTGCGACGGGGCCAGGCGACATGTTGGATTTAAACCCACTGTAATACGCGCACCGCGCGTTGGCAAAGCGGGTATAAAAACTAGTATTTATAGGAATATGTCAAATGTTAAAAATATATAAACAGAGTTGAAATTTGTGGTGACAACAGCTCGCAAACAATGCATAATAGGTAGACGGCCGGGAACGCGCTCCGGGCCGCCCCCGCTTGGTCAGCAATCTTCAACTCGGTTCACCTGCCGATCTCGTTACCTGTCGTTATCAATCCATGGGAAGTAATTCGTTCTTTATGCGTCGGTTCTTTGGTCTTTTCCTCACTACGGTCCTCGCATCGGGCCAGGGCTTTGCACAGGCCGCGGCACCGGCCTCTGAACCGTCCGGGAGTCTATGGTGGATTGTCGTGGTGGCGATGGCGGGGGGGGCTATTGCGGCTGCCGTGTATTTTTGGAGACAAAGCAAGAAAGAGATCGAAAAAACGAAATTCAATTATCAAAATCGCTACAAAAACCATCAGCCAACACGGTCCTCCGGCCCGCACGGCATGAATGGCGATAAAGACGTCCAGGGGGGCCGCCCGACATCCAGAAAGCTTCCTCAAAGACCTCCGAAAACGGATTACAGTTCTAAGATCATTGATGTTATGACGGGCGAAGCCAAACAAAAAACAGACGCCGATATCGGAGCACTGAACCTTGACACAAAGCTATTTCAGGAGCGGATGCGAAAGCTGCAGTACTCACAGCTGCCGATCAATTCATTTGATGGATTAAAGCCCTCGAAATTGTACGAACCGCTGCCGCTGTCGAATGACGAGTCACTCATCAACGCCATTGACCAGGCAAACGAGGAATTTGAAGAAGACGAGGCCGTGCGCGATCTCGCGGTCCGCATCCTCACCGCTTTTAGAACCCGCAATTCAGTAGAAGCGCTTTCTCAGATCGCATTATATGACCTTTCGGCCAATCTGCGGTCAAAAGCGGTCACTACGCTAACTGATTTTGATCACGAATCTGTTTTCGAGGCTATTCTTCTCGCATGTGCGGATCCCACACGTGAGGTACGCGCTGCCGCGGCCAGAGGATTGTTTCGCCTTAATTTTGACCGTGCTGACGCCTGGGCAAGGATCATCGAGACTAATGACGAGTTTCGGATGAGCCATGCCGCTAGGGCGGCTATCGAGGCGGGCATCGTATCAAAATCGTTTGACCGGCTTGTCCACGATGACCTGAAGGTCGCCTACGAAGCATTCGTGCTCGTGACACTGCTGATAAAGGCCGGAGAAACGACCACTATTTTTGAGACCATCAGAAATCATCGTGACGAACGTGTGCGGTACGCTCTGCTCCACGTGCTTAAGGTACAAAAATCTGAGAAAACTGTGGAAGGACTAAAAGAGCTGATGAGAGTGGAGACTTTTCCGACAGATGTCGAGGAACGTATGCGCGAGACAATAGCCGCTTTTGAGGCGGTGGTGGCTTAACGGTTTCCGCTCGTTAGCAGTGGTTCAATAAAAGTGAAGGCTTTCTGAAAAGATAGCCTTCTTTCTTGTTTTAAAACACGCAAAAATCACTTGCTTTGATGTCGAAATGAGAATAGAATTCCGCACATTCAAGCGGCAGTTTGGGATTCATGCATTTTCCCGATTTCTAACAAACGGATAGAGATCGGTCAGACCTACAATTGGAGGACCGATGAAAATAAGAAACGTCGTAATAGCCGGTATAGTTTTCGGTGTGTTCACTCTAGCGGTCGACGTCGCGGCCCAGAGCCGGATACGATTCCCCATAGGCCGAACATCGACGAGCACGTCGGGCACGATCTCGCCGTCCGGCGCAAAGAGCTTTGTTCTAGGAGCCAGGTACGGCCAGTTTCTCTCAGCTAACGTTAGTTCGCGAGATGATTGTATTAACTTCAGCAATGGAGCCACGAGCACCAGTTACATCACGCGGAATGGCAACAATTTCCTCTACCTCCGTAATCGGTGTGGACGCGCGGTGCGCTTTACACTCACTGTTTCGATCAATTATGGAAGTGATTGATGGGGTCAGACGTTTACGTTTTTAGACAACAATTATCTCTCCTTAGGAGACGAATATGAAAAAAATGACTTGTCGGTCGATAATCTGCGTCCTGTGTGCAGCGTTCTTGTCGTTGTCAGTCTCCGCCGCGTCAGCCGCCGAGCTGACCCAGGCTCAGGCAATATCACGCGTGCGTTCGATCTTGCGAAACAATACAGCAGGATGCCGCATAAATAAGGTGAATGCGGTGACCGCCGCGCGTGTACGCGCCGGCTGGCGAGTGACCGCGAATATCATAATGTCGGCCAGTGGCCGGCGGTTATCCGAAAAAGCGATCTGGATCGTCAGCGAGAGAAACGGTGCTTCACCCCAGGACCAGCTGACAGCGGAAATCCAGAACGGCTGCTGAAACTGACTTTTCTTCAGCGGTGGTGAAAGGATTAAACGGCAAGTGTGGATGCCGTGTATGGACCAAAGCTTGACCGGAGGTATGAAAATGAATCGTGTAAGCAGTGCGCGTGTTTTATTACTGATAGGCTTGCTCTTGACCGGGGCGCAAAGTGGGTTCGCTCAGGCTGCGCTCACGCAGATCGAGGGCGGATGCGTCGTCATTCTTTGTGAGAGTGAGTAAAGCTGGAGCAAAACAGACACCACAATTCCTCAGCACCCACCCGCCGCTGCTCGATCGTGCCAATTATCTGATGGATTACCTCGAAAGCTTCCCGGCGGAGGGCCGCGAGTTTCAAGTGGACAGTGAGGAATTTAAAAAGATCAAAGCGCGGCTTGCCCCTGCCGGGGCAGCAGCAGGGTGCAGCCGGTCGCGGAGCGCGTACGAGAGGTAGTCGGCAGTTTTGAGAGCGTAGCAGCGTAAATTAGCCGTTCACGCAGCCTTTCGCCGCGCATCCGAAACCTCGGGTATATCGCGGTCCGCACTCTCCCAGATCTCAAGAAATAAGCGATAGTTTCCCCTTGCTTCACTCGCCATGCCCTTTTGCTCAAGCGCCTGGGCGAGATGAAAGCGAGCCAGCGGGTAATTTGGATTGAGCTTCAGAATCCGCTCGTACTCGGCTATGGCTTCGTCGACTCGGCCCAGTTTCAGAAACGCGTTGGCGAGACAGTCTTCATACGAGTCGATATCCCATACCATTGGACGGTGGCGAAGCGCTTGCGTGAAGTGCCGAACGGCGGCTTCGTGCTGGCCGCTTTCGAGGGCAGCCGAAGCGCGAAGGTAGTGCAACAGCCGGGGTGACGGACGCAAACCGCGCTCGTTGTAAGGCGATTGCTCAAGGAGCCGCTGCTGCAAATCGGCCGCCCTGGCCGTGTTACGGCTTTCCAATGCCACGATCAAAGAGCCGACAAATGAGTCATTGTCGAGCTTGACCTCTTTTTCGGCGGCGGCGGCGGCCTCACGGAGCCGGCCGCGGCGCGATTCGACCACCGCGATTCGCCCCCAGCCCCATGCCTTGTCCCAATCCGATGCGGCGAGCCGTATATATTTCTCATATGACCTGATCGCATCATCGTAGCGTCCCATTTGAAAGTATAGATTTCCCCGGTGAAGGACAGCGACGTCAAAATCCGGGTCTATCCGGAGGGCCCGTTCGTAGGCCGCTTGTGCCTTGTCGTATTCTCCGGCGGCCTGAAAGGCGAGCGCCATGCTGTCGTAGGCGTTGGCCTCTTTGGGTGCGAGCTGCACATACCGCTCGGTCTTCGCAATCGCGTCTGCGTGCCGGCCCATGTCCCGGTAGGTTACGCCGAGCGCGTTGTAGATGTCGGGTGCGTCAGTGTCTGTGGACAAACCCTGATGCAGGACGCGCAGAGCGTCATCATATCGTTCTTCCCCGAGCAGCAGCCGCCCGAGGCGCCAGTAGGCCTCGATCTCTGCCGGGTGCTTTGAAATGATCTCCTCGTACGACCGAATAGCATTCGCATAATCGAGATTTGCTATTTGATACCACGCGGCGATATTCAGGCGGTCCTTCTCGGTCAGGCGTGATGACAGCGCGAATGCCCGTTCCAGATGCGGCTTCCCCTGACCGGCCAGGCCCCAAGTCACGGCGTACGTATAACCGATGCGGGCATGGGCCATGGCAAATTCCGGGTCGAGATCTACGGCCCGTTCAAGCAGATCGATGGCCTCCTTGTTCTGCAGGCCCTGAGCTTTTTCGACGCCGAGCGAGTAATAGCGATAGGCCTGGAGGTTGTTTGTCATGACCTCGACCAAGCCGGGCGGCCGAAAATCGCTCCCGCCGATGCGCTGCGCCAGTCTGAGCGACAGCATGTCGATCTCGGTTAGAACATCTTCGGGACGGTCGACAGTGAGGCTCTCGGTGGCTTCCAGATCCCCGGTCCTGGCGTTGTAAAGCTGGACTTCGACGCGCATCTTATCGCCCAAGCGGGCAAAACTCCCGGTGATAATCGATTCCGCGCCGGTCAGGCGCGCGATCTCAAGCGAGTCAACCAGCGAAACTTTTTTACTCGCGTCGTGGTTTGCGCGCTGGAGCATTATATGCAGCTGGTCCCGGCTCAGCGCCGTAATGCTCGGAGATCTGAGCAAGCCGGCTATGAGCATGTCGGCAAGGCCTCCCCGGAGCCAATCCATCTCAGGCGCGCCCGCCTGGTTCTCGAAGAACATTACCACTACGGGTCTCTTGCCAGGTTCCTGCGCGAGGCGGACCTCCGTGTTAGGACGGCGAAGCGCTTGAATGAAGAAAAACGAAAGGGAAAGGACGACGATCAAAATAGCTGCCACGAGCATAATCCGGTGCTGCTTCATCAATCGCGCCCACGCGAAAGTACCTTGGCGCCGGTTGGATTGATGCTCGGGTGTTTTGGTGACCTCCGAGGGGTCAGACAACTCTCCGATAAAGCGATATCCGAGTTTCGGAATCGTTCTGATCAGGCGAGGACGGTGCGGATCGTCGCCGAGAGCGCGGCGGATGTCCTTGATGCTCTGAACCAGCACGTCATCAACAACGGCAGTGTCCTGCCACACGTCTTTAATTATCTGGTCCTTTGAGAGAGCCCGATCGCGGTTCTCGATCAAAAAGAGCAACACCTGGAATGTCTTTTGCCGCAGACGCAGATCCTTGCCGCTCCGCTCGACGGCACCGCGGACGACATCCACCTCGACATTCTCAAAGCGATAGATCTGCCTTTCGGGCGAATTCATAATCGGGCTGTTCTGGGAGCAACTCATCATAACTTAACCGGCAAGTTTCGGGAAAATCGAGCGGGGCCGCAAATTTCGTAAAATTTCGTCTTTTTTCGTTACTTCCCGGGTGGAGAAGTCAAGTATACATCTGTTTGAAGCCGACTTTGCTTTGGAGGAACCATGACAGACATCTTGAAGAAATACACTCTGCTCCTCGCGGGCTGCGCAGCGAGCCTCGCGCTGTTTGCCTTTACGTTTAACGCTCCCACAGTCGAGAGCCAGGCCACTTTTTCGGTTGAATATGACACCGACCGGAGATTCGGCGACTACAAGTCGTTTGAGATACAGCAGTCTAATCATGAGGTCTGCCGGAACGCCTGTGCGGCGGACGGTAATTGCAAGGCCTATACGTACACCAAACCATGGCAGCAGTGGCCGGCCAAATGCTGGCTCAAAAATACCGTGCCGCCTGCGGAAAGCGGGCTCACATGCTGCATTTCCGGCGTAAAAGGGGGTACGCCGCCCACCGCGAACTTCGCCGGTACGTATGACGCGTACGCGTGGGCGGTGATTACGATTCAACAAAACGGAGACCGTGTCACAGGCAGCTGGACCGGCGGACCGGGAAATTTTTCTGGAGTCGTCCGTGGGAACACTCTGTACTTTACGTGGAGAGACAACCGGGGAAATGAGGGTGAAGCTGTTTTGGCACCCATCGACTCGAACAACCCGGCTCGCCATGGCCTGACATATTGCTACGGACGCGGCTGCGATCCCGCGAAGAGGGATGGATACGTCGAGGCAGTGAGGCGTTGATAGCCCGGCGGCGAGCACCCGTTACATTCCCGGAATGGCAACAATTTCCTCTACTTCCCTGACCGGTGTGGTCGCGCGGTGAGCTTTGCCCTCACCGTCTCGACCCATTATGCAGTGATTGACTGGCTCTGTCTTTTTAGACAACAATTATGCTCCTTAGGAGACAAATATGAAGAGAATAACTTGTCGGCCGGTAATTTGCGTCTTATGTGCGGCGGTCATGCTGCTGTTTGTCTCAGCCGCGTCAGCCGCCGAGCTGACCCAGGCTCAGGCAATAGCAAGGGTCCGGTCGATCTTGCGAAACAATACAGCGGCGTGCCGCATAAACAGAGTGAATGCGGTGACGGCCGCGCGTGTACGCGCGGGCTGGCGCGTTACCGCGAATATCGTAATGTCGGCCAGTGGGAGACGGTTATCTGAAAAGGCGACCTGGATCGTCAGCGAGAAAAATGGCGCTTCACCCCAAGACCAGCTGACAGCGGAGATCCAGAACGGCTGCTGAAACTTAACTTTATTGCAAGCTAAGATGAAGGGATCAAACGGGCAGCCTTGGATGCGCCGTGAGGCCAAAGCTTATGACCGGAGGTATGAAGATGAATCGTGTAAGCATTGCGTGTGTTTTATTACTGATCGGGTTGCTTTTGAACGGGGTGCAAAGTGGGTTCGCTCAGGCGGCGCTCACGCAGATCGAAGGTTCGATTCAGCAGGCCAAACAACAAGGTGTTGAATTTCTCAGCACAAAAGACGAAAAACAGAAAAAGGCTGCTAAAAAGAATCTGGACGAATCTGAGAATCAGCTCAAAAAGCTTCTAAAAGAAACGCCCAACTGTGAGAGGTGCCTTGAATTGCTCGTAAATACTTATTTATTTCAAGCTTATTTCGGTTTCTCGAAGGATTACGATGAATGTATCAAGACAGCGTCTGACGGACTGACGAAGTTTCCGGCCAATGGACGACTCGCCTATTTTCGCGGTTATGCCTATTACAACTCGATGCAGTATGCCGAGACGAACAAATCGCTGAAGGCGGCGCTGCCTAATGTTGATCAGCCGACCGTGGCACAGATAACCCAGATCCTGCAGATGAGCCAGCAGGCATTCCTGACAAACTGGAATCGCCAGGCAAATTATTATCAGTCAAAAGAGTCGCGGATCGAGCAGTATAATCCTCAAACTTTTCGAAACGAGGTTGCTTTTCAAGTCACACCCGATTTCGAATTGCTGCTAGGAGCTAACGGGTTCGCCGCTCTGACAAACAACGCGGTCAAGGTCAATGATCCCGAGATCCAAACTTATCTGGAAAAACTCGTGACGCGAATCATCAGCAAGTCGCCTGGTTCGTCATTTAACAACAGGGTCACTTTGGTTAATTCCGCCGATATCAACGCCGTAACCCCGCCCGGGCACATAATTGTATACACCGGGCTTCTCGCGTTTGCCGAGAATGAAGCTCAGCTTGCAGGGGTGCTGTCACACGAGCTCGCCCACAACTACGGACATCATCAGGCACGCGCCGTGATCAAGAATTATCATGCACAGAGTGTCGCAAATGCTGTACTTCGGGCTATTAATCCGCAAAACGCCACTGCCCAGATACTCGGTCAGCTGGGGGCGAATATTGGCCTTACCTTATTCAGTCGTGCCTACAGCCGGTTCGAAGAAAAAGAGGCCGATCACTACGGAGCGCATCTTATGTTCAATGCGGGCTATTCACCTCTGGATGCGTCGTCCTTCTTTTTGAAAATGAGTAAAGCCGGCGGAAAACAGACACCAAAATTCCTCAGCACCCACCCGCCACTGCTCGATCGAGCCAATTACCTGATGGATTACCTCGAAAGCTTCCCGGCGGACGGCCGCGAGTTTCGGGTGGATAGTGAGGAGTTCAAAAGGATCAAAGCGCGGCTTGCGCCTGCCGGGCAGCAGCAAGGTGCTCCCGGTCGCGGAGTCCTGCCGCCGCAATAATTTTGTCCGCAGGGGTGACCCGAGATCCAATGAGAAGAAGCTATAACATGCTGGTGCTGACGGTGTTGGCTCTAGCTGTCTCATTGCCCGCGCTCGCACAGGAGTGTCAGAAATCCTTTCGTATTACCGGAACAGGTGTCGACGGACAGCAAAAAGATTTTGTCATGGCTCTGCGCCGGCCATTACGGGAGGCGCCGAGCTTTGACCCCGCCATTTCAGAGGTATCGGACGAAAAATATTACAGAGGCTACTATCAGGTAGTTCCAAACTCTGCTACATTCAAGCAAAACTGTGCCGGACTGGTAATGGACAGGCATTGGCGAACGGGAAATACGTATTTTCCGGCATCCACTTTCTTTGCCGATATTGTGCAGCGCTTTGCGCGCGTGGTTAGCAGCGGTTTCCAAGCCGGCGATATTGTAGTTTTTGGCTCTGCTAATCACGTGGCACACGTCGTGGGTCCGGGATCCATGGGAAGCAGGGCCATTATCGAAAGTAAAGATAATGAGGAAAGCATAGTTCGAGGTGAGCTGTACTTGAGCGGTGCGTCAAAAGATCCGATCAAACAGAAGAACGGTGCACCAACGATCTATCGCCTGGTTGGCCCTGTATCGGTAACCGAGGTCTCGTACGGTGAGTGCGATGTCGCAGATCTGACCGTCACCATTGACGTTAATGAAACCCTGCGTGGGGAGCTACGCCCGCTCGCCGGCGCCACCGTCACACTCCGTCTCAATAATGGCGAAACCATTAACGCCCCATTAACAGACGGCCAGGGCAAGACCGCCGTTGTGATCTCAAACACTCCTCAGGGCAGAGTTGCGATCGCCCGAGCAGGTCTTGGTGTGAAAGTAACTCTAAAGGGATTTGAGAATAAATCGGACACTATACCCGCCAGTTTTCTTACGGGCGCCGATGCCATATGGAATATGACGATGACCCGCACGGCGGATAACCCGGCGGACGCGGACCCGAACATTCCACCAGGCACGGGCGGAATCTCGCTGGAAGAATGGGAGAAAAGGCTGAAAGCCTTCACCGACCGGCTAGCCGCCGCTGAGGCAAAGAAGGCTGAGTTTGTGAAAAAACAGTCGTCGCTCAAAAATAATGTCCAGGCCGTTGAAAAGGCTGAAACGGAATCGCGTCGACTGATCGCCGAATTGAAAAAGCTTAAGCCGGCTGTCGACCGCGTCGAACAGTATTGCAAAGACGCTGCAAAGGCAGGCCAGCAACTCGACGCGATTGCAAAGACTGTGCGGGACAAGGAGAAGGAAGCTACGACTCTCACCGACGAATTAGTTGCCCTGACTGACAAATGTTCGTCTGCGGACGACGTACGAAGGATACGAGAGGGGACCACCCGTCTGCAGCAATTGATCAAGGATCTTGCCGATCCCGTCAAAGAGGCCCGGAAGCAGAACGACGAACTAAAGCGGCTGCAAGCCGAATCCCAAAAGGAAATGCTCGAGATCCTGAAGGCCGTAGATATGGTGAAGAGCGTCAAGGAGCAGGAAGATAAGGTCAACCAGGCGTTCAAGGACGCGATGAAGGACTACGACGTGATGTCGACCCTCGAGCGGGAGATCTCTGATCTGTCTTTCGCCCTTTTCGGTGACTATCTGAAACTTCGAAGGGAGCATCCAAGCAGTACTATTCCGCCCGCTACCGATAAGCAATTAGAGGCCCTGAACGTCCGCGTCGAAGCCCTGCGTACCGGTGCTTCCGCGGGCATGGCGCCCGTTGAAATAGCCAACAAAATACCGACAGTGGCCGCCCTGACAACTGAAGCGAGTACGATCGTTAGCCAGTATCGCTCTGCCCTCTGTTTGATAAAGTCACGCGACGACGTGCTTGACGACATTGTCGGCAGCGTTACCTTTGCCGGGCTTGGGCTGCAGACTCTACTTAACTCGGAGTCAAAGATCAAACAATGTGAAGAGCGGCTTGATTGCGCCTCGCAGATCAAAAAGATCAACGAGGCACTTGACATCGGCGACCTTGAAGGGGCAACCAGCATCATCGCGGCGGTAAAGCCTCTCTGCGACACGAGTGCCGTCGAAAAGCGGTGGACCGAGATATCGACCCGGATATCGTTCGATCTGGGGACCGCTAGGAATAAATGGCGCGACATTGCCTCGAGCTGTGACTATCGAGGGGCTTACGATGCCGCGATTGTCATTCAACGCCAGTATCCCCGGCATCCCTGGATCGTGAAAAATCTCCCGGATATCGAAAGAGGATATAGGGCTGAGGAACAGATCAGAGCACTAGTTGAGAAACTTGTCGTCGAGGACCGGGCGCGGAACTATGACGAGGCCGAAAGGATCCTAGCCCAGATCGACGGGATCGCGGCGCCATTTCCATGCATGATCGCCGAAACCAAAAAGCTGCGAGGGGAATATGGCCGCGGCAAACCGGTCAGTCCCGAGACCGAACGTTTGTGCCGACAGCTTTTGAACGAGATCCGGGCCGCAATCGCCGCCAAGCGGCTTGTAGAAGCATCGCAAAAATTAAAGCAGGCACAGCAGGACTGCGCGAATGTGTCGCCGGCACTGTTTACCGACCTTGGGGCCGCCCAGACCGAACTCGACCGAGCAATACAGCAGGCGATCAACGATGTTTCAGCAAATGCCGGTAAGTGCGAGTTTGAGGCAGCCTATCGACTCGCTGAGCAGGTCAGACAGGTCAGTCCGGGGGCATTTACGGCCGAATTCGTGGAACGGCTGCGGCAGCAGGCTGAAGCTCAACGCGAGGCCCGTCAGTTTTTGGAACCCGGCCTTGAGGCTATCAAGCAAAAAGATGTAAAGGGTGCCGTTAGTTCCCTTCGTCGTGCATCGGGTGTGAGAAACCTGCCGCAGTGTATCGCTGACAACGTAAACAAGCTGCTGAAGGAACTGGAGAAAAGGCAGAGTTTCACGGAACTGACCGAGCAGGTTCAGCGTGCGACCGAGCGATGCGATTACAAAGAAGCGGCTGTGCTTCTCAGCCAGATAAAGGCCATTGCTCCTCGCGAGGATTACATTATTGACTGGCTGAAAACAAACGACCCGATCCTCGCGGACTTGCAAATGCGAGAAAGAAATGCCCTCGATTGGATAAGGCAAGCCGAAGCCTTGCATGCGAAGGCAGAATCCGCTTCGACGACCGATCCGGTGGACTGGAACAGCGTTAGCCTTACTGTTAAACAGGCGATGGATCTTCTCGTCAAGGCAAATGACGAGGCTCCCAAATGCATGTCCAGGCAAAATATGGAGGCGATACGTCAACGCCTGAATGCTATAGCAACACGAAAGAAACCCGAGATCGCGGCGTCAATCGCCCTTCTGATTGACACGTCAGGCAGCATGGCGGACAACAATAAGATATTCCAGGCGAAAGAAGCCGCACGGCGCGCGGCGCGTCAGGTCAGCAAGACAACAGAGATCGCCATCCTTCATTTCGATGGAAGTTGCGGCGGCGGGGCAATGCGAGTTGCCGCCGCTTTCACAACCGATGTTAATGTATTGTTAGCTGCGATCGACGGGCTGCGACCCGGCGGCGGAACACCGATGTATGTATCCACCGCCGAGGCTGTCGATTACGCTCAAAAGAACGGCCGCGGCAAGCAACGAACGGTCGTGTTGATGAGCGATGGCGGCGATTCGTGCCGCGACGAGCAAGCCAAGGCAGCGGCTTCGATCCGATCGAGCAATATTCCGGTCAGCACCATCGGGTTCGACGTGGGCAATAATCAGCAGGCGCAGGGCGATCTTGGCAATTTGGCAAAAATGACGGGCGGCCGAACATTTTCCGCGTCAGCAGCCGACCCACGTGAGATCATTCGCGCTTTCAGCTTGGCAATGCTGCCGAGCCTGTTGAAAGATCTCGATTTTGGAGCCGCAGGCTCGTCGCTTGGGGGCTATTTCACACAAGCGAAAACAATGGTCCAGCAACAGAATATCAGCGGTGCGTTGATGATGCTGCAGCAAGCAAATCAGATCGCCCCCAGCTCGCCAAACCTTAATTTCAATCTTTCTCTTGTGTACGAGGCGGACGATCAACTGATCCCCGCTGTAACTCATGCGAACAACTATCTCAGGCTTGCACCTCAAGCTGTTGATCGAGCGGATGTAGAAAACCGTATCGGTGAGATCCAGCAGGAGCTGCAGCGAAACCCGCGGGTCGTCATGGATTCGAGCGGTTGCCGCGATGTCCTGGCGTGGTCGCAAACCGAGCGTGAAGCCGCTAAACGTGCTAAAGACACAAGCCGTATGCAGGCAATTCTCGAGATCCTGATCGCGTCACAAAGAGGCGACTGCGAAAAGGCACGCCCGATGGCAGAAACCTATAAAAGCAGATATCGGTAACACTTTGACGTAAAACGTCGCCCTTTCGGTGGGCTTGCCGCGGTCCTCACGCATTTTAGAATTTGCATCCTTTGAACTAAAATTAAAGGGTGCAATTTCGTCTCATTTCTGAAAATACCCCAAAAGGCGACCAGCCAGAGGCTATCAAACAACTCGTTGATGGCATAAACGGCGGTACAAAAGACCAGGTACTGCTCGGGATAACGGGCAGCGGCAAGACGTTTACGATCGCTAACGTTATCCAGGAAACGCAGCGGCCCACACTTGTCCTTGCCCACAACAAGACGCTCGCCGCCCAGCTGTACCAGGAGTTCAAGACATTTTTTCCCGACAACTCAGTTGAGTATTTCGTTTCGTACTACGACTATTACCAGCCTGAGGCATACGTTCCCGCGTCCGACCTTTACATAGAAAAAGAGGCAACCATCAACGACGAGATCGACAGGCTGAGACTGTCGGCGACGCGTTCTTTGTTCGAACGCAGCGACGTAATAGTCGTGGCGTCGGTGTCGTGTATTTACGGTCTGGGCGACCCGGACGCATATTACGGGATGCTGATGTTCGTCGAGCCGGGACAGAAGATAAAGCGTGACGAATTTCTGCAGCGGCTTGTCGAACTCCAGTATGAGCGCGTGAACATTGACTTCGACCGCGGTGTTTTCCGTGTACGCGGCGATGTCATCGAGCTGTTTCCGAGTTACCAGGACCAGGCCTACAGGATCGAGTTTTGGGGTGACGAGATCGACGCTATCTACACCATCGACCCGCTGCTCGGCGAGGTCATTAGAAAACATGAGACGCGGCTGCCGATCTATCCGAAAACCCACTATGTGATGTCGAAGCCGGTGATCAAACGGGCGGTCCAGACTATAAGAAAAGAACTGGACGAGCACGAAGAGTTTCTTGTCAGCGAAGGCAAGATAGTTGAGGCCCAGCGGCTGCATCAACGCACGATGTACGACCTTGAAATGATCAAGGAGATGGGCTTTTGCCGCGGCATTGAAAAT